>JAWLAI010000004.1:0-300000 GCA_041395565.1 Pseudomonadota bacterium | reverse complement strand
CCAGACAGTAAACTTCGATATCGAACAGGGACCGAAGGGCCTGCAGGCGGTCAACGTCATGGGATCCTAACGGGATCCATAACCTGACGCAGTATCCGAACCCCGCGCTTGCGCGGGGTTCTTGTTTGAACGCAGCGCAGGATGCCCCGATGGGACGCTATCGCCCGCCGGCACCGAAATCATCCCCCTATATCACCCCGACCGGCCAGCGCCGGCTCACGGCCGAACTGCAGGCCCTCTGGACGCGCCGCGCCGAGGTCACCCGCGCACTGACGGCGGCCGCCGCCGAGGGTGACCGCTCGGAAAACGCCGAATACATCTACCGCAAAAAGGAACTGCGCGAGATCGACCGCCGGATCCGTTACCTGCAGCAGCGTCTGCCTGTGCTCAAGGTCGTACACGATCCGCCGACCGACCGCAGCCGGGTGTTCTTCGGCGTCGAGGTGACATTGGAGAACGATACCGGCGAACAGGTCAGCTACCGCATCGTCGGCGCCGACGAGTTCGATCCCGCATTGGGCTGGATCAGCATCGACTCGCCCATGGCACGCGCCCTGCTCGGCAAGCGCCTGGATGAGGAAGTGCGGGTCGCCGCACCGGGCGGCACGACGAGCTACGTGATCGTGGCGATCGACTATCCCTGAACCCACCTGGGATGCGGGGCGGCGCCGCGCACCGGCCCGGGATGGCACACTGCACCCGCTTCACTCGTCCTGATGCACCCTGCCGCGCAGTTGCTTGGCCTGCCCGCGCCGCGTCTTGGCGTCCAGCCGGCGCAGGCGCGAGGCCGCGGTGGCGCGCGTCGGCAGACGCCGGCGCGGCTCCACGCCCGCGGCACGCACCAACGCCTGCAGGCGCGCGAGGGCATCCTCCCGATTCTGCTCCTGGGTACGGAAGCGCTGCGCCTTGATGATGATCTGGCCATCGGCGGTGATCCGCCGGTCATGCAGCGCGCGCAGGCGCTGCTTGTAGGCAGTCGGTAGCGAGGACGCCTCGATATCGAAGCGCAGGTGAATCGCCGAGGCGACCTTGTTGACGTTCTGCCCGCCCGCGCCCTGGGCACGGATGGCACTCAGCTCGATCTCGTGCTCCGGGATCGCGACCTTGCGCGTGATGACGAGCATCAGCGGCCCGTGGTTTTCACGGCACCGCAGCGCTCACAGCGGTAGCGGGTGACCAACCTGCCCTGCTTGCTGTCGAATGGATTGCCCTGCTCGATGACCCATTTATGGAAACCACGCCGGCACAGCGTCTTGCCCTGCGCCCGCTCGGCGGCAGAGGGCTTCCTGAAGCGCAGGATCTCCGCCATCGTCGCGTGCCCGTCTAGTGGACACGTGCCCGCTTGAAGTGCGATGCAAAGCGTTCCAGCAGGGTCGGCATGCGGTAATTCACCGCATCCGACTGCGATGACTGCATCACGTTGCTGGTGAAGCCGGGCGCTAGTCTGGCCTTACCCAGGTCGACGACACGCTGATCCTGCGAGCAACACGGCGGCCCCAGCGGGTCCGCACCCAGCGTTCCGACCAGTTGCTGCAGGTAGCCCGGATCCTCCATCTCCTGCAGGCGCGAGCGTGCCCGCTGCAGGCGGTCGCGTATTCCGAGGCGTTCCGCTTCATCGGCGAAGATCTCGTCGTCGAGGAATTTCTGCAAGCTGGCGGTATGCCGCCGCCACAGCGCGACGTCACGCCGCTGTTTGATCTCGAGCCGCTCCCGGTACCAGTCCGACGCCAGCAGATGCTCGCGCGTGAACATGGCGCGAAACTCGGGGTGGTGCGCATCAATGCCGGCGTACGTGCCGGTTGCCATCACCAGCAGGAGGGCCTGCAGCGGCGGGCAGGCATCCTCGATACTGCCGTCCTCCAGGTACTGCAACGCCACGCGCTGCTGCGCCTCGGTGATGTTGTTGATACCGTCGACATAAACCTCGAAGTCCTGGATTTCCGGTTTCAGGATCTCGTCGGTGAATACCGCGTCCGGGTTGTCGAAGATCTTGCCGAGAAAGCCGTGCACGAAACGCTGGGTGATGCGGTAGCCGAGCCGGCTTGCCAGCACCGGCTTGCCGGCGTGCTCGAAATCCTCGAGTCGCTCCAGGTAGCCTTTCTCGATCAGCCAGGCCGGCTCACGCTCCTCCGGCGCCAGACGCGACCAGATCTCCGGGATCAGCAGGCTGATGTCGTGGTCGACCCGCACGTACGGTCCGATATAACCGGCCGAGCTGGAAAAACCCGCGTGGCCGGTCAGGATCATCGAAACCAGGGCATTGTTGAGATCCGCGGTCGCCCGCAGCGCATTGAACGGCCCCCTTGGTCAGGGCCCTCGGAACCGGCGCCGGTCGTGGACGGCGACTTGCCGGTCAGGCTGCAGATGAAATCCATGAACAGCTCGGGCAGCTCCTGGTAGTGGATCGGGTTGTACACGGCCAGCGGACGAATGCCCGGCTCCGGCGGATTGTTGCGCCGCCCGGTCAGCACCGCATCCACCGGATGACATACCGGGGCGTGCGCGTCCAGCTTGCGCTGCAGGCGGATGCCCATCTCGGCGATGTACTTGCGTTCCGGCCGCACCAGGTCGGGCCGCACCTGCAGGTAACGCGGATTCTTCGATGGCGCGCCGTCGACCAGGCGCGGGTGCGCGGAGGAAACCGTGAACTCGCCGCCCGATTCGTGCGCCGTGCGCAGCAGCCCCTGCATGGGCGGCGTGAACTTGTAGAAGGTGTGCACATCCTCGACCAGCGCGGCCAGCTGCTCCCGGTTCAGCGGTTCGAAATTGGCCATGAAATTGTCGGGCTGGGACATTTCCAGCTCGGTTTGCCGGTCGAAACCGGGATGAATGGCATCGTCTGGCCGCTGGAACAGGCGATACTCGCAGTTTCGCACCAGCTTGACGCTGTGCCCGCCGGCGTGCTGCCGCGGCCCGCACCCCGCGATGCAGTGGCCCGGCACCACCACGGACGCCGAGATATCATCCTCCATCTGCACCTTCTCGGTGGCGATGTAGTCCTGGCGCAGCTTGAAGGTACGCCACTTGCCGTCCTTGTCGAAGCCGACACGCAGGTAGGAAGCGACGATGTTGCGATCGTCCAGTTTCAGCTCGTGCGCCGGCGCGCCGTCGACCTCGTCCACCGACAGGTGGCTGCGCCAGTCGTCGCCCCACTCCGGACGATAGAAGCGCTTGATGAGATAGACCAGCGCCAGGATGCGCGGCGAGATCGAGGCCAGCCAGGCATTGTATTCGTTGGTGTACATGGAGGTCGGCGTCAGCAGCTTGATGACCGACCCCAGGCTGCGCTCGGAACTCAGCGGCTTGCGCGTGGCATCGCGGTCCTCGGGCTCGAAGCCGGGCCGGAAGCGCGTGGTGTAATCGCGCTCGAAGATCTCCTGGACTTGTGCCAGATCCCGCTCCAGATCGTCGATGAACAGCGGACGATAGATGACGGCATCGTTCAGCGACTTGGATATCTCGGACTTGCCGCCGCCGGAGACCGTGCTCGGCTTGTGACAGAAGGTACCTTCCGCAGCGGTGCCGACCAGGCGCCAGGACGGCGCACCCGGGTGTTTCTCCATCTCGATGCGATAGCCGTTCGGCTGCATGTAGATCTTCTCGGGTTGCAGACGGATGGCATGCACGGCGCCTGCGCGCTCCCAGCTGATGGACTGTGCGTTCAGGTCCATGCGCAGTTTCTGCGGCACGTAGATGATCTGGGGATACCTGCGGTCTATGGCATAGCCTTCCGGCTGCACGTCCATCAGTTCGCCGTAACGGCCAACCATGTCGTCGAAGGAATAGCCGGGTATGGTGTAGGTCCGGCTGTCGACACCGAACTCCTCGCCGTGGTTACGGCGCTGGAACGCCAGCGCGCCGCCCGCGTGCTCCTCTTCGGCAAGGCCGATGAGGTTGGCCGAGTACCCGATCTGTGTCTTGACCTCTTTCTTGCAGTAGCCGAAATAGTTGTCCGCCAGCAGGGTCACCATCACGCCGGACTCGTCGCGCGCGGTCAGCTTGAAGGCCTGGCCGTCGTTGTACAGCTCCGCTTCGTCCTTCCAGCACATGCCGTCACGCTGCTGCCGCGGGGTGGCCTCGCTCCACTTCGGCAGGCCGGCCTCGCGCTTGGTCATGCCGACCAGGTGCGGCGCCAGGAGCACGCAACCCGTCGTCCCGCTCCAGTGATCCGCGTCGAGCGCCGCATCGAATTCGGCCAGCTGCGGGTTGCCGCCGTTGCCGAAGATACTCTCGACGAAATCCAGGTTGCTGACCAGATTTCCCGGCGCGAAGAAGCGTACCTCCATGGTTTTCTCCGGCTGCATGCCGGGGATCTCGGGGCACACCGTCGGCCGCAGCAGCAGCGAAACGAACATGCGCGCGGGTACGGGAAGCTCGGCCGTGAACGGGAGGGTCAGCAGCTCGGGCGGCGGTTGCAGCGCCCGCACCAGCAAGCGGCCGAAGGCGTGCCGGGGGTCGGCCTTCTTGTCCCCGGGAATCTGCAGGCCGCCCTCGGCGATGTTGAACGAACCCTTGGTCGTGCGCCGGTCGCTTGCGGGATTGTGCAACACGCCCTGCGCGACCCGGTAGCTGGACACGATATCGGAATGAAATTCATCGCGGCCCATGGGCAGGGACAGTTCGCGCGCCACGCCGTGCCGGTCGAGTACTAAGGTCTGGGTGGGCAGCAGCGGCACCCGCTCCGGCAGGGTGCCTTCCAGGTAGCGATCGAGAAAATTCTGGATCCGCTTGTCCACCGGGCACTGGTAGCTGGACAGGAGGCGGTTCTTCTCGCGATAGCTGCGCAGCAGGTCGCGCGTGATGCCGAACAGCCGCGCGGATTCCTTCGGGATGCACGTCGGCTGGCCGGAGGACGCCAGCTTGAGATTGATGTACAGCTGAACCTTTTCCCGTTCTGCTGCGGGCGTTTCCGAGACCTTGTTCATCCCGAGTGCCTGGGCAAAATCCATACCGTCCTCCGAATCCTGTGGCACCGGGAGCAGGTGTCCCGATGGTGCGAATGTATAGTAGCCAATCCGCCGTTCAAAATCAGCGCAGCCGGCAACTTTATCTTTTGTGGTTTATGAAAATAGTAATGTTATACATTGTAATTTATTATGTTTTTGAATTTTACCGCGGCATGCCCCTGCCCGCGTACGGCACTCGGTGTCAGTGCAGCGGCTTGAGATCGACAGCGACCTGCCGCCGGTAGGCCTCATCGAACACCAACTCGATGCTGACCTCCCCGGCACTGTCCTCGATGCGTACCTGCTTGAGGTCAGGCAGCCGGATGGCCAGATAGCTGCACATGGCAGCGGCCAGGCTCTCGTCGTCGGTCTGCAGCGCGCGCACCAGATTGGCAGCGGCAAAGTGGGCACGCTGGCCGATGTCGGGGTTGGTGACGGTCTCGTCCCCGATCGGGATCCCGGCATCCATCCTGGCATCCATGCGGTCCAGGTAGGCCAGCTGCTGTTCCGGCAGCAGGCGGTCGCGGTCGTATTCAAGCTGGGCGATCCCGTTGAGCAGCACACCCATGACATTGGCCATAATCCGTACCTCCCCGGCCCGCTCAGTGCCGGCGTCCGCTGCGCCTGGCCAGGATCGCCACCACCAGCAGCAACGGCGCGCCATGCAGGAACAGATCAAAGATATCCAGCGGCCGTACCAGCGCACCGGCGCGCAACATGCGCAGCTTCTCCACCAGGTGCGGTTCGGGCGAAAACGGCGCGAGCGCGAGCAGGACGGCCAGCGGCAACAGCAGGGCCAAGGGCAATTGATCGAGCCATTTCATGTGCGCATTCCCCCGTCTCGCATCAGTATCTGATCAGCAGCGGCTGGTATCCGAACAGGGCGCTCAGATGATGCAGGACGGCGTGCTGTCCCTGCGTGGCCCAGAGATCGCTGATCTCCTGCTCGACGTCGAGGTAACGCTGCTCCAGGTCCGCCTCATCGGCATGCCGGTCGGCCAGCACGCCGACCAGGTCCAGCCACATCCGGCTTGCACCCATGGCGAGCGCGGGCCAGGTCTGCTGCACGACCGGTGGCCAGCCTGCATCGCTGGTGTCCTCGATGTGCGGTCGCAGGAGCCGCACCGGATCGTCGAACTGCACCTTAGTAAGGGTGCCGTCCTGGACCAGCTGCTGCAGCACGGCGTTGCCATCCAGCGCGGTGTAGATGCGCCGGGCACCGGCTGCGGTGCTGTAGAAGATGAAACTGAACACATGCCCGGCCGCATCATGCGCCGCGCGCCGGTGGACGCGCCAGATCATGATATCGGCGTGGTACTGTTCGAACACCGGGGCGACCACTTCCCCGGCAAGCAGGGTGTCGATATGCCACCGGGGCGAGCTGATATCCGGCTCCGCGACGGAGAAGCGGGCATACCACCAGCCGGTTCCGTCCGGCAGGTCGTCATTGGCGTGATCGCCGCCGGACACCGCATCGGCAACCGGCCGCAGCTGGGCACAACCCGCCAGCCCGGACAGCAGCAACACGGCCAGAATGCGCCTGAATGTCAGCAATGAACCACTCCTATCCGTCCTGTTGAGCACACGCCGAACCCTGCGCCGGCAACCGTGGTCTGCGTCCGGCTGAGCACTGCCGCAGCGGTCGTGTTTGCGGCATCCCGGACAGGGTGCAGACCATGCTACATGAGCGGGCCACGACTAGGCCAGCGCGGCGGGTCCGCACTTCCCGGCGATCAGGTCCGCGCAGCAGTTTTCGGAACGGCAACGGTTGCGTCACGGGCCTGCCGCAAGCGCCGCCGCAGGTAATGCAGCACAACGGACAAGCGGCCGTCGTCGACCAGCAGCAGGTGCGGCACACCGCCGAGTTCCGGGTGCGGTATGCGCAACCAGTGGAACATGGCCGCCCGGTCGCCACCGTGCAGTTCGTGCAGCGCCCGGTAGAGACGCAGATAACCCTGCGCCCGCCACCAGGCCATGCTGCCACGCTCCAGGCAGCGCTGCCCGCTCGCAAGCTGTCCGACATCGGCGCATCTGAACCCCAGGATGCGTGCGAGCTCCGCCCGGTAGAGTCCCAGCATGTCGGTCGCCTGCAGCACGGCGCAGCTCAGGCGGCGCGGATCCTCCGGTTCGGCTGCAATTGCCAACGCCTGCTCTCCCATCCTCGCACTTCCTCGCTACGGCAACGGCGGACAAACGCCGGCATGAGCGTCTATACTAGCGCGACATTTCTGAGCCCGCCCGGAGGATATGATGTTTCTGAAGCACAGCAGCAAAGGTGACCTGATCGAAATACTTGCACTCAACGACCTGTTCGACCCCTTCAGCACGACGGTGGTGGGTCGCTATCAGCACGGCGAGGAGGCGCAGGATCCCGAGAAATTCAGTAAGCAAGAACTGGTGTTCCCCTCCGGAGAATCCCTGCCACGCTGCTGGACCAACGCCCACTACCGCGAGAACGCCATCACCCGCTAGCCGCTGCACAGGTTACCGGCAGCCCTGCCGATACAGCATCAGTTGTACGGGGGTTGCCGGTACGCGGCGTTGCCTGGCTGCGGGCAAATACCGCACGTGGCTGAATTGTATAGAAATACTAACAATTCCCTGCAGAAGCCGGCAGCTGTATAATCATTCTCTTATTTTCTAATCTAGCAGGAGAACGCATGATGAAGTCATTCGTCCTTGCCGCAGTTGCTGCTGTATCGGGTCTGGTACTGGCGATCACCGATGCGCAGGCCTGGGGTTTCGGCCCGGGTTACGGGCACAACGGCTATTACGGCGCCGGTCCCTACGATGCCGATGCCGATGGCCACTTCGGGTTCAACGCCTCGTTCAGCGGACGCGGGTATGGAAACGGCGCGCATCGCTATGCCGCCTGGCGCGGTTACCCGGCCTATCCCGCCCTGTTGCCGCCGCAGCCGACCGGTGGCGGCTGGATCCTGCGCGGCGTCAACTTCAAGTACGATTCCGCCGAACTGACGCCGGAATCGAAGCAGATTCTCAATACGGTCGCCGGCACCCTGCGCGCAAACCCGCAACAGGCACTGGAAGTCGGCGGCCACGCCAGCGCGGAGGGTACCGGTCCTTACAATCTCGACCTGTCCACGCGGCGCGCCCGCGCCGTGCGCGATTATCTTGTCGAACAGGGCGTTGCATCGGACCTGCTGACATTCAGGGGGCATGGCGAGAGCCGGCCGCTGGCGCCCAACGCCACCGAGCCCGGCCGCATCCTGAACCGGCGCGTGGAACTCACGCCGATCATGCGTCCGCCGCAGCAGGGACCGGTCCAGCAGGCCGGGGCCTACATCCAGTAACAGGCGCCGCTGTTAAGGCGTGGGATTGGTGCTACTATCTGGCCGGATCTTCCATCCGGCCAGACCGGCATCAACCAACATCAATCGCTGATTGTTTACTGGAGATATGCGCATGACTATCCTGCTTCGTCCCCTTGCCATCCTGTTGTCGCTGTTGCTTGCAATTATGCCCGTCATGTCCGCGCAGGCTGGCATGGTCGGCAATTCAGATCTGCTTGCGAACAGCGCGCACCAGCAGACCCGGGACAGCCTGCAACAGCTGCTTGACCGGCAGGACGCGCAACAGCAGCTGCAGGCACTCGGCGTCAGCCCGGAATGGGCCCGTGATCGCGTAGCGCACCTGTCCGACAGCGAGCTCGCCCGTCTCAACCAGGGCATCGATCAGCTCGAGGCCGGCGGCAGCAGCGTGCTGGGCGTGCTCCTGATCATCTTCATCGTGTTCATCATCACCGACGCCATCGGTGCGACCGACGTCTTCTCGTTCGTTCATCCGGTCAGGTAAACCGGAGTTGCAGCGCATGCCGAACACCCGCCTTGTGGCGGGTGTTTTGCTTTGCGCCCTGCTACTTGGCGGTTGTGCCGGCGCACCGCACAGCGACGCCCTGCGTGCAGCGCCACCACCCGAGCTGCCGGCCGGCAGGAGCTCGAGCAGACGCCGTTCTTCCCGCAGTCCCGTTACCAGTGCGGGCCTGCCGCCCTGGCTACCGTACTGACGGCGCGCGGCGTCGCAGTCACGCCCGCCGCACTGACGGAGCGGGTGTACGTACCGGCGCTGCATGGCAGCCTGCGCGCGGAAATGACGGCCACGGCCCGCCACTTCCACATGCTGGCCTACCCGCTGCGCGCCTCGCTCGCGGACCTGCTCACCGAAATCGCGCACGGCAACCCGGTGCTGGTATTCCAGAATCTGGGCCTGCAGTGGCTGCCGCGCCGGCACTACGCCGTAGCGATCGGCTACGATCTCGAGACAGGTGAAATCATCCTGCGCTCGGGTACGACCCGGCGCTGGCGCACCACGCTGGCCACATTCGAACGCACCTGGGCGCGCGGCGATTACTGGGCGCTCGTCATCCTGCCGGCCGGCGAGATGCCGGCGACGGCGCAGCCGGAGAGTTACCTGCAGGCCGCGCACGATCTCGAAGCGGACGAGCGTAATCTACCGGCGGCACACGCCGCCTATGCCGCCGCCATCCGCCGCTGGCCGCAACTGCCGCTGGCGTGGATGGCATACGGCAACGACCGCTATAGCGCCGGCGACATGGCCGCGGCCGCCCGGTCCTTCCGGCAGGTAACGCAACTTGCTCCGGCGGACGCCAACGGCTGGAACAACCTGGCCTATGCCCTGCAGCAGAGCGGCTGCCCGCAGCAGGCGTTGCGGGCAGCGCGTTGTGCCGTGAGCCTGGCACCGGCGGCAGCCGGCTATCGCGACACGCTGGCCGACATGGTCGCCGGCGCACAGGGCAGCGACGGCGCTCACTGCGCGCCGGTGCGCTGCGACGCGACGACCACCGCGCCCTGAACTGCGGCGGCGGGGCGCTGTCTCAACTTGGCGCAGCCCGGTCAAGCGTCGCCTTGACCGGACGATAGCCGGACATTAGATTGCAACAGCCGTCGCTAGCGGTAACCCGTACCGGGAGAAGGCTCTGATGAAACTGCGGATACCCACTCTGCTGACCGGCCTGCTGTTCCTGACACTGGCCCGGGCAACGGATACGGCGCGTGATCCCGCCGAGTATTTCTTTCAGGAGACCTTCGGCGATTTCCGCGAGGAACTGGAGCTGGCCCGCAGCGAGGGCAAACAGGGTATCCTGCTGTTCTTCGAACAGGAGGAATGTCCATTCTGCCACCGCATGAAGACCACCGTGCTCAACCGCAGCGAGGTGCAGGATTACTTCAGGGAACACTTCCGCATCTTCAGCGTGGACATCGAGGGCGACCTCGAAATCACCGATTTCAGCGGCGCGCACACCACGCAGAAGGATTTTGCCTTCAAGCAGTTCAACGTGCGCGCGACCCCGGTATTCGCCTTCTTCGACCTGGATGGCAAGCTCATCGCGCGGCACACCGGCCCGACCAGCGACGCGCGGGAGTTCCTCTGGCTGGGCGAATACGTCATCGACGGGCACTACCGCACGGAAAGCTTCACCGCTTTCAAGCGCGAGCGCCGCCGCCAAGCCGCAAGCGGATGACCCTGCCACCGGCCAGCATACGCCTGCGGTTTCCGGCAGCGCTGGCACTGCTGACCACGCTGGCGCCGGCACTGGCCGGCGCGGCCCTGCCCGAACCGCTCACGCTCGAGGACGCACTGCTGCTGGCTGGCAAGGAACACCCGGCCCTCGCACTCGCGCACGCACGCCTCGCGCAACGCGTCGCGGCAGCCGACCGGGTCGCTGCCCGCGACGCCATCGACGTCGGCGCCACACTGGAGGCCCGCGTGGTCGACCCGCCGCGCAGCGCGGAAGACCAGGGCCACAACGACTCGCGCGCCACCATTTTCGCCCGCAAGCGGCTGTATGACTTCGGCCATACCCGGGCCCTGGAAGCAGCGGCGGCAACTGCGGTAGCCAGCGGCGAGCTGCGCACCACGGCGGAGACACAGGATCACCGCATCGCCATCATGCAGGCTTTCTTCGATGTGCTGCTGGCCGATCTCGAGTTCGCGCGCGACAACGAGGCCATGGCGGTCGCCTATGTGCAGGCCGACCGCAGTCGCGATCGCAACGAGCTCGGCCAGCTCTCGGATATCGCGCTGCTGGCACAGGAAGCCGAATACCAGGAATACCGCATGCGCCGCAGCCGGGCGCAGGCACGCCAGCGCAGCACCCGCGCCCTGCTCGCCCAGTTGCTCGACCGCCCGGGCGAGCTGCCGTCGACCCTGCAGGAACCGGATCTGACTGCCAACGATCGCCCGCTGCCCGAATTCGACCAGCTGATCGAGCAGCTACAGGCCGCGAACCCCGCCATCCTGGCGCTACGCGCGGACCTGGAAGCCGCCAGGCTGCAGCTAGAGGCGGAACGCACCGGGCGCCGCCCGGTGCTGAGCGGGTCCGTCGCGGCAGCCGCCAACGAACGCGAGGTCGGCTCACGCAACCCGCTGGAAGCCGAACTGCGACTGGAGATCCCGCTCTACGACGGCAGGCGCGTCGACGCCGAGGTGGCGCAGGCCCAGGCCGAGATGTACCGGCTGCGGGCAGAGCTGCGCCAGCTGGAATACGATCTGCGCCAGCGCGCCCTGGAACTCTGGCTGGACATTCAAACCCTGCAGGCGCAGCGCGAGCAGGTCGAGGTCTTTACCCGTTCGCGCGCGCTGAACTTCGATCGTGCCCAGGCGGAGTACGAGCTGGAGCTGAAGACCGATTTCGGGCACGCCCTGGTGGGACAGTCCGAATCGGCCCTGCTGCGCGCGCAGACGGAATACAGCCTGGCGCTGGACTGGGCGCGGCTTGCCGCGCTCACCGGCGAACCCTGGTCACCCTGGATCGATACCACGCCTGCATCAGCTGCCGGAACCACACCCCATGAAACGACATCTCGCTAGCCTTGCCCTCTACACCCTTGCGACTGCCGCCGCTGCCGCGGACCTCCCGGCCGTGCTGGACTGGTCGCAGCGCGCGGTTCTCGGCGTGCCGGTCTCGGGCGTCATCGCGTCCGTGAGCGTCGAGCCCGGCGCGCGCGTCAGCGCGGGCCAGCAGCTGCTGCAGTTGGATCAGCGGCCGTACGAGAGCGCATTGGCAGATGCCAAGGCGCAGCTGCGCAAGCAGGATCTGCTGCACGACGAGGCGCGACGCGAGCTCGAGCGCACCCGCGAACTGTACGACCGCACGGTGATCTCTGCGCACGACCTGCAGCTCGGCGAGATCGCCTACGCCGTTGCCGCGGCCGATCGCGCCAGCGCCCGTGCAGCACTGGCAGGCGCGCAACTGCAGCACGAACACAGCACACTGCAGGCGCCCTTCGCCGGGATCGTGCTGACGGTGAACGTCAGCGCAGGCATGACAGTCATCAACACGCAATCGGCAACCCCGCTCGTCACGCTGGTGCAGGACCGGCCCATGCACGCGCGTGCGCGGCTGCCAGCCGCGGCGCTGACCGGCCTCGCCCCCGGCCAGGCTGCCATGGTCACGGTCGACGGCACGCGCTTCGACGGCAGCATCCGAAACATCGCGGCGGAACCCGACGCCGGCGGGGAATATATCCTGACCGTTGCTTTCGATCCCGGCGACAGGTCGTTGCGCGCGGGAGTGCCCGCCACCATCGCGCTCAGTCGCTGACCCGGCGCAGCGACGCTTCCCAACCCGCAGGATCGCTGCGGCCGAGGTGGATGCAGCGGCCGATCTCGTTCTCGTACCAGCCAGTATCATTGCGCAGTGGCTCGACACTGTAACCCCACCACTGGCCGTTAGCATCCTGAGCGACCCAGGCCACCCAGTCGAGTCGCGGCACGCGCGTAACACCGTCAGCCATCGCGGCGTCCGCGCTCCAGGAAACGCCGCACATACCAGCAGCTCGCCTGCATGGCATACCCCTGCGCGCGCGCCCAGGCTATCCCGGTACGCACCAGCCGTTCTGCAATGCCCTGCCCGCGCAGCTCCTCGGGGACGAACGTCCTGGTGAAATCGACTCCAGTCCCCTGCAGGCGGTATTCCAGCACGGAATCCATGCCCGCCACGCGCACGACAAAGCGCTGCCGCTGTGGTTCGTGTTGTATGTCCATCCGCCCCCCTGCGGGTCAGTTGCTAGTCAGATCCTCGACCAGTTCCAGCATAGGCGCACTGGCAAGGTAATCCACGGGTATGTGCCATTGCGCAGCACCGGAGACGAGCACGAGCGCGGGAAAGCTGTAGATGCGCAGGCGCTCGCACAGTTCCATCTCCGCCTGCAGCTTCGCGCACGTCGCCGCGCTGTCCAGGTCCGCGGCAAAACGCGCCGCATCGAGCCCGAGCTCCCGTGCCAGCTCCACCAGCACGGCGCGGTCGGACGGGTTGCGCGCCTCGAGGTAGTAGGCGTGCTGGACGGCGCTGGTCATGCGCTTGTCATACTCGGCACCCTGGCTACGCGCCGCGATCACCGCGCGGCAGGCGGCCCAGGTCGAACGCCGCGGTACACAGCGGGTCCAGTAGTCGAAATTGAATTGCGTACCCGGGATGGTCTCGGCGATGCGCCGCCAGGTGGACTGGATGCGTGCCTGCATCTGCGGCGCCATGGTCTCCATGGTGTCGGCGGCAAGACCGCCGAGCAGGCGCTGCAGCGAGACGTCCCCCGGCAGTCCCGCCTCGAGCCTGCGCAGGACCGGTGCGAAGCCCCAGCACCAGCTGCACATGGGGTCGTGCGCATAGTACAGAACCGCCTGCAAAACCAGTCACCCTCCCCCGCGTCTGTTGGAAATTTGCTATATTAGCGCCACCTGACACAAGGACCCGGTATGAACCATCCTGTTACCTGCCCCTGCAATTCCGGCCTGGCATACGCGGACTGCTGCGAACCCTATATCAGCGGCGCACGCAAGCCGGTGACGCCGGAAGCGCTGATGCGCTCGCGCTATAGCGCCTATGCGCTCCAGATCATGCCATACCTGGCTGCCACGCTGCATCCCGGACAGCGCCACGACTACGACGAGGCCGGCGCGGCGCGTTGGGCGCGCGAATCGGAGTGGGACAGCCTGGAGATCCTCGATGCCCCCGCGGTCCCCGCGGATGGCGACAACGGCACGGTGGAGTTCAGGGCGACCTACCGGCGCAAGGGCGAGAAGATCGTACACCACGAACGCGCCGAATTTCGCCGGCTCGGCGACACCTGGTATTTCTTCGACGGCAAGATGGTCGGACCGGGCCAGGTACGCCGCGAGACACCCAAGGTCGGCCGCAACGACCCCTGCCCGTGCGGCAGCGGCAGGAAGTTCAAGAAATGCTGCGGTGCCTGATCACCGCGCCATGATCGCGCCCCCCGTGACCCAGGCCGGCGAGGAAATCGGCGCGCGCGGTGCGGAACTGGCCGCCGCGGGACGCGCGCTCTACGCGCGCGGCATGGTGCCGGCCACCAGCGGCAATTTCTCCGCGCGGCTGGCCAACGGTGACATACTGATCACGGTGTCCGGTGCGCACAAGGGCCGGCTCGAACCCGACCAGCTCATGCTGATCGATGCAACCGGCAACTCGCTGGACGGACGCCGCTCCTCGGCCGAAACCGCGTTGCACGTGCAGCTCTACCGGCGCTTCCCCGACTGCCACGCGGTGCTGCATCCGCACTCTCCGGCCGCCACCCTGCTCTCGCGTCTCGACCCCGGGCCGTGCGTACTGCAGGGCTACGAACTGCTCAAGGCACTGCCCGGAATCGACACCCACGACACCACCGTGACGATACCCAACTTCGCCAACGACCAGGATATCGCGCGCCTGGCGCTACTGGTCGACGACTGGATGGATCGTCATGACCCGGTCCCCGCCTACCTGATCGGCGGCCACGGCTTCTATACCTGGGGCGCCAGCGTCGACGCTGCCATGCGCCATGTGGAGGCGTTGGATTTCCTGTTTGAATGCGAACTGCGATTGCTGGGAGTGAAACGGCCATGACGACGCTGACCCTTACGACCGCCGACGGCATGGGCCCGGCGCAAACCTGGACCGACCGCAGCGCCATCGCCGACCAGCTGCGCGCCATCGGCGTCGAGTTCCAGCAGTGGCAGGCCGACCGCGACCTGGCCGACGCTGCCGACCAGGAGACCGTGCTCGAGGCCTACCGCCATTCCATCGCGGCACTGAACGCGCACTACGGTTTCCAGTCAATCGACGTGGTCAGCCTGACGCCGGACCACCCCGACGCGGCCGCGCTGCGCAGCAAGTTTCTCGCCGAACATACGCATGCCGACTTCGAGGTGCGCTTCTTCGTCGACGGCAGCGGCCTGTTCTACCTGCATGTCGGCGACAAGGTCTACATGGTGCTGTGCGAACGCGGCGATCTGATCAGCGTGCCGGCGAACACCACCCACTGGTTCGACATGGGCGCACACCCGCGCTTCAAGTGCATCCGCTTCTTCACCGCGCCGGACGGCTGGGTCGGCGATTTCACCGGCTCCGACATCGCCGGCCGCTTCCCCGACTTCGACAGCTACGTCGCACAGCACACATGATCCGCGCGGTCCTGACCGATATCGAGGGCACCACCTCCTCGCTGCGTTTCGTGCATGACGTACTGTTTCCCTACGCCCGCGCGCGCATCGGGGAATTCGTACGCTGCCATGCCGAGGATGCGCGCGTGGTCCCGCACCTGAACGATGTGCGCCTGCAGACCGATCCTGAGCTGGACCTGGATGGCGTCATCGCGCAGCTCGTCGCCTGGATCGATGCGGATGCGAAGATCACCCCGCTCAAGGCCCTGCAGGGCATGATCTGGGAGGACGGCTATGCCAGGGGCGATTTCACCGGCCATATCTATCCGGACGCGGTCAAGGGCTTGGAGCGCTGGAGCGGCAGCGGCCTGCGCCTGTATGTGTTCTCCTCCGGCTCGGTCCAGGCGCAGCAGCTGTTGTTCCGCCACAGCGATGCCGGCGACCTGACCCCGCTGTTCTCCGGCTACTATGACACCCGCATCGGCAACAAGCGCGAGCCTGCCGCCTACACCGCGATCGCCGCCGATGTCGGCCTGCCGCCGGCCGATTTCCTGTTTCTCTCCGACATACGCGCGGAACTGGACGCCGCAAGCAGCGCCGGCATGCAGACCACCTGGCTGGTCCGCGACGCCCAACCCGACCCCGCCGCAGCGCACCGCCAGGTCAGCAGCTTCGAGGATATCGACCCGACCGCGCTGGACTGAGACAACCGGTCCGGTATAGTGCCTGCGAGGGCCGGCCACTGCCCGGGCCGGACCGGTGCCGAGATCACCATGCGAGACGAACTGAAAGCCGCCATCGTCAGGCAGCGTAGCGCGCTCGAGGAACTGTTGCAGGCCCCGCTGCAGGTACTGGCGGAACAGTGCGCACAGGTCTGGGGCGACCGCGACGAGCTCGACATCGTGCTCACCGACGGCTTCCGCGACGTGCCGCACGCGATGTTCATGTACGTACTGGACAGTGCCGGCATCCAGATCAGCGACAACATCAGCGCCAGCGCCATCATGCCCGAGCATTATGGCCGCGACCGCTCCACCAGGCCCTACATGCGCGAAGGCGTCCCCGGGACCGGCTTCCTGCTGTCCAGCGCCTATCTGAGCCTGCGCGCCAACCGCCCGTCCCTGACCGCGCTACAGGCAGTCACTCGCGGCAACCGGCTGCTCGGCTACCTCGGGGTCGATTTCGACCTGCGCGACCTGCCGGTCACGGCGGCACACTACGATGAATCCGACGCCTGGCGCCAGATCAAGGGCGATCCCGCCATCCGCAGCACGGTGTTCCAGCAGTGCCGCGTGGAAAGCCTCATGGACCGCAACATGGAACCGGCCATGGCCATACTCGAGGAACTGATCACCGAGCGCGGCATGTTCCAGGGCGTCATCCATTTTTCCAGCAGCCGCGCCACGGTCTGGTTCATCGCCGATCCCTTCCGCTATCGCATCCTCGATCACGAGGCGCTCGCCGATCCGGACATCTGCATGCTCTACGAGCGCGTCGTGTACCCGTCGGAGGCGCTGATACCGCAGCACAGGATCGCCGGCATCCTGCGTGGCATGCGCGTACTGCGTACCGCGGACGAGACGCTGTACCTGCGCTCGGCCTCGATCAACATCTTCAACGGCATGATCAGCCTGACCTTCTCCTGCGACGGTTCGCACTACATGTCCTGGCACGAGTTCCTGGACAAGGACATGAGCTTCTGGATCGGCAGCGCGGCGTGATGCGCGGCAACGCCGGGGCAGGTTCGGCGTACGACAACGCAGACCCCGGCACTGCAAACACGGCCAATGACGGACTCATGAGCCTGGACAATGCCATGCTCTGGGCGGATTCGCTGAGCTATTTCGATCCGCTGCGCAGTGTGATCTGGGACGACTGGCGGCTGCCCACCGAATGTCAGACCAGCACGCTGCAGATCGGACCTGCCTGCACCACCGCCGCCGAGCTGAGCCACCTGTTTGACGATTACGGCGTGTCATCCTCCACGCCTGGCCTGTTCACGAATGTCCAGCCCGGCTATTACTGGAGCACTTCGACGATTACATTTTCCATCGGCGTTTTCGATATCCTGTTCAATTTCGAGACCGGCAGCGCATTTTTCGATGACGAGCCCGTTCCCCACCATGCCTGGGCCGTGCGTGACGGTGATGTCGGCGCGGTGCCGATCCCGCCAACCCTGTACACGTTCGGCGCCGGCGTGCTATGGCTGTTCGGCAGCGCCGGGCGCAAGGCCGGCACACGGCGGACACGCACCACGTAACCACGCCCACAACCGCAATACCGGCCGCAGCAGCGGCATCACCGGGCCACAGCCCCACCCCCCGGTACGCTCAGCGCCGCGATCCCGTATAGCGTGACCGCCAGCAGGATCACCGTGGTGAAGCCGCAGTGGATGGCCAGCAGCGTCGCGAGCACGGCGCTGATCACCGAGGCGCAACCGTTCACGCCCCAGGCCCAGGGCAGGTAGCCAGGCGCCGTCGCGGCGAGCCGCGACAACCCGAGCGGGAACGGCATGCCCATGCAGAACGCCAGCGGCGCGATCATGACCAGGACGAGCATGACCTTGGCCGGCAACGGCCAGCCGGTGGCCGCCGCCGGCCAGACCTGCAGCAAGCCGAGATACGCCAGGCTGATCCCGGCGATACCGGCGACCGCGCAGGCGGTACCGCGCGCCTGCCTGCCCTGGCGGGTCCAGCGCTGACTCCAGCGGCTGCCGAGCCCGGCGAACACCAGGAAACCGGTCAGCGTGGTGGCCACGGCGTACAGCGGGTGATGCAGCAGCAGCGTGAAGCGCTGGATGAACGCCATCTCGACGAACAGGAAGGCCAGCCCGATGGCCGTGAAATACACGACCACCCTGCCCCGGCCGGCACGCGTGCGGACATCCGCCGCCGTGGCGTGCCGGCGCAGGGCCAGCAGCGGCACCAGGATCAGCACCACACTCGCCAGCAGTGCCTGCAGCAGCGTCGCGACCAGCACCAGGTAACCCCATTCCAGCAACGGCATGCCGCCCTGCCCGCGCAGTGCCAGCAGCTCCGGCAGCACATGCCACTTGAAGAAGTGGAAGAAGTACGGCCGGTTGTCGGTCGCCGGCGTGAGCGCGTACTTGTAGTCGTCCAGGTAGCGTGCGCGATCGGCGCCGGTCAGCTGCCGCGCCGCGTCGTAGAAATACGGTTCGCGCAGACGGTTGACGCGGTTGGCCTCCGCCGCCGGCATACCGTCATACCACGCCGTATCGAAACCCCGCTGCCGCACGAAGTCACGCAGGCGCGCGAGCTCCGCCGCGGTGAAGGGTTCGTTCTTGATTACCAGGGTCGCGGTCTGCCAGCTCCGTATCAGCACCAGGTGCCGGCCCGCCTGCTTGACGCCGCGATGTTCCAGCGCTGCCAGTGCGGTTACGAACAGTTTGAGCGTGTCGCGCGGCGGCAGGGTCACCCAGCGCGTGATCGACAGGTAACCGCCGGGATTGAGATGGCCGAGATAGTCCTCCAGTGCCTCGACGGTATAGAGATAGCTCTCGTTGAGCGCATACAGACCGGCCGCAGCGGCGCCGAAGGCGTCCAGCAGCGCAATGTTGATCAGGTCGTAACGCGCGCTGCTGCCCGCCACGAAGCCGCGCGCCTCGGCGACGTGCACGGCGACGCGCTGGTACAGGTGACCCGCATAGGCGGCATGCCGGTCCCGCACCAGGGCAACGACCTGGGGATTGAGTTCCACCGCGCTGATCCGCGTGACACCGAGGCTGTCCGCCTGCAGCACGTCAGCGCCGGTACCCGCACCGAGGATCAGGGCCGTGCCGATGTCATGCAGGTGATATGGCAGCGCGGACGTGGTCTGGTCCAGCCAGGTCAGGGCACTGCGGTCGCCGCTGTCCCGCGTGATCGCGGTCATGGCGTCACCGTCCGTGAACACGCCGAGCTGGGGCGGCGGTTCCTGTGTCGCCAGCAGGCTGAGTCCCGGGGCATGGCGCAGCGGCACCTGTGCGCTCTCCACCACGCTCAGCAAGCCGAGCGGACTCGAGTACTGCTCCGTGAGCCGCGTGCCCGGGATCAGCAGGGTCTGGCTCAGACCCTTGTAGGGTGACAGGTGCAGCTCGCTGTTGAGGCCGGCGCCGAGCAGCACCACGGCACCGGCCCCGAGCAGGGCACGCAGCCGGCGGCCGTCGGCAAGTCCGGTTTCACGCACGGCGATGGCGGCGGCCAGCAACCCCAGCAAACCGATCGCGGCCAGCGCCTGCAGCGGCGGGAACAGGAACAGCAGGCCGATAACGACCAGCCCGCCCAGGCCGGCGCCGGCCAGGTCGAAGGCATAGAGCCGGCCGATCTCGTCGCTGTGGCGCATCAGGGCCAGCGCGATCGCCGTTGCGGCAAACAGGAAGGGCGTGGCGAGCAACAGGTAGAGCAGCAGCAGCAGCCATAGTGACTGGCGCGCGTCCCACAGTACCAGCTCGGCATTGAACGGCACCTGTTGCGCCAGCAGAAAGCCGTACACCGCGCTCAAGGCAAAGGCACCGATACAGCCGGTGTACACCGCGGCGAAATGCGCCAGCAGCCGCGCGCGCAGCAGAGTCACCAGCGTGCCGCTGACCCCGTAACCCAGCAGCGCGAGACTGATCACCATGTAGGCGAAATGATGCCACTGGATGATCGAGAACAGCCGCATCAGCAGGATCTCGTAGGCCAGCACGCTGACCGAGAGCAGCGCCACCGACAGCAGCGGAATACGCGCGCCGTGGCGTGCGGCCTGCGCCTGCGTCATTGGCCGAGCGGGTGCGGCACGGGTTCAGTGTCCCCCGGTCAGCGGCACGAAAGCCACGGGCAGCAGCTGCCGGGTCGACACCGCGTCGGCGGCGCTCTTTTCCACCAGCAGCAGCTCCTGCACCAGGAAGCGCGAGCCGACCGGAATGAGCATGCGTCCGCCGGGTTTGAGCTGTCGGATCAGCGGTGGCGGTACGTGACTTGCCGCGGCCGTGACGATGATGGCATCGAATGGCGCATGTGCCTCCCAGCCGTAATACCCGTCGCCGACGCGAACCTCGACATTGTCGTATCCCAGTTGCGCCAGCGTCGCTTGCGCCCGCTCACCCAGCTGCGGCACGATCTCGATGCTGTAGACATGCGCCACCAGCCCGGACAGCACGGCCGCCTGGTAGCCCGAGCCGGTGCCGACCTCCAGCACCGCCGCATCCGGACCGACCCCGAGCAGATCGGTCATGAGCGCGACCATGTAGGGCTGGGAGATGGTCTGGCCGTAACCGATCGACACCGGCCGGTTGTCGTAGGCATGCGCCTGCTCGTCCGCCGGAATGAAGGCGTGTCGCGGCACCGTGCGCATGGCCTCCAGCACCGGCCCGGACAGTCGTTCCTTGCCGAGATACTCCGCCGTCTCCGCCACCATGGTTTCGATCTGCTCCACCATGGCGGCACGCGCCGCCGCCCGTTCCGGCACGGCCGCCGTGGCGGCGCCGGCATACAGCAGCAACAGCAGCAGCATTCGTGTCATCATCTCCCACTCCCCGCGCGCGACGGTGCGGACACCATCCCGGGCGCCGCCGCCGTCATATGATACCCCCCTGCACGCGCATCTCCGCTGACAAGCGTCAGTTAAACCCGCAGCGGGAACGACTATAATCCGCCCCATGTCCCGCATTGACCGGCCACTGCTGGTTTACGATGGCGACTGCGATTTCTGCAGTGGCCAGGTCCGCTACTGGCAACGCCTCACCGGCGCTGCGGTCGATTACGCACCCTACCAGCAGGTCGCGGCGGACCACCCGCAGATTCCGCGCGAGGCATTCGTCCGCAGTATCCAACTGCTGCTGCCGGACGGCACCCGCCACAGCGGCGCCGCGGCCGTCTTCCGGGTGCTGGCTGCGGGCGGGCGGCCGGGCTGGTTGCGCACCTGCCGCCTGGTGCCGGGCTGCGCGGGCCTGGCGGAGATCCTGTACCGTTTCACCGCCCGCCATCGCACGGCTGCCGGGCGCCTGTCACGCCTGCTGTGGGGCCGCGAACGCTATCCGGAGGAGTACGGCGCGGTCAGCTGGCTGTTCCTGCGCCTGCTCGGACTGGTGTATCTGGCGGCCTTCGTCTCGTTCGGGGTTCAGGCACTGGGACTGATCGGCAGCCAGGGCATCCTGCCGCTGGCGGACTACCTGCAGGACACGTCCGCGCAGCAGGGTACCCAGGCCTGGTGGCTGTTCCCCAGCGTGTTCTGGCTCGACGACAGCGATATGGCGATCCGGCTCGCGTGCGGTGCCGGCGTGGCCGGCGCGCTGCTGCTGACCCTCAATATCCTCACCCGCGCGATGCTGCCGCTGCTGTTCCTGCTGTACCTGTCCCTGGTCTACGCCGGCCAGGTGTTCATGAATTTCCAGTGGGATTTCCTGTTACTGGAGACGGGGTTCCTAGCCATCTTCCTGCCCTGGGGATCGTCCATCGTCATCTGGCTGCTGCACTGGGTACTGTTCCGCCTGCGTTTCCTGTCCGGCGCCTACAAGCTGCTGAGCGGCGACGAGTCGTGGTCCGGTTTCACCGCGCTCCGGCATTATTTCGAGACCCAGCCGCTGCCACAGGCAGGTGCCTGGTATGCACACCAGCTGCCGGACGCGGTGCTGCGCGCGGGGGTCGGCTTCACCTTCTTCGCCGAGCTGGTGGTGCCGTTCCTGGTTTTCCTGCCGCGCCGGCCGCGCCTGTTCGCCGCCTGGGTGACCATCCTGATGCAGGTGCTGATCATGCTGACCAGCAACCACAATTTCTTCAACCTGCTCACCATCCTGCTGTGCCTGCTGCTGTTCGACGACCGCGCGCTGCGCGGCCTGCGCCTGCCGCGACTGCAGCTGCGCCCCGGCCGTCTCGCGACGCTGTCCGCAGGCATCCTGGCCACGCTGATCGTGACGTCCACGCTCAGCATGATGTGGTCCACCTTCACGCGGGGTCCACTGCCGGCTTTCAACGAACCGGTGACGCGGCTGCTGGTGCAATGGCACGTGGTCAACAATTACCACGTTTTCCCCAACCTGACGACGAAGCGGCCGGAACTCGTGATCGAGGGTTCGGATGACGGCCGCACCTGGCTGGCCTACGGATTCCGCTACAAACCGGGCGATCTGGCCGCGCGACCGCGCTGCAACATACCGCACCAGCCGCGGCTGGACTGGATGATGTGGTTCGCCGCGATCGGCCGGCCGAACACGCGCACGACCTACTGGCTTCCGGATTTCGTGACACGCCTGCTGGAGGGCTCGCCGGCCGTGCTGGGGCTGCTTGCGCGCAACCCGTTCCCGGACCATCCCCCGCGACTGGTCCGCGCCCGCCTCGAGGACTACCGTTTCACCACACCCGCCGAGCGCGCCGCGACGGGCAACTGGTGGTCCAGCAAGCCGCTCGGCATCTACCTGCCGCCGCTATCGCTGGACATGCTCCGGCCCGCACCGGGATACGGGGATCCGCACTGATAACCGGGCGCGCGCCATGATCAGACACCGCGCTCCTCGATCCGGCGCAGGAATTCGCCCATGATCAGGCGATAGAGCTCGTCACCCAGGTACTTGTCCTCGACCCCGCGATCGACATTGGGATTGTCGTTGACTTCTATGACGTAGCCCTTGCCGTCCTTCTCCTTGACGTCGACACCGTACAGGCTGTCTCCGATAGGCTGCGTCGCAGCAAGCGCCGAGCGCAGCACGTCGCGCGGCACCTCGAAGGTCGGCAGGGTATCGAAACCGCCGCTGGCGGTGCGGTCGGCCCCGTGGCGATAGATTTGCCAGTGCTTCTTCACCATGTAGTAGCGGCAGGCGTACAGCGGCTTGTTGTTCAGGATACCGATGCGCCAGTCGAAGTCGGTATAGAAGAACTCCTGCGCCAGCAGCAGGGCCGACTTCTTGAACAGATCCTTCAGGCTGGCCTTGAGCTCCTCGGCATTCTCGACCTTGACCACCCCGCGCGAGAACGACCCGTCGGGTATCTTCAGCACGATCGGATAGCCGAACTCGGTCTCCAGTTTCTCGACCAGGCCCTCGCTGCCCTTGTGCAGGATACGGCTGCGCGGCGCCGGCACCTTGCGGGTGCGGAACAGGTCGGCGAGATAGACCTTGTTGGTACAACGCAGGATGGACTCGGGATCGTCGATCACCACCAGCCCCTCGGCGGCGGCCTTGCGCGCGAAGCGGTAGCTCGCGTGATCGATCGCGGTGGTCTCGCGGATGAACAGCGCATCGTATTCCGTCAGCCGCGTGTAGTCGCGGTGCTGGATCAGCTCGACGTCTATACCCAGTTCACGCCCGGCGCGGATGAACTGCTTCAGCGCCGGACCGTCGCTGGGAGGCATTTTCTCCTCCGGGTTCACCAGGATCGCCATGTCGTAGCGATAGCGCTTGCGCTTGCGCGTCCCGCGCCAGACCTGGCGGCTGTAATGGTCGAGCGCCTCCGCGAACGCGGTCTGGGCGTCGTCGTCCAGATCGCGCGGCGACACGGCCTTGAGTGAGATCACCTCCCACTGACGCCGGTACTCGAGTTCGGCCTCCAGCACCGGGCAGGGAAACAGGTCGAACAGCTTGCGCGCCAGGTCGCGATAGGCCGGCTCGGGCGTGGTGCCGAAATGACTTCTGAAGCGCAACGGCGCGGTACGGTCGTGGTCGGCGAGGCTGCGATCCAGCGCCGCGCCCAGCTCGCCGAGCTGGAGCTGGTACAGCTCGCGCCTGCCGAGATCGTTGATGACCTGCAGCGACGGGATAACGTGATGGCCACGTGCCTCGGCCAGCAGCGAGCAGTAGTAGCCGTCGCCGAGGTAGCGGTATCCCTTGCACAGGTTGATGATGCGCACCCGCTGCGGGGTATCGAAGCGCCCGCCATCCAGGTAGGCCTTGAAACTCAGGACCTGCTCGCTGGGGTAGAACGGCGCCCAGTCCTCCAGATTATCGACGACGACGAGAGTCTGTGACATCTGCTGCGGCGGGATCTCACTGAAGTTAGCAGGGACTTGCGATTGTGTACGCAGACGGCACACGGCTTCAAGCGCAAATTCGCCCTGCCGCCGCAAATATTTTGCTTGCAACCGCCGTGCCCGGGACTATGCTGCGCGGTGAATTTCCGGTGCAAGCGCATGACCTCGACAACACCTGGCAACGAACTCCCCCTGGCCGTCTTCCCGGACAGCTACCTGCAGGCCTGCCGGTTGTGGGAGGCGCACGTCACCGGCTGCGGACTGCCCGCCAAGCTGCGCACCTGGCCGGTCGCCGGCCATACCCCGGAGGGCACGGCGCTGGCCACGCACAGCGCGTGGCTGGGAACGGCAGACGCGGATCGGGTGCTCGTCCTCATCAGCGGGACCCACGGTATCGAGGGGTTTGCCGGCAGCGCAGTGCTCTGCGACCTGCTGGCCCGCCTGCCCTGGCAATTGCCCGCCGGCCTGGCCATCCTGTGCATACACGCCCTCAATCCCTGGGGCTATGCCTGGCACCGGCGCTGCGACGCCGAGGGCATCGACCTGAACCGCAATTTCATCGACTTCAGCCTGCCGCTGCCGGACAATCCGGGCTACCGCGCGCTGCGCGCGGCATTGTTCGACGACAATCGCGAACGGCGCAGGCGCGCGCTGGATGCCTACCGCGCGGCGCACGGCCAGACCGCGTACGAGATCGCGGTCAGCGGCGGCCAGTACAGTGACCCGCTGGGGCCGTTCTACGGCGGCACACAGCCGGCGCAAGGCCGCCGCACCGTCGAGGCGATCATGGCGGAATACCGCCTGGCGCAGCGCCGGCTCGCCGTGATCGATGTCCATACCGGCCTGGGCGCCTACGGCGTGGGCGAGATCATCTGCGACCACGCGCCCGGCAGCGACGGCGCACGCACCGCTGCCGCCTGGTACGGTCCGGAATGCACCCTGCCCGCACTCGGCACATCCAGCTCGGTACCCAAACTCGGCCTGCTCGACTACGCCTGGCATGCGATAATGCCCCCGGGCAGTTGTTTTATCACGCTGGAATTCGGCACCCAGTCTACCGGCGAGCTGTTCGACGTGCTGCTGGCCGATCACCGCTTCCGTGCCTTGCATGGCAGCGAACCCGCGGCAGACCCGGATTATCTGGCACTGGTGGCCGCACTGCGCGCGCATTTCTGCCCGGAGGATGACGACTGGCGCCGCGCGGTACTTGCGCGCGCCCGTTGGGTGATCGACCGCGCACTGGAGGGATTGCAGTCATGACCGACGACGGAATCACCTTGCGCGAGGCCAAGCCAGACGACCTCGATGCCCTGATTGCACTGGAGACGGCGGCCTTCAGTACCGACCGGCTGAGCCGGCGCAGCTTCCGGCACTGGATCAACAACACCGACAGCCGCGCCTTCCTGGTCGCGTCCGCGGACGGCGCACTGGCCGGCTATATCCTGGTCATCTACCACGCCGGCACCCGTCTCGCGCGGCTGTACTCGATTGCCACCGACCCACGCTTCCGCGGCCGCGGCATCGCGCGCCGCCTGATCGAGGCCGGCGAGCAGGCCGCCAGCGACAACGAGCGTTTCATCATGCGCCTGGAGGTCGGCGCGGAGAACCGCAATGCCATACGGCTGTACGAATCGCTCGGCTATACCCGCTTCGGCGTCTATCACGACTACTATGACGACCACAGCGACGCCCTGCGCATGCAAAAGCGCATCCACCAGTACCGCGTGCGAGAACAGCACATGGAGATGCCGTGGATTCGCCAGAGCACGCCGTTCACCTGCGGCCCGGCGGCGCTGATGATGGCCATGAGCGGCGTCGACGCTGGCTACGTGCCATCGCCGCACGAGGAGTTGCAGATCTGGCGCGAGGCGACCACCATTTTCATGACCTCCGGCCATGGCGGCTGTCATCCGCTGGGACTCGCGCTGGCAGCGCAGCAGCGCGGGTTCAATGCCGAGGTCTGGATCAACACGCGCAAGCCGCTGTTCGTCGACAGTGTGCGCGATCCCAACAAGAAGCACATCATCGAACTGGTGCACAAGGACTACCTGGGGCAGGCGAAGGCCACCGGGCTCCGGATCCACTTCGCCGACATCAAGCAAAACCAGCTGACCGACGCCCTCCATCACAAGGCGATACCGCTGGTCATGATCAGCACCTGGCGCCTGGAAGGCAAGAAGGCGCCGCACTGGGTGACCGTCAGTGGCTACGACAGCGATTGCCTCTATGTGCACGACCCCGATCCGGAGGAAATCAGTCAGAGCGCGCTCGACTGCCAGTACCTGCCGATCGCACGCGAGGATTTCGCACGCATCTCCCTGTTCGGCCAGCAGCGCCTGCGTACCGCTGTCATCATATCGCGCAAGCCCGCCGCCTGATGCCGTAATCTGGTGCACGGCAGCCGGCGCGCTATTCACCCGCGCCAACGCAGCTGCCCGCCAGGTCTTGTCGCCACCCCGCTCCGGGCGGCGCAGCTTCCCTGCCGGCGCGGAAAAGGGTATGGTTTTCGAACCGAATGGCGGGGCCACACCTGCCGCAGGGAACCAGCGGAGAGATACATGTCCAGTGACAAGGCCGAGCTGATCTACGACGGCAAGACGTACGAATTGCCCATCCTCACGGGCACCGAGGGCGAGCGCGCCATCGACATCACCCATCTGCGCAGCAACGCCGGACTGATCGCCTACGACCCGGCCTTCGGCAATACGGCCAGCTGCGCCAGCGATATCACCTATATCGACGGCGACAAGGGCATCCTGCGCTACCGCGGCATCCCGCTGGAAGCCTTCGCGGAACACCCGAACTTCGTCGAGGTCGCCTGGCTGCTGATCTTCGGCCACCTGCCGAACCAGGCCGAGTACGAACGTTTCAGCCGCCAGCTCACCGAGAACGCCAATCTCGACGAGGACATGAAACATCATTTTGCCGGTTTTCCGCGCTCGGCACCGCCGATGGCGATCCTCTCGGCGATGATATCGACCCTGTCCTGCTTCCATCCGCAGCTGCTCGACCTGCACACGCCCGACCAGTTCGAGCAGGCCGCCGCGCGCCTGATCAGCAAGATCCGGACCCTCGCGGCCTACACCTACCGGCGCTCGCACGGCAAGCCGTACATCTACCCCGACCCCAAGCTGCCCTACGTCACCAACTTCCTGCACATGATGTTCTCGGAGATCTACAACCCGTACATGTGCGAGCCGGAGGTGCGCAGCGCGCTCAACCTGGTGCTGATCCTGCACGCCGACCATGAACAGAACTGCAGCACCTCGACCGTGCGCATGGTCGGATCCAGCCGCGCCAACCTGTTCGCCTCCTGCGCCGCCGGCGTGTCCGCGCTGTGGGGCCCGCTGCACGGCGGCGCCAACGTCAAGGTCATCGAGATGCTGGAATCCATCCACCGCGGCAAGCAGACAGCGAAGGAGTACATCGAGGCCGCCAAGGACAAGTCGAGCGATGTCAAGCTGATGGGCTTCGGTCACCGCATCTACAAGAATTTCGATCCGCGCGCCACCATGCTGCGCAAGGTCAGCGAACAGCTGTTCGCCAAGCTCGGCGTGTCCGATCCGCTGCTGGAGATCGCGCGCAACCTGGAAGACATCGCGCTCAACGACGAATACTTCCTGGAACGCAAGCTCTACCCCAACGTCGATTTCTACAGCGGCATCATCCTGCGCGCCATCGGCATCCCGACCAATATGTTCACCGTGCTGTTCGCCATCGGCCGCCTGCCCGGCTGGATCGCGCACTGGCACGAGCAGAACAGCGATCCGAAGATGCGCATCGCGCGGCCGCGCCAGATCTACACCGGCAATACGCTGTTGGACTACGTGCCGATGGAAAACCGCATCTGAGGAAACGCGCCATGAACCAGCAAGATCCCAAACCGGCGAACCTGATGGTCCTGTCCGCGCACGATCCGGAACGCATCCGTCTGGTGCGCGTCCCGGCCGACTACGAACCGCACGAAGCTTACCGTCACGTCACCGCGCTCATTGCCGCCGTCGAGGAGGACGACCCGGATTACGACTGGTCCGATATCGAGGCACTGCTGGAGGACAACGGCTTCAGCAGCGTGGATTTCATACTCGGGCCGGCCCTCGACTGACACGCGCTGCCGGCGCGCCGGCAGCGCAGCTTGCCGCGGCTCACGCCAGGCAGGCAGCCGCATCCCCCAGCAGCGCAGCCGTAGCCGGCTGCCATTGCAGGCACGACACCGAGCGGTACGGCCCCTTGCCGGACAGATATTCCTGCACCGCCTTGCGGGTTCTCCGGTCGACCAGGTGCCAGAGCGGTTGCTCGACCTGCTCCAGCCGGACCAGCGCCGCGATCACCCAGCGATCCCAGACGGGCACCAGTTGCACGGGATCGTCCGGTAGCAGCAGCTTGCGGCACTTGCGGCAACCGCAATCCACCGCCATCGGCGCCTGCAGGTTGAACAAGCCGTAGTCGTCGGTGATTTCCTCGCCCGCCTCGATATCGCGGATGGCGATTTCGAAACCGTAACCCGTGCTGAGGGTGTTGCAATCGCAACGGTGGTTTACGTACTTGGCATGATCCCAGCTGACGATGCGCCGGCCGCGCTGGTCGATATAGGAATACTTGTCGACGATCTGCCGATGCACTGCGTCGAGCCGCTCGAACTGGCGTGGCGTCAACTCGATCTCGAGGTCGTCCTTGACGTAGGTCACCGTGCCGCAGGGTATGAGGCGGGTAGCGAACACGCCATGGCCGATGCCGGCGCTGACCAGACGCAGCTCGGTATGCGGATGGATCACAGCTACTGGCCCGGGCCTGCGCGCCGCCGCAGCACGCTGCGGCAGCTACAGGTCGAACACATCACTCAGCGCCTGTTGCAGTGCGCGGTCCTCGCGCAGCATCTCGATGCGGCGCCGGGCCTCGGACTCGTTGCTGCGGGTTGCCGCGGGCCGACCGAGCAGGCCGTCGATGTCCGGGATCAGGTCGATTTCATCGCCACCCTCCTCCCAGTCGGCCTGATTGCCGTCCTGTTCGGTGTCCTTGCGGGCCTTGTTGTCGGCGCCGGCGGACTCGGCGCCGCGACCGGCGTCGGACTTGGCCCGGCGCCCCGGGGCGGCGGCGCGTGCGGTTGACTTAGTACGTGACATAGGCACCTTCCGACACGGCCCCCGCGGGCTGTTCGAAATCGGTCACGGGATCGTTCAGCTGCGCGTCCGGCAGCAGGCCGCTCTGATCGTCCGGCGGGACGGTTTCCGGCATCGCCTCGACCGGCATCTCCCCGACCGGCATGGCATCCTCAGCGGGAGCGGATTCCAGCGTGCCGCCCCGGGACAGGATGCAGCCGGCGATATACTCCGATGCCTGCTCGGGCGGAATGCCATAATCCTGTACCTCCTGGCGGCATTCTGCCGTAGGATCGGCCAGGGCCACTGCCGCACAGGCCAGCAGCATGCCGGCCAGCAGGCCGCGCGTCGCCCGCAGCGTGCAAACGTCATGATTCATGGGGTGATGTTCTCCAGGCGGCCAGGCGCCCTCCGGTTGTCAAACGGATCACACGGCGCGCGGCAGCGCCGCGCCGGCACCATGCCGGGCCGGTGCGATACGGGTCGGTCGGTTTGCGATTTTCACGCATCATTAGCATTGGCTTATAGAATGCATGGACACACTCAGCAAACGAAAATTTATTGCCATCACGATCAAAATCATTTATCGATAAACCGGTATGGACATCGAACTGCTGCGGACCTTCCTGGAAGTCGCGCGTACCCGCCATTTCGGCAAGGCCGCCGCCGAGCTCTGCGTCACGCAGTCGGCCGTGAGCGCCCGGATCCGGCAACTGGAACACACCATCGGGGTCGCACTGTTCACGCGCAGCCGCAACAACATTCAGCTGACGCCGGAAGGCCGGCAACTGCACAAGCACGCGGAAACCATCGTCCAGGTCTGGGCCCGGGCGCGCCAGGACACCGGCCTCGGCGCGGAATTCAGTCGCGGGCTGGCCGTCGGCGCCTTGCTCGACCTGTGGGAGACACTGCTCGACGGCTGGCTGCAGCGGCTGCGCCTGCACATGCCGGACACGGCCCTGCTGGTGGAGTCGGGTAGCACGGACCTGCTGCTGCGCAAGCTGCTGGACGGGGTGATCGACCTTGCCGTGCTGTTCGAGCCGCCGCAGGCGCCGGAACTGGAAATCCGTGAACTGGGGGTTATCAACCTGGTGCTGGTGGCGACGCGGCGCGGTCTGCGGGTCGATGAAGCCTGCCGTTCCGGCTATATCCTGGTCGACTGGGGTACGGCGTTCGCACGCAACCACGCCCGCCTGTTTCCCGACCTGCCGGCGCCCGCCCTGCACATGAGCCTGGGGATGCTGGCCCGGCGCTTTCTCGACCACAACGAGGGTGCTGCCTACCTTCCCGACCGGATGCTCTCGCCCGCGCATGGCAGCCGGCGGCTGTACCGTGTCAAATCGGCCCCGCAGATCGAGCGCCCGGTGTTCGCCGTCTACCGGACCGCTTCGGACCGCAAGGACACGATCCGCGAGGCGCTGGCGCAGCTATAGGTAGCTGCACTCGGGCCGCGTCCGGATCCCGGCGCGTACAGGGAAGAGAATCGCGGCTCTAGCTGCGCCGGAACAGGATGAAGGCGAGGTCGTCCGGCTTGTGCGGACGCTCGCTGCCGGCGCGCTGCATGCGCTCACGCGCGCTGGCCAGCAGCCGTTGCGCTGCCTGCACGAGCGGGCCGGCGCGGACCAGCTCGATGATCTCGCTGACGAAGAGGTTGTCGAATAGACCGTCGCTGCCGACCACGACGGTATCGTAGCGGGCCAGCTGTACCAATGGCCCGATCTCCAGCCGCATGTCGGTCATGCCCACCATGTTGGATACCAGATGGCGCTCGGCATGGAACATGGCGGCATCCGCGTCCAGCATGCCGGATGCCTCGGCATAGCCAACCGGCGAATGCGGCACCGACTGGTATTTCAGCTTGCCGCGCTGGCCGCAGACCATGATCATGGAATCCCCTGCGTGATAGGCACGCACCGTGTCGTTGGCGATACTCACCACGGCAAGCGTCGTCCCGCCACCCTGCGCCTGCGCGAGCACGGCGGCATTGGCAGCCTCGATGCCGGTCAGCACCGCCTCGCGCTGGGCATCGCCGGACTGGCCGGCAACGCTGTCGGTCAGCTGCTGCAATGCGACGGCCGCCGCCAGGTCGCCCGCGGGCAGACCGCCCAGGCCGTCGGCGACCGCGACGACCGCGCTGTTGGCATCGCCCGGGATCAGGGCCACGCCATCCTCGTTCTCGGTGTCGCGCCCCGGGCGCCGTTCGGTGAACACGCAGACCTGGCCGTCCGCGAGCGGCATCAGCAGTGGCTCGGCCATGTCCTGGCCGAGGAACAGCCTGGGTGCCGTCATGTGCGGCTCCACTGCATGTTTTCCAGGTATTCGCGCAACTGGCCAGCGCTGCGGAATTTCTTCAGGATCAGGCTGCGCTTGAGGCCGCAGCAGATCGCCTTGATCTCGGTCGGCTGCTTGCTGTAGTGCCGCTGCCCGCCGATGGCCTCGTACAGCAGCTTGACCAGGTCCACCACGTCGTCGTGGATGTTCTCGGGCTTGGGTCTGCCCCAGTGGAAGAAATCCAGCAGTTTCAGGTCGAAACCCAGACCGTAGCGTTGCACCATGACGTTGTCACTGTGCAGGTCGCCGTGATATTCCCTCATCTGGTGGATGCACTCGATGCCGGCGGCGAGCGCATGCAGCAGGTGCAGTGCCGGGAAGGCTGACAACCGCTTGCCGGGCTGGCGCGCGAGAAACTCCGAAAGCAGCTCACCCTCGACGAAATCAGACACCAGCAGCGTGATCGGCTGGCGCTGGTACATGATGATCTCGTGGGTGTGGTACTGGATGGCGATCGGGCAGTGACGCAGCTTGTGAAGTTTGCAGGCATAGAAATTAACGATCTTGTCGTCGGGGTTGCGCTGCGGATAGAACAATTTCACCGCGCGATCGATGCTGGTGCGCTGCTCGCGCACCAGGTACACCTCGCCTTCCCAGCCGCGGCCGAGCAGCTTGACGACTTCGTACTTGCGCGCCAGCACCCGCCCGGGCTGGATATCGAACCGATCGATAACCTGTCTGCGCTGTGGTCGCCTCTCCGCCATGCGGCTGGAACCTTTCTCCTGATCCCCACGGCCACGACCGTGTGGCGGTCATGGGTGTGGGCACAATGTACGGGCATCGTCCGCCCCGGCTGCTGGCTAGGATACCCCCGCATGGCATCCGAAGCCAGCGCGACGCACTGGCTTCGGGCATGGCATCAACCGCCCTCGTAGCGCGAGGTATTGAACTTGCGTTCCAGCAGTCGATAGACCTCGGCGACCGTACGCAGACTGCGGTTGCTGCGCTGGAAGATGCCGCGGTTGCGGCGTGCCGGCCCCGGGAAGATTTCACCGGCGATACCGTCCGGGTTGGTGGACAGGGCATCGAGGAAAGACAGGGCACCGCTCATGCCGAAGAAGTGGGTCAGGTACAGATCGGCACGCCTGGGTTCCCGCTCCAGCTTGCCGGATAGCTTGCGCATGCCGTCGCGCACCTTCTCTGCCGTCATCAAGGCGGACAGCCCGGGATTGAACCGCAGGTCGAGCACCTGTTGGCGCAGCGTGGGGTCACTGACTTGCGGCTGCCGCTTGCCGGACTCGTCGACGCTGTATTCCACCAGCCTGGCATAGCGTCCAAGACCATAACTGTCGCCGTGCTGCTTGATCGCCTCCAGCCAGGTTTCCTCCTTGAACTGATACAGCCCGGCGGCGGAGGTCGTGGGGGCCTGGGCGCGCGGATTGAAACTGCTCTCCACCGCCGCGAGCTCCATCAGATAGGGAAACTCCACGCCGGTACGCAGACTGCCGAGCCGGATCGCCGCGGTCACCGCGCTGTCGATGCCGTACTTCTCGGCATCGGCCCGCGCCACGTCGGCGTGATACTGCAGGCTGGCCTCGATCTCCTGCATCGATGCCTCCGCACTCTCCGGCAGATACAGCGTCCGATACCAGCTCAGGGCCTGGCCGGTCCGGGCACCGCGCACGCCGTCGACACCGGCCGGCCCGATATCGAAGCCCAGCACCTGCAGGTTTGCCTGCACCTGCCTGACCTGCGTGCCCGGCATCACGTCGAGCTGAACATGGTCGTCGGATTCCTCCGGCTCGGGTACGGGCGCTGCCTGCGGTGCCGGCTCCTCGACTGTCAGACCATCGACCAGCCGCGTCAGCGTCGTGAGCAGTTCCTCATGCGTGCGGAAATGTGTCTGCATCATGGACTGCAGACCGTCGATACTGGCGCTGACCCGGGCCAGATCCAGCTGCGGCTCACGGCTCTCCCGCAGCACGAGCGCAGTGGCCAGCGCCCCGGACAGGAACAGCAGGCAGGCCAGCAGCACCATCTGCCACAGCGAAGGTCGCGCAACCGTCTGGACCGATTTGACCAGCACCTGGCTGGCATCGCTGAAATTGCGCGTCATCTCGGACTGCATGCTGAGCAGGCTCTGCTGCTCCGATTGCAGGCTGGCAAAGGCCGCCCGTGCCACGGACAATTCCGACTCATGGCGGTCGTGGGTCCGCTCGAGCTGGGACTCGAGCAGTTGCAGGCGCTGCTCGGTTGTCTGCTCGCGTTCCCGCGACTGCCGCAGCTCGGCATCCAGCAGCTGTGCCTGCTGGCGTGCGCTGTTGCGGTCCGCTTCGAGCTGGACCAGCCGCGCCTGCAGCGCATTGATCTGCTCGGTATCCGCGTTGTGACTGCGCGCGAATTCCGCACGCAGCTCCGCCAACGACTGTTCGAGGCCCTGCGCCTGCGCTTGCGCGTTGTCACGGTCCGACTCGATCCGGGTCAGCTGCGACTGCAATGTGGTAATCTGCGCGCTATCCGCGCTGTGGGTGCGCGCAAACTCGGTGCGCAGTTCATCCAACGCCTGCTCGAGTTCCGTCGACTGCGCACGCGCGCTGTCACGGTCCGTCTCGATCTGCACCAGCTGCGACTGCAGCGCGGCGATCTGCTTGTTGTCGCTGTTGTGGGTACGCTCGAATTCGCTGCGCACTTCCTCGAGCGATTGTTCCAGGGTGAGCGCCTGTGCACGAGCGGCGTTGCGGTCGTATTCGATATCGCCGAGCTGGGTCTGCAGCAGCGTAATCTGCTGCAGGTCGGCAGCGTGTGCACGCGTGAGTTCGTCGCGAACCCGCTCCAGCGTGGCGTTCACGCTCGCATGCTCCGCGCGCAGGCGTTCGATTTCCTGTTCCAGTGCGCGTGTGCGCGGCAGCTTGTACTGCCGGAGCGATTGCAGGGCCGTCTTCCAGTCCATCTTGTTATTCTTGCGTTACCGCGTCACTGCCGGACGCGGGGGGGTTACCGTCACTACCCTGATACCGGGACGCAAATATTCTCGTACACCAAGGCCGCCCCGGTCTATCCGACGAAGGTGCTACGGCGGCCAGGATCTTCCAGGCCGTCGAGAAAGTCGCCGCAACATAATGAAATAAAAGGAACACGGCCGAGAGGCCGTGCAGTTCACTGCGCCGGTACGCCCAGCCAGTCGGACCAGGCCGCAAACAGCGGCGCGCTCACGGCAGCCACCGAGGAACGCGGGGTGAGCGCCTGGGTGAACACCGGCTCGCCCTGCAGGGTGCAGGCAGCGCCGCCGGCGCGGGTGAAGATGAACTGCCCGGCGGCATAATCCCAGATGCTGGAGCGACCGTGCAGGTACAGGTGCCCGCGTCCGGCGGCCAGCCAGCACCAGTCCAGCGCCACCGAACCGAAGCTGCGCTGCGAGGCATAGGGCGCAGCCTTGATCAGCCGTTCGCGCAGCGGCAGAGCCAGCCGCTTGAAGTCCACCAGCGCCGTGGCCTGCGCCAGCGGCAGACCGGGATCCGCCACGTGCAGCGCCACACCATTCAGCCGGGCGCCATGCACCGGATCGGCATCGAAGCATTCGTCACGCAGCGGGTCGTAGACCAGGCCCAGCTGCACCGTCCCGCCTTGCAGCAGGGACAGGGACACGCAGAAATAGGGAATGCCGCAGGCGAAATTGCTGGTGCCGTCGAGTGGGTCGAGACACCACACCGGCTGTTGCGAAGCGATCACGACCTGCTGCTCGGCCGGCGTCATCTCCTCCCCGAGAAACACGGTGTCCGGCCAACGCGCCCGCAGCCGTTCGGCCACGCGTGCCTGCAGCGCCAGGTCCGCCTCGGTCAGCACGCTGCCATCGGCCTTGCGTGCGCGCGTCACCGCCGCGAAGCGCGGCAACAGTTCCTCGCGCGCGGCCGTGATGATGATCTCATGCAGTGCGGCGCGTGGATCGTCGGGCATGCCGGACCTCCTCCGGATAATTGCGGACGCTATGATAGCCATACCCGCCCGGCCCTGTAAAAACCGCGCCGGGCCGGCTACCCTGTAGGCATGCTCCGCAACCTGCTGCTGACGGCCCTCTTGTTCTGCTGCTGCAGCGCGGCGGCGGTCACACCCGGTTACCACGACCAGGTGCTGACGGTCCGCGGCGAGGACTGGATCATGCGGTTGCCCGACGGCATGCAACTGGAATTGCTGACCGACCGGCTCGACGCACCGCGCATGCTGACCTTCCTGCCCAACGGCGACCTGCTGGCCGGTTCCCGCAGCGGCAACATCTACCGGCTGCCACCGCCCTACCGCGAACCCGAGGTCCTGCTGCAGCTCGGGGATTATCCGCACAGCGTCGCCTGGCGTGACGGCGAACTGCTCATCGCGCAGACGGACGGCCTGTACCGCGCGCCCTACCGCCCCGGGCAGGCACGCATCGCACCCGGATCGGTGACCCGGCTCATCGCCCTGCCCGGCGGCGGCGGTCACAACAGCCGCACCGTCGCCATCGGCCCGGACGGCCGCGTTTACCTGTCGCTCGGCATCAGCGGCAACTGCTCCGACCAGTACCTGGGCACGGACTATCCGTTCCAGGACCGGCGCGGCGGCGTGCTGGTGCTGGATGAAGGCGGCCCCGCACCCGCCTGGCAGACGTTCGCCTCGGGACTGCGCAATCCGGTCGGGTTCGACTGGCAGCCGCAGACCGGCGCACTGTACGCGAGTAACAACGGGCCGGACCATCTCGGCTTCGAGCAACCGCCGGAGGTGTTCGCCGGACTGAGCGCCGGTTCCTTCCACGGCATGCCGTGGTTCCAGTTTGACGGCCGCAAGCTGCAGCGCGACCGCTGCATCGGGAGCGACCCGCCCCGCGCAGAGTCCGAGGTACGCCTGCCGCGCGCCACCTTCCCCGCCCGCAGCGCACCGCTCGGCGTCGCGTTCGTGCCGGCAGGGGCCCTGGGGGGGAAAGAACACGGCAATGCCCTGGTCGCGCTGCACGGTTCCTGGGCCACGCGCCCCGGCGGCGGCGCCTTCGGCAGCAAGGCCACGCGCCGGCCCCCGGCACTGCAGATGGTGCGGTTCAGCGCGGGCGAGGTAGCGGACGTGGTCGACTTCGTGACCGGGTTCCAGCGTCCGGACGGGACGCGGCTGGCACGACCTGCCGGCCTGGCATTCGGTCCGGATGGCGCACTATATTTCACCAGCGATGCAGAGCTGGAGGGACTGTTCCGCCTGCGACCGCGCACACCGTGACGCCGGCGGCGCACGCCACGGCCGACCGGTCTACCAGGGCATCATCTTGTTCATGAACGACATGGGTCCGGACATCTGCTGCATGCCGCCGCCGATCTGCCGGACATTGCCGGTCAGCCCGTACACCTGGCCGTCGATGACGCCCATGGCGGCGTTGACCTGCTGCAACTCCACGCTCAGGTCCGTAACCGTGCCGGCGATGCCGGACAGCGCGGCCGTGATGCGGACCACCTCCGTTGTCACCGCGCCCATGTCGGTATCGATACCGTCCAGGCTCTGGATGCGTTCCCCGATATGCGCGACCGAGCCGGTCACGCGATTCAGGCTGGTGGTGACCTGGCCGAACCGGTGTGCCATCACGTCCACCATCACCAGGCTCTCGTGCAGACCGGTGGAAAGCTGGTAGAGGTAATAACAGTTGGCCGTCACCACCGCCAGCAGCAGCGCTAGCGTGCCGCGCACGATGCGTGAGGTCATGCGCTGCTTGTCGATCTCGTCGCGATAAACGCATGACAGCTCGCCTTCCATCTCGCCCAGGAAGCGTGTGAGTTCGTCGAGTATCTGCTGGCGCATGCGCAAAACGTTCAGGGCAGAAAGCCGAACATGCCGGCCGGACGGGCCAGCTCGGTGACGGAATGCCCCATGTCGCCGACCGCCACGCCCATCACTCCCATGCTGCGTGTCACGCTGAACAGCTGCGCGTTGATCACGGCCATCTGCCGCCCGATGGCCTCCATCCTGGCATCGAGTCCGTCCATGCCGTCCGCGATCAGCGCAGTCTGTTCATTCATCGTGTGCATGTAGCCGCTGATCGAATCGAAGCGCTGCATGCGGGTATCGATCGCGGCAATGGTCGCCTCGATCTGCACCATATCGCCGGCCACCGTCTGCACGTGCGTCGCGAGCTGCCGGCTGCTGTCGACCGCGTGCTCCACCTGCACCACCAGGGTGATGAGCAGCACGAACAGGGCGATGCCGACTGCGGCAAACACCGCCATCCCGCCACGCACGGTGACACGCACCCGCCGCGAGAGATGCAGATACATCTCGCTGCGATAGGTCATGATCTGCTCGAACGACTCCAGCGCGCGTTGCAGCTGTTCATCGGTGAGCATGCGGCGATTGGCTTCCGCCAGCGCAGCCTGCGCGGCCGCCAGCGGCGAGAGAGGTTTGCGGTGTCCAGCGTCCATGCCGTACCGGGGTGGGCAATCAGCGCGTCATGACAGGCGTGGACCGGTCACGGCAGCACGCGACTAGGGCGCACTGGAACTGACCAGGCTGTCGAGATAGGCCTGCTGCACATGCAGGTCGTGCTCGAGGTCGTCGAGTTCCACGCTCAGGGAGCCGATCTGCTCATCGATCTCGTGAATCTCGTACAGCAGCAGCACCCGCCGCTCCTTGGTGACTCCGTCCTGCACCAGTTCGGTGAGCTTGTGACGCTTGTCATCCTGCAGGTGGTCGATCTGATGCCCGCGACGCTCGATCTGGGCACGGGTATCCTTCACCTGGGAACGCGCCAGGTAAATTGCCCGCCCTTCATCGTAGGCGGGTTGCAGGTCCGCGCGTTCCGCCTCGGGACAGACCGCCGGGTAGGCACTGCCCGCGCGCCCGAGGCGGAAGGCGGTGCTGGCCGTGCAGTATTCGCGCAGCCCCTGGGCACGACCTGCCTGCCAGTCATCCAGATCGGGCACGACACCGTGTTTCGCACAATCCTCCCGATAGGTCCCTATGATGCCGGCCGGTTTACCCTGGACACCGTCCTGGTAGCCGATCAGGCGCCAATCGGCGACCCGGCACTCATCGCGGTCGAGGGTGGCGCAGCCCTGCAGGACCAGCATCAGCAACGTGCCGGCGCAGGTCAACGGCAGCCGCATGCGCAGCGGCAACAGTATCAGTGTCTTCAGCTTCATCTGGGCCCCCGCCAGCCGGTCTGGTTCCGGAATTCCGTTATCTGTCGGGTATTAACGGCAGCCGGCATCGGTTCCTTACCTGTCGCTGCGCGGCAGGCCGTACCCGGACAACCGCGCCCGTGTTATAAATCTGCCATGAAGGCAATGCACATGATCCGGCCCGGACCGGCAAGCGAGGTCCTGCGCTGCGTCGACATTCCGGAACCTGCCCTCGGCTCGGCCACCGCCATCAAGGTGCGGCTCCGGGCGGCCGGCATCAATCCGATCGATACCAAGCTGCGCGCCCGCGGTGTGTTCTACCCGGATGCCTATCCCGCGATTCTCGGCTGCGACGGTGCCGGCACTGTGATCGAATGCGGGCAGGCGGTGACCCGCTTCAGGCCCGGCGACGCGGTCTGGTTCTGTCATGGCGGCCTCGGTGGTGTACCGGGCAATTACGCCGAGGTCACGGTGCTGGAGGAGCACGCAGCCGAACACATGCCCACCGGCCTGGACTTCGCCGCCGCCGCCGCCCTGCCCCTGGCTGCGATCACGGCCTGGGAGGCACTGTTCGATCGCGCCGGCCTCGCGGCAGGACAGACGGTGCTGATCCATGCCGGTGCCGGCGGCGTGGGCCATCTGCCATCCAACTGGCCAGCCAGGTCGGCGCGCGTGTTGCCACCACCGTCAGCAGCACGGAGAAGGCGGCCTTCGTCAGGATGCTAGGCGCCGACCATGTCATTCACTACCCCGAGTGCGATTTCGTGCAGGCCGCACTGGACTGGACCGGCGATCGCGGCGTTGATGTGGTGCTCGACACCCTGGGCGGCGATATCTTCCGCCGCAGCCTCGCCGCCGCGGCTGTCTACGGCCGGGTCGTGACCCTGCTCGAACCGGACAAGGACGTGGACTGGAAGGAGGCGCGCAACCGTAACCTGTCCATCAGTTTCACGTTGATGCTCACGCCCATGCTGCGCGATGATCTCCGCGCAGCACGCCAGCACCAAGGAGAAATCCTGCGTCGCTGCGCGGCCCTGGTCGAAGCCGGGACGCTCAAGCCGCTGGTCTCCAGGGTATTCCCGCTCCAGGAAGCCGCGGCCGCCCATGCGCTGATCGAAACCGGCCACGTGCAGGGCAAGCTCGTGCTGACGATGGACTGAATCGCCCGACCGCACCGCAGGGCCGCCGCGCGCGACGCCGCCGAATCGCGCAGACCCTGACTAGAACCTATCTCAATATTGGAAAATCCTGCGGCGGCCATGTTTCTCGTCATTCCGGCGCAGGCCGGAATCCAGTATTGCGCGGGTTTTCTGGATGTCCGCCTGCGCGGGCATGACAATTCTCGTACTCCCGCGCGTACGCCGTACCGGTTGGCGGCAAGCGCCGCCTGCGGGATTTTGCGCGAACGCTGACTACGATCCGCCCTGGCGGGGCTACCCGCGGGTGCTGAACCAGCCGGTGATGCTCATGCGCGCACGGCGCGCGGGCAGCACCTCGTGCAGGAACCGCGCGCTCAGGAAGGTTGCGAGCGTACCGCCCGTCGGCAGGATATCCACATGCCGGTCGGGCACCTCGGCATCGGTATAGAGTCGCAGCTGACCGCCGTCGTCCGCCTGCCAGTCCGCATTGAGGTAAAGGATGCAGCTGACCCGGCGCGCACCGATGCCGATGAACTGGTCCAGATGCTTGCGGTAGTAGCTGCCCGGCGGATAGACCGCCTGATGGGCCTCGAACTCGAACAGACCCAGGTAGAGCGCGGCGTTGAGTGCCTGCCGCAGCCGCTCCAGTGCTGCCAGGTAGGCGCCCTGGGCCGCGCTGCACGTCTGCGGATCCAGCCAACGGACCCAGTCGGTGCGCACCTCGGGCCGGAACTCGCGCTGCGCGCCCCGACCGACGCCGGCGCGCCGGAAGGCACCGGATGTCCAGGCATCCGTCAGCTCCTGGCGCAGCACTGCGACCAGATCGGGTTCCAGAAAGTCCGGCGTCACGCTCCAGCCCTGCGCGGCGAGCGCCGCCACGGTCCCCGTCACCGGCGCACGATCCGCCGTCGGCCCGGCGCAACCGTCCGGACCGGCCAGAGGGGCTGGAATGGCGTTACTTTCCATCATGAGTGCAAACCGGACGGCACAGGGAAATCTGCGCGCAGGATTATGCAGCCGGATTCCGCCGCGCGCCATCCCCGCGTGCGGCAGGCGGCCCTACATGCCGTTCCTGAAGCGCTCCGTCGCAGTGGCACCGCTCGCGCGCACCTGACGCAGTGCCAGGGCGTACTCGCGCAGGATGCCCAGCGCCCAGGCGAGGCGCGCGCGGAAATACTCGTCGGCACTCGCGTTGTTGCTGGCACTGTCTTCGTTGAGAACCGACTCGACATGCCGGACGATGACCTGCTCCGGCAGGTAGCAGATGCGCGAATTCTTGTAACTGCTCATGCGCAGTTCGGCTACCGGGTAGGCCCCGCCGTCGCCAGCGGAAACGGTCACGATCAATGCCGGTTTGTGCCCCAGTTCCTGCTGACCGAAGAGCAGAAAGAAATTCTTCAGTCCGGCCGGCACCTGGCCGTGCCATTCCGGCGCCAGCACCACGAAACCGTCGCTCGCCGCCAGCTCCGCGCGGATCGGGTCGAGGCGCCGCTGCCATTGCGCGTCGCCGTCCCACACCCCGGTATCCCAGAGCGGCAGCGGATTGTCGGCAAGGTTTACCAGCGCGGTCTCCTCGCAGATTCCCTGTTCCAGCGTACGCTGGATGTGGCGCGCCACCTTGAGCGTTTGCGCCTCGGCGCGATGACTGCCGCTGATCAGCGTGATTTTCATGCCTGCTCCCTATCGTTATCGCTGCACAATGATCGGCAACAGTCTAACCGAACCCGGCCCGCAGGTGGCGGCGCCATGCCGGCGGATCGGTCGCGGGAACTGATGTGATAGGTGCAAGTCCTGCACGGTGTCTGCGGCACACGCTACCGCCCCCGCCCTGCCGAACAGCCTGGCGGCATTGCCGCAGGCGCTGCGCGAGCCAGCCGCGCTGAAACCGCCCGATCCAGCGGACAGACGGTTGCCGGCCGATCCCACCCGGCTAGGGCCAGATACCGCGCAACAGCGTCGCGTGCGTCACGCGCTCGATAGCGATAATCAGGGCCACGGTGCGGAAATCGGGCACCTCGACCGGCGGCTCCGACAGCACCCTGCCTTCCGGCTTCTCCTCGCCGACCACGAACGCCTGCCAGCGCCTGAACACCGTGTCCACGGCCGTCTGCATGTGCTCGCGCAGCTTCTCCATGATCCGGCCGGCGTCCCACTGCTCGTTGACCTGGTTCTGCACCCATTCGTAGTAACTGACCGTGACGCCGCCGGCATTGGCCAGGATATCCGGCAGCACATGTATGCCCCGGTCCCTGAGTATCAGGTCGGCCTGTGGCGTCGTGGGATTGTTGGCGCCCTCCACCACCAGCCGGGCCTTGATGTTGCGTGCATTGCCGGCGGTGATCTGGTTGCCGAGCGCCGCGGGCACCAGGATGTCGCAGTCCAGTTCCAGCAGTTCCGGGTTGGTGATGGTCATGGTGTCCGGCATGCCGACCACCGATCCGTGCTCGGCCTTGAACCGCGCCACCTCCTCCGGATCGAGCCCTGACGCACGGTGGATGCCGCCGCGACTGTCACTGATGGCGATGATGCGCGCGCCCTCGCGGCAGAAGGCGCGCGCCGCCACCGCACCGACATCGCCGCAGCCCTGGATCACCACGCGCGCACCGGCGATCTCCTGCAGGTCGGGCAGGAGGGCCTTGGACAGGAAGCGCTGGGTCGCGAAGACCACGCCGGTACCGGTGGCCTCGGCCCGGCCGCAGGCCCCGCCCATCTCGACCGGTTTGCCGGTCACCACCGGGCGGTTGTTGAAACCCGCGTGCAGAACATCATAGGTATCGAAGATCCAGGCCATGGTCTGTTCGCCGGTGTACAGATCCGGTGCCGGGATGTCCTTGTACGGACCGATCACGTCGAAGAGTTCGGAGGTGAACCGGCGCGTGATGCGGCGCAGCTCGGCCTCGCTCAGCTGCTTGGTGTCGCAGACGACCCCGCCTTTCGCCCCGCCGAACGGCAGGTTGACCAGCGCGCATTTCCAGGTCATCAGTTTGGCCAGCGACACGACCTCCTCCATGGTCACGTCCGGGTGGTAGCGGATACCGCCCTTGGCGGGGCCGAAGACGCGGTTGTGCACCACGCGGTAGCCGCGGAAGCTCTGCACCGAGCCGTCATCCAGCTCGATCGGAAAATTCACCGTGATCACCCGCTTGGGCTTTTTCAGGAAATCGATCAGACCGCGCTTCAAGCCCTTGACGTAGGCGGCCGCGCGGTCGAACTGTTGCTCGCTGATGGCTACGGGATCGAGATTCTCCGCCTCACGGCTGCAGTCGGGTTCGTTGCTGTCCATCGGTCGGGTTCCGGCAGGTGTTGGATACTCGCATTCTAGCGCGCTTCCCGGCGGCGGCTCACTTGCCCTGCAGGTACCAGCGGTCATGGAAGGTTGCCACCCAGGCCGGGCGGTAGGCCACGACCAGCGATAGCGCCGCGCCATTGAGGAAGCCTTCGCCGAACATCAGCATCGGCAGGATCACGAGAAAATTGTCTACCAGGGTGTCGCCGGGATGCACGGCGGCCAGTTGCTGGACCAGGCCGGAAACCAGCCCCGCCAGCAGGATCGACAGCGCCCCCGCCAGGAAGGCGTTGATGAAGACATAGATGAAGTAGTTGTGTGGCAGCCAGCGCTGGGACAGGTACAGCAGCATGCGCGTGAAGGTGATCGGTACCGCGCCCATGACGAGTGCATTCACGCCGAAGGCTTCCCACCCGGCCGCCCCCTGCCAGGTCGTTAGCGCCAGCACCATGCTGACGGCAAACAGCGCGAACTGCCACTCGAACAGGAGGGTCAGGCCGGTGGCACCCAGCAGGTGGTAGTCCAACCCGCGCTGAATCCCGCCATGCATGATCCACAGGAGCAGTACGATCACAATGGCACCGAAATGAACCTGCTGGGCCTCGCTGTCGCGAATCTTCCACCATGGCGCCGTGAGCAGGGCCAGTAACAGCAGCAGGACGTAGAGTACGGCCGCACCAAAGTGATAACTGCCCGGCAACAGACCGGCGGGAATGTCCATAGGCGGCTACTCTAGCGCAATGCAGCACCGGCACAAGCGGGCGGCTAAGCCATGCGCCACCGCGGCATGACCCCGGAAACGATGGGGGAATGCGCACGCAAGTCCGGCCGCCTGCCCGGATTGGTGCAGGCGAGACGTTGCCATAACATGAGGCGAATTCTCTATTTAAATCGCAACATATTGTTTTATCTTAATACTACAGTCATACCTGTCCTTTTGGACTATTTACCTCTATCCCCTTTGCGCCCTAGCCTATGGTCCAGAATGTGACACGACCTGCAGGTGACACGGGTCGGCTAGTGACAAACACCGGCGCGTTGAGTGCGTCAGACCGGAACGAAAAAAATAAATCGGGTACGCGCCATGCACCAGGCATTCAATACCATTCTCCTTACCAGCCGCTACGGTCGTGTCCATAGTCTTACCTACAATCCGCGGCATGCGCTCTTCCTCGGCAGCGCCGTCCTGGTCAGCCTGCTCGGCGCCATACTCTACAGCGGCTTCACCCTCGGCGTGAGACTCGAGGCCCACCGCCAGCTCGGCGCGGTCGAACAACTGCAGCAGTTGACACGGGAACAGCAGCATCAGATCGAGCAGAACCGCCGCAGCGCACGCGATCACCTGGATGCGCTGGCATTGCGGCTCGGCCGCATGCAGGCCCAGTTGATGCGCCTGGACGCGCTGGGCAACCGCCTGGTCTCACAGGCCGACCTCGACGCCAGCGAATTCGATTTCACCATCGCGCCACCGGTCGGCGGCCCGCACGAGGGCTCGACCCTGTCCGCGACCACCGTGCCCGACTTCCTTGGCATGATGGATGAACTCGAGCTGTCCGTTAACGACCGCTCCCAGAAGCTGGGGGTACTCGAGCAACTCATCATGAACCGCAACCTGCACGAACGCGTGATGCCGTCCGGCCACGCCGTCGAACAGGGCCTGCTATCCTCCAAGTTCGGCCAGCGCATCGATCCGTTCACCGGCAAGATGGAACAGCACAAGGGCATCGATATCGCCGGCAAGGAGGGTTCGGACGTCCTGGCTACCGGCGACGGCGTGGTGATGTGGGCCGGCAGCCGGAGCGGTTACGGCAACATGGTCGAGATCGACCACGGCAACGGCATCGTCACGCGCTACGGACACAACAAGGAACTCCTAGTCGCGGTCGGGGATACCGTACGCAAGGGTCAACCGATCGCGCTGATGGGTTCCACCGGGCGCTCCACCGGACCGCACGTGCACATCGAGGTGCTGCGCGACGGCAAGCAGGTCAATCCCGCGCAGTTTCTGAGCAGCAACTAGACCCTATCCCAGCATCCCGCGCGCGGCAGCTTCGTCCCGACCGGACGCTTGCCCTATAATCACGCCCCGTCAATCTAGGGACCGGGATACATGCCTGAGACGCTACAGAACCTGCTGCGAGCCGTACCGCTGTCATCCGACCAGCTCTACCTTCTCCTCGGCGTGGCGGCCGGCATCGCCGCGCTGCTCTACGCCGCGCGCGAACGGCTGTTCAACTGGCGCGAGGAACGACGTCTTAAGCGCGCGCTGCGGCGCCTCGGCGCGCGGGCGCTGCACGATATCGCCCTGAACGACGGGACGGGTGGCGAGGTCGCCATCGATCACCTGCTGCTGACCGCCGAAGGCGTGCTGGTGGTGGGTGTCAAGCGATTCAGCGGCGTCATCTTCGGCGGCCCGCAGACCGACCAGTGGACCCAGGTCATCAACCGCTGCAGCTACAAGTTCCCCAATCCGGACGACTACCTGCAACGCCAGATCGAGGCCATCCGGCTGCTGGCGCCCGGGATCACGGTCAGCGGCATCCACCTGTTCACCCACGGTGCGACCTTCCCCAAAGGCAAACCGCTTAACGTGCTGCTCGCGCGCGAGGTACGCCAGCAGGCGCCGCGTCTGCGCCGGATACCCAAACCCCTGCGCCAGGCCTGGAACCAGCTCGTCAGGGACCTGCCCGGGCACGCGCCGGCCAGCCCCGAACCGCGCTGAGCGCCGGCCGCGCCGGTCGCGCTTACCGGCAAACCCGCGCATCTCAGTTCTGCCAGACGGCGATACCCTGCCGGCGCAACCACACGGCGAGCGCCCGCTCGCGCGCCGCATCGTCGAGCCCTGTCCCGTCGAAACCCTCCAGCAGTTCCTGCGCCAGTTCCACACCATAGCGGTGCGGATACTTGCTGCTACGGTAACCGAGCACGTGCTGCTCGAAACGGACACCGGGCTCATGTACGGTCATGCCGACGTAGACACACGGCATACCCTCGATGTACCCCGGGTTCTCCTGACGGAACTCGCGTATCCAGAGCACTTCCGGATCGAGCGTGATCACATACAGGTTACGCGGCTTGCCGCGTCTGGCGGCCGCCCGCGCCTGTGCCTGCCATACCCGGATCCTGCGGTCGCGCTCGAGGTCGTCCATAGCCGGATGATACGCCCGCTCAGTCACGGCCGTCCGCCGCACCCTTTATTCCGGGCCGCAGTCCCTATATCGTAGGCACCCCGTTAGCTGCCGACCGAGTACCGCCATGCCAGCAAGCCCCGACGAACTCCGCGACCGCTGGATGGCAGAGGGACTGTCACGCGAAACCCTGGAGCCCGATCCGTTCCGGCAGTTCGAGCTGTGGTTCCGCCAGGCGATCGACTCCGGCATCGCCGAACCCAACGCCATGACCATCGCCACGGTGGATGCGCAGGGACAACCCTGGGTGCGCACCGTGCTGCTCAAGCTGTACGACACCGAGGGCTTCGTGTTCTTCACCAACTACGAGAGCGACAAGGCCCGCCAGATCGAGGACAACCCGCGGGTGGCACTGCTGTTCCCGTGGGTGGCGCTCGGCCGGCAGGTCAAGATCGGCGGCATGGCGGCGCGGATACCGACCGCGGAATCGCTGAAATACTTCGCCTCGCGCCCGCGCGGCAGCCAGATCGGCGCCTGGGCCTCGCCGCAGAGCCGGGTTATCTCCTCGCGCTCGCTGCTGGACGCCAAGGTCGACGAGATGAAGCGCAAGTTCGCGCGCGGCGAGATCCCGCTGCCCTCGTTCTGGGGCGGCTACCGGGTCGTGCCGGCGAGCATGGAATTCTGGCAGGGCCGTGAGAACCGCCTGCATGACCGGTTCGTCTACACCCGGCAGGCGGACGGCCATTGGGAGATCGAGCGCCGCGCGCCCTAACCGGTACGCACCGCCCCGGCGCGGATACGCGAACGGCCGCCTACCCGCTGCACTGCGGGCGGTCTAAAATAAGCGGTGGCAGCGACCGACTTCCTGACCAACGCACGCGACATGCCCAGTGCGAGGCCGGCAGATGCAGCACCCGGAATTCACCGTTACCGATCGTACCCGCGCCGGCGCCGTCATCGCCTTCATCGCCGACCGGCTGTCCGGTTATGACCTGGAGCTGCTCGACTGGGTCCGGGTCAGCCCCATGACCGCCACCCAGCACCGTCCGCCGCTCGCCGGCCAGTGCCCGCCGCTCACACTCAGCACCTGCTGGACCCCGCGTGAACCGGGCACCGCAGCCGATCCGCCCCTGCCCCAGCACAAGTACCGGATCAAGGTCTACGTGTGGCAGGGCCCGGATTACCCGGCCGAGGAAATGCACTGGGGTCGCATCCCGCCACGCCCGATCCGGCGGCGCAGCATACCCGACCGCTACACCACGCGCGGGCTGTGCCGCTGGAGTTATCCCGACCGGATGACCGCGACCGTCCACGGGCTGGCCCGCGCACTGTTCCTGTACCTCGCCGGCACCCGCCAGCTGACCCAGAACGCAAGCGAGAGCAATGCCAGCGCCTGGGGTCATCGCTGGGCGGCGGAATGGCTGCGTCAGCAGGGCCAGCACGGCCCCGCCGAGGCCCTGGTCACCCAGTTGATGGAGTGGACCCTGATCCAGAGCAAGGGCCTGTATACGTGAGGCTGCGCCCACTGCACGTGCTGCCGCTGCTGGCCCTGGTCCAGGCAGCGGCCTGGCTGCTGCTGCGCGACAGCGAGCAACAGCGCGTCCTGGAGCGGCTCGAACAGGTGCGCGCCCTCGCCTCGTTCGACGCGCCGGAGAGCGCGCTGGCGCAGCTCAACCGCGCACGCCGGCTCGGCGCGATGTTCACCGCACAGACCCGCTACGACCTGACGACACTGGATTACGGCGTCACCGAAATCGCCAGCCGCGAGGAACTGATCCGCAGGATCGCCGCGGCCCGCAGCCGCCTCAGCGCCCTCGAGCTGACCCTGCTCGCACCCGTCGTGCAGATCGAGGGCGACCGCGCAACCGTCGAGCTCACCGGCACGGCGCTCGGCACGCGCCGTGATGGCGATGGCCGCTTCATGGACGTGCACAGGGTGGAGATCGCACTGGTCCGGCAGGACGGCGCATGGCTGGTGAGCGGCGGCCGCCATCTCCGCGACGAGCGCACCGCCTTCAGTGGCAGCGAATGAACCGGCCGGACCAGGGAACCGGCGTCAGTAACGTCCGCCGGTCTTGGTGATGTAGTTCGAAAGCTGCTGCGATTCCGCATCCATGCGCATGAGATTGGCATGGGTCTGGCGGAACAGCCCGCGCATGAACTTGTAGACGATCCGCGGATGCGAGGCCAGCAGCGACTCGAAGACGTCGGGTTCGAGCGTGAGCACCGTGGCGCTGCCCGTGGCGCGCAGGGTGGCCTGGCGCGGGCTGTTCTCGACAAAGGCACGGGTACCGGCACACTCGCCCGGTTTCATGCTGTACAGCGCCGCTTCCTTGCCCCCGACGGTGCCGAAGACCGTGACCTTGCCCGACATGAGGATGAACAGTGTGCTGCCGGTGTCGCCCGCACGCACGAGATCCTCGCCCTCGCGCAGCGCGCGCCGCCCGGTCAGGCCGAGCAGAACGGCGCACTCGTCCGCATCGAGGTCCTTGCCCAGCAAGGAATTGACCAGGATTTCGCATTCAGTGGTGGTCGCCATGAGATTTGCCCCCGCAAGGTATGGCCCTGTGCTGCAGCAGTATACGCTGCGTACCGGTCGCGGTGCCATGACCGGCTGCGCGCCGGCTGCTGCGGCAGCGTCAACACGTCGTCGCGGCAAGGCCACGGGCGGGCCGGGCTGGCATATAATCGGGCAAGACCGGCGGTCAGCTCCCGCCGGCGTCACCACTCAGTTCACGGTTGCCATGGCATGAGCATCGCGCGGTTTCCGTTCCGGTTCCTGTGGCTGACCCTGCTGCTGTTCAGCCAGGGGCTGGTCGCGGCCGATCTCGCCACCCTGCTGGAGCGGGTCGGCACGGCCTACGGCGGCAGGCAGCAGCTCGCCACGGCGACGGCCTTCGAGCAGTACGGCACGACCGTATCCGCCATGCACCGGCAGCCCGGACGCATCCACCGCGCCTTCCAGTACCCCGACCGGTTGCGTATCGACGTGCGTTACGGCGAGGATGACCGGGAACTGCGGGTGCTGTCCGGTGCCAGTGCCTGGCAGCAGGGTACGCCGGTGACCGGCGCCCGCTACGATGCGATGCTGTTGCAGGCCGCACGCCTCGGCCTGCCCGGCACCCTGCTCGATCACCGTGACCGGGTCAGCGACGGCGGCTTCATCACTGCCCGCGACGGCAGCAGGCTGCGCGCGCTGGAACTGCCGTTTCACGGCGGCCTGCGCCTGATCGCCGGGGTCGACCCCGACACAGGCCGCATCGTGGAGTCGCGCGGCATTATGGCGACGGCGGCGGAACACGACCTGGAGTTCGCCACCGTGTACAGCGATTTCCGTACGGTCGGCGGCCGGCTGTTCGCATTCGAGGAGACGCATTACGCCATGGCGGGTGTCGTGGGGCAGACCCGGCTCGACCACGTCGAGGTCGTGCAGCAACTGCCCGAGGAACTGTTCGACGGCACCCTGCCGGACCGGCCCGGACCCGACCAGCACCTGGCCCGGCGCTGATTGCCACCACCCCGCGCGCGATCCCGCGCTGGCGCAGCTGTCCACGCGCCGGAGCGCCACGTAGCAGCCGCGGGAGGGAGTTATGAGACAGGTTCTAGAACAGCCCGGGCAGCAGGCGCGCGGTGCGCCGCATGTAGTCGGCATAGTCCGGAAACCGCGCCAGCAGCAGGCGTTCCTCGAGCAGCACCTTGCCCGTGACGGCCGCCGCGACCAGCGCCAGTCCGGCGAGATTGAGCCAGTGCGCGTTGTACAGGGCGATCCCGAGCATCGTCAGCAGCAGGCCGAGATACATGGGATGCCGGATGTAACGGTAGGGACCGGCGGTAATCAGCTGCGCCTGCGCCTTCGGTTGCGGATAGATGCCGAAATTACCGGGACGGTTGTAGCCGAGCGTCACGACACCCACACCGAGCCCGAGCACGCAGGCCAGCAGCCAGCAGGGGCTGCCCGCCGGATCGAGGCCCACCGGAAAACAGCTCGCCCCGATACCGGTGAACTGCATAAGGACGAGCATGTGGGCCAGTATCGGCATGGTCGGTAACGTGCACGGCAGGCACGGTTCAGCAGTGACTGTCGGGTATGACCGTGCAGACGATGTTGCGTTCGCTGCGCGGCCCGTCGAACTCGCAGAAGAAGATGTTCTGCCAGCGCGACAAGCCGAGCCTGCCGTCGATCAGCGGAATGGTTTCCGAGGGTCCGACCAGGCCGGACTTGAGGTGGGCGTCGCCGTTGCCGTCCTGCCGGTCGTGCAGCCAGGCCCCGCGCGGGATCAGCTGCGCCAGCAGGTGCACCACGTCGGTCTGGACGCTGTCGTCCCAGTTCTCCTGGATCATCACGGCGGCCGTCGCGCCCTGGGCATACACGCTGACCAGGCCGTCACGCACCCCGCTGCGCTGTACGCAGGCCTGCACCTGGCCAGTGATATCCACCAGTTCCTCGCGCGACCCGGTGCCGATGGTGATGATCTCGCGCACCGGCCTGCCCCGCGTCCGTTCAGGCGCCGACGCCGAAGTTGCGCAGCGCGGTGCGGAAGGAATTGAACGGGCTCATGATCGCATCACCGACGAGAATGGCATAGCCGAACCAGTGAAAGAAGGTCGGCGCCTGGCCCAGCTTGAAATACAGGTAACACAGCAGCGCCGTCGCCACGATCACCCCGGTCACGGCGGTGAGGGTGTCGACGAGGAAGGTCGCCGTGCTGATGTCGCCGGACTTGAAGAATTCCAGGAACAGCACCAGTACGCCCAGGGCGATGAAGACATAGCCGGCCACACCGCCCAGGTCCAGCCGGATCAGGTGCGCCGTCACCAGATAGGCAATGATCAGGAAGGTCCAGGGAATCTTGTTGAATGCACGGGTCTTGGAGCTCTGGATGGTGATGTTGTTGTCAGACATGAATGTCCCCCTGTACTAGGCCGACCGTTGCCGAGGAAACCCCAGGTTAGCGAGGCTGTGGCATGCGATTATCAGCCAAAAACCGCAGCCGGGCCACTCCCGGCCGGCAGCGCCGCCCGCGGACACGCCGGCTCAGTCAGCGGCGCCACCCGCGCGCCACAGGGCGACCGGGCGTTCGAGCTGGTGCCGGAGCTGCTGCAGGCCGAACGCGCGTGCCGCCTCGACCACCATGCTGCCGTCGAGGTACACCTGCAGCACCGGCAGGCTGAAGATGCCGTTCTGGGCACAGAGCGCGGGTGTACGCGCACAATCGACGTAGACGCCGTCGAATTCAGGATATTCGCGCGTCAGCAGCGCATCCAGCTGCGGTCGCAGCACGCCGCAGACCTGGCAGTGTGCCGTACCGTACAGGACGAACACCGCACCCGCGCTCCGCAGGCGTTGCAGCTCGCCGGCATCCGTGACGCTGCGCATCATGCCCCGCTGGCGCGCGCGGCGACCGGCGCGGCGGAGCGCGGCTGCCCCGCGCGCATCAGCGGCTTGAGCGCAGTCAGCAGGGAACGGAACAGCAGCCGGTTCTGCGCCTCCTCCGCCGCGAGCAGGTCCTTCATGTGCTGGCGCTGGGTCGGCTTGGAAAAACAGGCCGGGCACGAGTCGGCGATCACCGGCAAGCCCGCGGCGGCGGCAAAATCCCGCGTCTGCCGCTCGCGCACATAGGCCAGCGGCCGGATGATCCGCAGGTCACCGTCATCGTTGACGTAATGTGCCTTCATCGTCTGCAACCGGCCGCCATGAAACGCCGACATCAGGAAGCTCTCCGCCATGTCGTCAAGATGCTGCGCCAGTGCGATCACGTTGTAGCCATGCACGCGCGCGGTCCGGTACATGAAGCCGCGCTTGAGACGCGAGCAGAACGCGCAATAGGAATCACGCCCCATGTGCGCGCGGGCAAGTTCCATGATCGGTTCGCGCACGTAGTGGTAAGCCACGCCCAGTTCGGCAAGATACGGTATCAATGGCGACGGATCGAAATCCCCGGCCATCGGGTCGACCGTCATCGCGCCCAGTTCGAACGCCAGCGGCGCCCGACGCTGGAAATGGTGCAGCAGGTGCAACAGCGACAGCGAATCCTTGCCGCCTGAAAGTCCCAGCAGGATACGGTCGCCGGCACGGATCATGTCGAAATCGGCGATAGCGCGCCCGGCCTTCGCTGCCAGCGTCCGCGACGGTGTGATGAATTCTGCCATTGGCGTCAATAATGCCAGAAAATCGCGCCACGCGGGCATGTCCGCTCGCGGCTCGGGTATACTGCACCTGCCGCGTCACGACAGGCTGCAGGACCCACAAGGCAAGCGGATGGAATTCATAGACACCGAACTGCACGTCATCCTGGACTACACCCTGCTGGACAACCCGGTGCGGAACTGGCTGATCGCACTGGCGATCACCACTGCCGCGCTGGCCGCGCTGTATCTGATCAAGCGCCTGGGACTGGCACGCCTGAACGCCTTCGCGCGCCGGACGGAGAACGGCTGGGACGACGCCGCCGCGGCGGCGCTCGCGCACACCCGCAACCTGTTCATCCTCAGCGTTGCCCTGTTTCTAGGCTCCCTGTTCCTGAATCTCGCCGTCGACTACCGGCTGCTGGTCTCGCGCGTCGCTGCCATCGCCCTGCTGCTCCAGGGCGGCTTGTGGTTGAACGGCCTGGTCGTGTTCCTGCTCCGGCAGGACCGGGAGCGGCGCCAGCGCAGCGACCCCGCCAGCGTGGCTGCGGTCAACGCCATGGGCTACATCGGCCGCCTCGTCCTCTGGGCGATCGTCCTGCTGCTGGTGCTGGAAAACCTGGGTGTCGACGTGACCGCCCTGGTGGCGGGCCTGGGTGTGGGCGGCATCGCGGTCGCCCTGGCGGTGCAGAATATCCTCGGCGACCTGTTCGCCTCGCTCTCCATCGTGCTCGACAAGCCCTTCACCATCGGCGACTTCCTGATCATCGACGGACACATGGGCAGCGTGGAGAACATCGGCCTGAAAACCACGCGTATGCGCAGTCTGTCGGGGGAGCAGCTGGTGTTTTCCAACGCCGACCTGCTCAAGAGCCGGATCAGGAACTACGGCCGCATGTTCGAGCGGCGCGTGGTCTTCACCATCGGCGTGACCTACCAGACACCGCGCGACAGTCTGGCGCGCATCCCGGACATGATCCGGGCCGCGGTCGAGGCCCAGCAACCGGTGCGCTTCGATCGCTCCCACTTCCAGTCCTTCGGAGATTTCGCCCTACAGTTCGAAACGGTCTACTACGTGCTGAGCCCGGACTACAACCGTTACATGGATATCCAACAGGCGATCAACCTGCGGATCTGCGCCGAATTCGAGCAGGCAGGTATCGAGTTCGCCTATCCCACCCAGACGCTGTACATCACCCAGGCCGCAACGCCGGCGCCGACTAACGGCTGACACTGCCGGCGTGCGCTGACCCAATCGATCACGCCAGCACCAGCACCTTCGCGCCGCGCACCGGTTCCGTCTTCAACTCGTAGAGCGCGCGATTGGCCTCCTCCAGCCGGTAGGTGCGGACCTCGGGACGGATCGGGATGCGTGCGGCAATCGGCAGGAACTCCGCGATATCGTGGTGCGTGACGTTGGCCACCGACTTGATCTCCTTTTCCAGCCACAGGTGCTCGTGGTAGGAGAGCCGCAGCAGGTAGTCCTGATCACCGGCCTCCTTGCGGATGGCGTTGATGACCAGGCGCCCGCCCGGGCGCAGGCTGGCGAGCGCCTCCACGACCGGCTTCCAGGCCGGGGTGGTGTCGATGATGGCCTGCGCCGGCCGCGGTGCGCGCGCCTCGGTCGGGCCGGCCCAGTCCGCGCCCAGTTCCAGCGCGAACGCGCGCGCCGCGGCATCGCGCGCGAACACGTATACCGGCGAGGCCGGGTACAGGTGCCGTGCGAGTTGCAGCACGATGTGCGCGGAACCGCCGAAGCCGGTCAGGCCCAGCGGCGCACCGTTGGTGAGCTGTGCGAGTTTCAATGCCCGGTAACCGACGCTGCCGGCGCACAGCAGCGGCGCGGCCTCGGCATCGCTGAACGTGTCCGGGATCGGGCAGGCGTAGGCCTCGGGCACGGTGAGATACTCCGCGTAACCGCCATCGCGATCGCGGCCGGTGGCCGTGAACGCCGGGCTCAGATTCTCGTCCCGCCCACCGCTGGAGTGGTGGATCCAGCCGACCCCGACGCGGACACCCGGCGCGAAACGCGTGGCCCCGGGCCCGCAGCGGTCGACCCTGCCGATCACTTCATGCCCGGGCACCACCGGCAGCCGGGGTGGCGCGGTGCGTCCTTCGATCTCGTCCAGCTCGGTGTGGCACACCCCGCAGGCGGACACGCGGATGCGCACCTCGCCCGCCGCCGGCTCCGGCACGGGTAGATCCACGAGCCGCAACGGCTCCGGATGCTCGCGCAGCGCGGCGATACGGTCGATGACCATGGCCTTCATCCTGACCCTCCTGCGAACGCACGTGGCGCGCCGCCCGATAGCAAACACGCACTGACGGATAGTCGGTGAATCCGTTCGATGCCGCAATGCCGTCGGCCGATCGTGCCCGGAGGCGCGGAATCCCCGGAATTACGACGCCGGCGCAGACCCATCCTGGCCTGTCTGCCCCGTGCCATCGCGCCCGAGGAACCAGCCGCACAGCAGGCCGGCAGCGGCACCGTAGAGATGGGCATCCACGATCACGTTGCCGCCGGCGGCGGCGGCGCTGCCGGGCAGCGGGCCGAGCGTCTGTTCCCACAACAGCTTGCCGCCCGCCAGTAACAGCAGCACGACCGACATGCGGGTGTGACTGCGCCGCTCGGCCATGGCAGCGGCAGTGAGATATCCGTGCAGTATGCCGGACAGGCCGACATAGCGGCTGATTTCCGGATTCAGCAGCAGCAGCCCCGCACCCACCACAAGCGCACAGACCAGGGTGACGGCCAGCCAGGCCCCATCACCGATGACCGTCCCATAGATTCCCCACAGGAGCAACAGCGCGGCGATGTTCATGAGCGCGTGCGAACTGTTGAGATGGACGAAGGAACCGGTCAGCAGGCGCCACCATTGACCGTTAAGAATCGCGCCGCGCTCATAACACAACAGATCTTGCATACCGGATCCGGCAATGAATACAAGAACGGCAATGATTGCGATTATCAGCGGTAGCAACCCTGTGTGCAGGCCGCTGCCTGCCGCACCCGCCTGGCTGCTGCGCCTGACCATCCTAGCGCCGCGCACCGCGCGCAGGCGCTGCGCCTACACGGCGGGCAACGGCATCCCGCGGGCATGGATAAAGATTTGCCGGATTGATGAACATCATTGCGCCTTTTCTCCGTGCAGTAGCACTATCTTGCCACATCATCCGGTCAGTTCCTGCGACGCATCACATACCAACAGCGCGACCGGTTTGAGGGGCCCACCCATACAACCGATCATCAAGGGATAATAACCATGCATCTTTCAAACACGTGCCGCAGCCTCGCCATCCTGCTCGTTGCAGGTCTTGGCGCCGCAGTCTCGATGCCTGCAGCTGCAAAATCCATGTATGTAATCGCAAACATCAATGCGAATCCAACCCCCCTGCAGACTTACGATATCCAGGCCGCACCCACCTACCTGGTTTTCCAGGCCACCGCCAATGTGCCTGCGCTGGCCGGCGGTGCAGTCGGGCTCGGACTGGATGACGCCAGCGGGAAACTGTTCGTGACCTACGAAGGCAGCAACACCATCCAGCTCGTCGACGCGACCACCTTCAACGTGCTCGGCACGACGACCGCACCCGGCGCGAGCAATCTCGCCGGCATCGTCGTCGACCAGGGTAACGGCAAGGTCTACACCGTGGATCGCGAAACCAATCATCTGTACGTGTATTCCTGGACCGCCGCAACCGACACCCTGACACTCGACGGCGGCACCTTCAAGACACTGACCGGCGTTTCCCGGGCCAATGGCATCGCACTCGACGAAAGCAGGGGGCGTCTCTTCATCGGTGACCGCGACAGCACGACCGTCCAGTATTTCGGCACTTCATCCTTCACCGGGGCGAGCACCCTGACGGCGGCCGGCAGCATCGATCTCTCCTCCGAAGGCCAGACCGTGATGGGCATAGCGATCGACCAGGTACGCAATATCCTGTACACGGGTAACGCCTATCCGCCCTACGGCAGTTTGGGCAAGCTGGTCAAGCATGACCTGGGCTCGGGTGTTACCAGCGCCTATACCCTGCCGGACGCCGCCTCGGGCGACAATATCGTGGGCGTGGCAGTGGATGAGGTCACCGGCAATGTCTATACCACGACCGGCAACCAGGGTGTTGGCGGCACGGACACCGTGATCGTATTCGACTCGAACCTGGCGGTGCTCAAGAATGATGTCGGCGATATCGGGGATCCCACCGGTATTGCCATACCCAAGACCCAGGTCAGTTACAATCCGCTCAGTTTCACCAAAACCGACAGTCCCGATCCGGTTGCCAGCGGCAATGACCTGACCTACACGCTGTGCTACGACAATGCCGCCAATGCCTCGGCTGTCAACAATGTGCTGATCACCGACGACATCCCCGCCGGCACCACCTTCGTGTCCGCGACAGGCCCGTTCTCGACCACGCCCACCACGGTCACCTGGAGTGTCTCCTCCGTGGCCCCGAACGCAGCCCAGGTCTGCTACACACTGGTTGTCAACGTCACCGCGACTGATGGCTCCACCATCCTGAACAACGCGACCATAGACAGCGACGAAACCCCGCCCACCACGCAAAGCGCCAGCACCCTCGTCTCCGGCGAGGGCGGTGGTGGCGGCGACACCGGCGGCATCATCTTCACCGGCAAGGGCGAAGGCGCGGGCAGTGCCGGCCCCGTGGAACTGCTGCTGGGCCTCCTGGCCTTGCCGCTGATACTCGCACGGCGTCTCGGCCACGGCGTCCGCGCATTCCTCCCCGCCCTGCTGGTTGCAGCGCTGGCAGCACCGGTGAGCCATGACGCCATGGCCGGGAGCGGCGATAAGTATGCCGGCGCCGCGATCGGCGCTGCGCACACCAACGCGAGCCGCAGCGACTACGACAGCGATCTGCTGAATCTGGGTTACACGACCTCCTCGAGCATCGATCGGAATACCGCCGCGTGGTCGCTGTTCGCCGGCTACGGACTCAATGACATTTGGGACGTCGAGGCGGCCTACGTCAACCTGGGCGATGTCACCAGCACGACGCTGGTAAGCGCCCCACCGCTGACAACCGCCACGGCACAGCAGCAGTTCGTCGACGCTGCCGCCACGGTACACCCGTATTCGGTCGACGGCGTGTCTCTCACCGGGAAGGCGAACTGGCACGTGAACGACCGGTTTGCGCTGTTCGGCAAGCTGGGGCTGTTTGCGTGGAAGGCGGACATCCTGGTGCGCTGCTCAGGCTGCGCCACGAGCGTCAGCGCCCCCAAGGACAAGGTGGGAGTGGACTGGACCGCGGGACTGGGCGCTGCGTACAAGCTGTCTGACACGCTGGGGCTGCGCGCCGGTTACGACCATTTCGCGACGGATCGTGATGACGTGGATCTCCTCACCGTCGGCCTGCAGTACAACTTCTGACCTGGCGTTTCATGGTACTGGCCGGGCGGTATTCCGCCCGGCCTTTTTCATTCGTAGCGCCGTCACTCAGGGAACATAGCCATCCGTCAGCGTGTTCAGAAACGCGACGAGATCGCTCACCTCGCTCGGCGTAAGGCCGAGGTTCCCGGTCGACAGGGTGTCCATATTCTCCGCGACCTCCGGTTGCGGCCAGCAATCCTGCTGTATGCTGTCCGTGGGACATGCCGGCAGGACGTCCCGGGTGTTGTAGAAATTCACCACCTGATCCAGGGTCTGGAACACCCCGTTATGCATGTATGGCGCTGTCAACGCGACGTTGCGCAGGGTTGGCACCCGGAACTTGCCGTTTTCAGCCGTGGACAGAACGGTCGGGTTGAGCCCCAGCCCCAGGTCGACGAACGCCGTACCCGCCGGATTGAATTCCGGCGGCATCGTGTAGAAGGGGTTGTCGGGATTCTTCGGTACACCGATGTTGCTGTAGGCATGGTTAGTGAACAGGGGCGATTCATGACAGGTAAAACAGAGCCCCTTCCCGTCGAACAGGATGAAGCCCCGCCGTTCCTGCGCCGTAAGCTGCGCCTGGCCGGCGAGGAAATAATCGAATTTCGAGGTGAAGGGACTCAGCGCCGGCGTGCTCTCGAATGCCGCCAGCGCATCGGCCACCCGGTCAAAGGCTGCCTCGGCATCATCCAGGCTGGCGGCACCGTAGACCTGTTCGAACAACGCGGCATAACCAGCCGCGCGGATTTTGTCGATCACGCTTGACTTGTCGGGATTGGCCATCTCCAGCGGATTGAGAAACGGGGCCATGGCCTGCTGTTCCAGCGTAGCCGCCCGGCCGTCGACAAACTGACCGCCGACATACTCGCCTGCCGCAATCGTGCCAAACACCGGCGTCAGGGAAGCATAGGCGACCGTGGGCGCATTGCGGTTGCCGAACCTGCCGGCCACCGCGCCTTCCGAAACCGGACGCGTACTGTCCGTATCCGGATCTGCAAAACCGGCCTGGGCCACATGACAGCTCGCGCAGGCCTGGCCGGCGGGCTCGGACAGGTTCGTGTCAGCAAAGATCCTGCCGCCCAGTTCCGCTTTCAATGCCTGCAGATCCGCGGGATCCGGACCGCCCCCGCCGCCGCCGCACGCGGTCACCGTGCTCAGGGCCGCCAGCAGCGCCATCCCTTTGACCTTCCGGGTCATGCCTCACCTCCGCAAATGTCACTCCCTAACAGCAAGCAGTATTCAAATCCGATCTGGCCATGCCTTGGATGGATGATCCGGACATCAGTCTGGCGCGTGACCTGCCGCTATTTTCCCGTACCATCCCTACCGGCGCATCGATAAACATCAACCGCACATGGCCCGACGTCTGCAGTACAAGTTTCCCTGGCGGGATGGCAACCGCTTCGATCTCCTCGAGGACAGCACCGCGTTTCTGCCGCGCATGCTCGCGGCCATTGCCGCGGCCGAACATTACATCCTGCTGGAGATGTACCTGGTGGCATCGGGCACCGTCGCCAGCCGCATCATCTCCGCCCTGCTGGCAGCGGCCGGTCGCGGGGTTAGGGTGTACCTGCTGCTGGATGACTACGGCGCACTGCAGCTGAACGCCCGGGACCGCGCGCTGCTGGCACACCCCCTGATCGAGGTCGTCTACTACAACCCGCTGCCGTCGCGGAGCACGCTGTACAACCTCTACCGGATCGTGTGGAAGCGGCTCTACCACAGCCTCTACCGCAACCACCGCAAGTTGTTGCTGGTCGACGGCAGCACCGCCTTCACCGGCGGCACCGCCGTCACGGACGAGGTCGATTCGCCGTCCGCGCCCGCCCGGCGCTGGCGCGAGACCATGATCGAGATCCGCGGTCCGGTACTGGCCGACTGGCAGCTGCTGTTCACGGAAAGCTGGAACCGCTTCGCGCGCGTGCAGCTCGAGTTACCGGAGATCGTCCCCCGCGCCACAACCGGTGGCCGGCGCGGCCGGGTCACGGTGAACGCCGCGCGTCACCGCATGGGCGTACAGCGCTCGCTGTTGCGGCACATCGCGCGCGCCCGGCGGCGGATCTGGTTCGCCACCGCCTATTTCATCCCCTCGCGCGCCATCCGCAGCGCGCTGCAGCGGGCCGCCAGGAATGGTGTCGACGTGCGCCTGCTGCTGCCCGGCCCGGTCACCGACCACCCCGGGGCACGCTATGCCAGCCACCGCTACTACGGCCGGCTGCTCAGGCACGGCGTCCGCATCTACGAGTATCAGCCGCGCTTCTTCCATGCCAAGACGGTGCTATGCGACGACTGGCTGACGATCGGCTCCTGCAACTTCGACCGCTGGAACCTGCAGTGGAACCTCGAAGCCAATCAGGAGGTCGCCGACCCGGACACCGCCGCAGCGGCCGCCGCGCTGTTCATGCAGGACTTCGCCGACTGCGTCGAGCACACCGCCGGCAGCTGGGCGCGGCGCGGCTGGCCGGTGCGGATACTGACCTGGTTCTGGCGCGGCGCGGAACGGCTCTCGCTGCGGCTCCGCCAGCGGCGTGGCGGCTAGCATCCGGCGCACCATTTCGCACGCGCCGCACCGCAACCCGGCCTGCGCGCCGGGACCGCAGCCGGCTCAGTCCGCCCTGCCCTGCATGTACTCGTGCCAGCTCCAGTACGGCACGACGGGCCGACCGGAGAGCGGGATCAACTCCACCGCACAGTGCGGCAGACGCAGGATCGCGCAGGCGTGGTTGAAGGCGGAACTGCCCGGATTCACCACCAGCGTGCCACCGAGCTGCACGGCGAATACCTGATGGGTATGGCCGACCACCAGCACGTCGCAAGCGCAGTCCGCCAGCAGACGCTCCCAGTGCGCAGCCCGCTCCGGACGCACGGACCCGTCCGTTGCCAGCAGGCGGATGCCGCCGCCGGTACAGTCATCCGGTGGCTGCGCATGCACCATCCGCACGTGCCGTCCCGCCACGACCGTATCGATGACTGCGGGCAGGCCCTGCAGGTAGGTCGTGACCGGATCGGCGCCCGGACCGTCGTGTGCCGCCAGGTACCTCAGGTCGTGATTGCCGCGTACCGCGCGCACGCCGTGTGCACTCAGCAGCGCCACGGTCTCGGCGAGCTCCGCGTGGTAACCGGCGATATCCCCGGCGCAGAACACCTGCTGCACGCCTGCGCGCGCGAAGATTGCCAGCGCCTCGCGCACCGGCGCCGCGCTGGCATGCACGTCGCTGAGCAGGCCGATGGCGGTCATCCGCGCCCCGCCTCCAGCAACCCGCGCACCAGCACGTCCCATTCCGCGGCGAGACTCAGGTCCGCGGGAAACGTCGAGCCGGCGCGGCGGTGCCAGTAACGCGAATTCCACTCGTCGCCTTCCTTGCGGTGCAGATAGGCATGGACGCGCGCGGCCCGCGCGCCGGCCAGTTCCTGCACGATCGCGTGGGCGCCATCCCAGTCGCCGCGCGCCTCGTACCAGAGCGCGCGCAGGCACGCATCCAGCGCCTCGGGACAGCTGTCCTGCGCCAGACTTGCGAGGAATTCATCATAGTGCATCTGCTCGACCCGTGTGCAGGCGGGGCACCGCCAACCCGGTCATGATACCGGACCGCGATGCCCGCGCTTGGATATTCCGCACGGTGCGGGTAGCACGCGGGCGGCAGTCGTCCGGCTGCGGCGGCGTTCGGGATGCTCGGCGAATAACAGGATTTGCGCACTGCCGTCGCGGCGCGCTGGCACGATCAGGCGCAAGGCAATACCCACGGCTGGCGTGCGCACGCGGATGGCAACGGCGTGATGCTGGCCGCGCCTTGCACGGCGTAAAAAATCGTCGCGGCCGCGGGGAATGATGATTTAGTTATCGCCCCGATCCCGCTGCTCGACGCATCCGGCCTGCAGCCGATGCGGACACTGGCACACGTCAAGCACGTGGCATTCGAGCTCGCCGCATTCGAACTCGCAGTACGACAGCTCTTCCGGCACCTCCGCAACAGGATGCCTCAGCCAGTAGAAAATGCCCCCCAGCATGTCCCCCTCCACGCCGGCCGGGTCCCGCGTTGACGGTCACCGGCCCACTGTTATTGTTTGTGTGCGTGCGTGCAACACAGTATAGCCAATCGGGGCGAAATGTGCCGGAGTCCCGTCGCTTCGATACAAATAACAACAGATAAATAATATAAGTTTCTGTTTATATTATTTCATGAGCAAGCCGATCCGAACGCGGGGTTACCTGTCCAGCCGCGAGCCGGCCGCCGGGACGCCATGCCTGACACAGACGCAGCAAGCGCCGTGGTTGTACGCGAGGGATGCGGTTGCCGTGTTATCTTCTGCCCGTTCACGGCAACACCGAGCCAGCATGACCCACCCGCCACCAAGCCGCTGGATCGCCCATATGGACCTGGATGCGTTCTACGCCAGCTGTGAACAACGCGACCACCCCGAGTACCGGGGCAAGCCGGTCGTGGTGGGTGCACGCCCCGGCGGCCGGGGCGTGGTAGCCGCGGCATCCTATGAAGCCCGACGCTGCGGCATCCACTCGGCCATGCCGATCGCCGAGGCGTGGCGCCGCTGCCCGCGCGCGGTGTATCTGCGCCCGGACATGGCCCGCTACAGCGCCGTCTCGCGCCAGGTGTTCGAGGTGCTCACCACCCTGACACCCAGCGTGGAAGCCGCCTCCATCGATGAAGCCTACCTGGACGTGAGCGGCCTCGAACGTCTGCTGGGCAAGCCGGAAACCATCGGACACACGATCAAGCAGCGCGTCCACGCGGCCACCGGACTGACCGCCTCGGTCGGCATCGGCCCCAACCGGCTCGTCGCCAAGCTCGGCTCGGAATATCGCAAGCCGGACGGCCTGACGGTGGTCCGGCCGGAACAGGTGGCGGATTTCCTGGGACCGATGCCGGTAGGCAACCTGCGCGGACTGGGCCCGAAGGCCAGCCGGGCGCTCGCGCGTCTGGGCATTCGGCACGTTGCGCAGCTGCGCGCCACGCCGCTGTCGGTCCTGGAGCAGCACCTGGGCAGGCACGCTGCAGCGCACTTTCAGCGCCAGGCATTCGGCATTGCGTCTGACACGGTCGAACCCGACCGCGCCCGCAAGCAGATTTCCAAAGAGACGACCTTCGCCAGGGATACGAACGACCCTGCCGTGCTGCGCGACACCCTGCGCTGCCTGGCGGCCGCGGTGGCGGGCACCGCCCGACAGGAAGGCCTGGCCGGCAGCGTCGTCACGCTGAAGGTACGCTACGCCGGCTTCGATACCTACACCCGCCAGCGCCGGCGCAGCACGCCGACCTGCGATGAACGCGAAATCCTGCAGACGGCCTGGGCGTTGTTCCGGAGCGGCCGCCTGCCCGACCGGCCGGTCCGGCTGATCGGCGTCGGCATCAGCGACTGGTTGCCTCCCGGCAGCGCGCAGGCAGACCTGTTCGCACGCCCCGAACGCAGCGCCGCCGACCGGCGCCTGTTGCAGACCATTGACGCCATCAGCGCGAAATTCGGCCACGGCAAGCTGCAGCTCGGCCTGGCACGCAAGGACGGCAGCCGCTGAAGCGCCGCGGCTTAGCTATGCGCCATCACCTGTCACCGAGCAGGAACTGCGCGACCGCCGGCCCTTGCCGGTACCTCGGCAGCGGTGTAACGTGGATTGCGCATTGCCGGGCACCCGCCGCTCCCGGCGCCAGAACGGAGCTAACAATGAAACTCAAATACGAAGAAATCGAAGACAATTACGACGACACGACCAAGATCCGCACCATGACCGAACAGGCCGTGGTAAAAGGCCGCGGCATCCTCCTGCGCACCACCGTTTACAGTCCGCACGACCTGAGCGTGAGCGTCGTGTTCGTACCCAAGGGCAAACGCTTCGACACGCTTGTCAGCTGAGCCGGGCGGACGGACGCGTCGCCACCGCCGGCTCTAGCCGTAAACCCGGTCCAGCCAGCGCCCGAACACGACGTCGGCGATGCGGTGCAGCCGCGCCGTGCGCGCGGCCAGATCCGCGGTGATGACAGCCGCGGACTGCACGCAATCTGAGAGCACCTCGATATCGCCGCGAAAGCGCTGTGTCAGTCCGTGGACGGTACGCGGCATGATCTCGAGATGAAACTGGGTGGCGAGGATATTACCGTGGGCAAACGCCTGCCGCTCGGCACAGCGCCCGCGCAACAGCGCCACGGCGCCGGGCGGGAGGGTGAAGGTGTGCGCATGCCACTGGAACACCTCGAAGCGCGGCGGCAGGCCCGCGAACCATTCCGGCGCCGCGTTGCCCGCCACCTGTTCCACCGTATGCCAGCCCACCTCCAGCGTGTGATTGGGCGCGACACTGCCGCCCAGCGCCCTGGCGATCAGCTGCGCGCCGAGGCAGATGCCCAGCATCGGGATATCGCGCTGCAGCGCCCGCCGGATCAGCGCGAGCTCCTGTTGCATCCAGCCGGTTGGCGCGCTGACATTGCCGGCGCCGCCCATGAACACCAGCGCAGCCACCGCATCCAGGTCCTGCGGTACCGGCACGCCCTCGTCCAGGCAGACGACCTCGAACGGTATGCCGCGCGCCGCCAGCAACGTCCCGAGATAGCCGGGCGGCTCGCACATCACATGTCGAAAACAGCGTATCGGCTTCATTGCGGCAGTTCCGGCCGGGCACAGCGCCCGTGATTCACGCCTCCGGATAGGCGGGTTCTGTCGTCAGTCGTTCATCCTCCACCGCGGCGCCCACGGTGAAGTGATAGATATCCTGGAAGGTGTTGTCCGGCAGGCCCAGCAGGGCGTGCAGCGCATCGTCGAAGTAGCAACCGATGCCGGTGGCGCGCATGCCGGCGGCCTCCGCCTCCAGATACAGCAGCTGGCCGAGCATGCCGGCCTCCCAGTGCAGGCGCGGATAGAACCACGGCCCATACTGCCCCAGTGGCGCGCGGAAATGCGCCAGCATCGCCAGGCTGAAACAGCCATCGCTGGCGATGGCCTGATGGCATGCCAGTGCCCGGGCGGTTGCGCGCAGGTCCGCCTCCTGCAGGCAGTACAAGGGCAGCGCTGCCGGGCATCCCGGCGGCTGGTACCAGCAGGCCGCCTGTGCGATCGCCGCACGCAGCGCGGCGGTCTGCGCCGGATCACGCACCAGAAGGTACAACCCCGGCGCGAGACCGTCCACCCGGTGCACGAACACGACCAGGTGCACCTGCGGCGCCCAGGGCAGGCAGCTCCAGGGCAGCGCACCGGGTGCCGCAAGCGTGCGCTCCAGCATGCGGTAGAACGTGTCGCATGCGATCCGGCTCACCCCGTCCATGGCCACGGCGCTGCGCCGCTGCCGCAGCAGCGGTCGCAGCGGTACGGCGCGTGGCGGCGGTAGGAACGGCCGCGGCAGCATGACCCCACGCGCGTAGTCCGCCACACCGTGCGGCTTGCGTACGCAGGCCGCGATCGCGGCCATTCCCCAGGCGACGTGGGACGGGCTGAGCCGGTTCGGCGCACCCTGCCAGTCCAGTGCCGCAAATTCGTGCAGCAAGCCCGCATCGGGTCGCGGAAGCGCGGCCTGTGCGGCGGACGTTACCGGCAGGCAGGCCAGCAGCATATCCGGTTCCTCCGCCTCGGCAGCGGCGGCCTGGGCCGTGCCGAGCAGCAGACCGAGTTCGGTCGTGGCGACGGCATCGAGCAGCCGGATCCGCCAGCCCAGGCCGGCGGCGGCGATGCCCAGCGCCGCGAGTGCATGCCCCGCATCGAGCATGCAGTAACGGTAGGCGCGTGTGCCGTATTTCCAGGACTCGCGCCAGGGTATCGAGGTGAGCGCGAGAAAGCAGGTACCGTCGGGGAATCCGGCGCTGAGACGCTGCCAGAGCGCCGGCGTGAGGCAGGCCCGCTGCTCCAGGCCATGCGCGCGTGGCGCATAGTGATACACCGCCGGCGCAGCGCACAGCCCCGACACCGGGCCGCACACGAGATAGCCTTCGGTCGGGTGCAGGTTGCCGCTGGAGGCGTTGACGCGCAGTGCCCAGCGGTTCGTGCCGGCGCGTTTCCAGGCCGACAGCGCCAGGCTGTCGAAAAACAGCTGCGACAGGGTACGCAGGTTGACGGGCTGCGGCGCGGGCCCGGCATCCGGCGCGAACACGTCGTCGTAGCGCGGTGTGCCCGCAGGCGGGACGCGCTCGAGCAGGTGCAGGGGCGCCCCGCGATAGCGCCGGAACGGGTCCGGCTGGTTCGCCCAGTCCAGAAATCCCGGCCCCCTGGCATAGGCCCCGTGCGCGTGCTTGGTCGCCTCGTGATAGGCGAAGACCGGCTGCAGTTGCGCCGGCGTGCCGCTGGCATGATTCATGACCGCCTCACTGACATCGCGCTGCGACAGGCGCTACAGCATACGCCAGACCGACCGTGGATGGCACGGGCGCCGCGACGATTCCAGCCGCCCGGCCCGCACTGTCCACGCGCCTGCGCGTACAATGGCGGCATGCACGGGGAACTGCACCACACCGGCAGGTGGCCGGAGGACATCGCCTCGGCCCGTACGATCCAGGAAACCCTGCGGACACGGGTCGAGCGCCGGGACCGGCTCGGGACGGTCGGCACCGTCGCCGGCATCGATGTCGGTTTCGAAGACCGCGGCCGCACCACGCGGGCCGCGGTGGCCGTACTCAGCTTCCCCGGACTGCAACCGCTGGCACAGGCCATCCACCGCGCCCCGACCCGCTTTCCCTATATCCCCGGCTATCTCTCGTTCCGCGAACTGCCTGCCGTCCTGGCGGCACTCGACACACTGGACGCGCCGCCCGATCTCGTCCTGTGCGATGGCCAGGGTCTCGCCCATCCGCGCCGTTTCGGCTTGGCCTGCCACCTCGGCGTGCTGACGGACCTGCCCTGTATCGGGGTGGCCAAGTCGCGACTGATCGGTACCCACGGTACGTTGCCGCCGGAGAAGGGGGCCTGGGTACCGCTGCTGGACCGGGAGGAAACCATCGGTGCCGTGCTGCGCACCCGCGACCGCGTCAGCCCGGTCTACGTCTCCATCGGCCACCGCGTGAGTCTGGCGACGGCGATCGACTACGCCCTGCGCTGCACGACCCGCTACCGCCTGCCCGAGACCACGCGTCACGCCCACCGGCTCGCCTCGGGTTGACAACGCGGCGCAGCCGCTGCGTCGCGCGCAGCAGGCGCACCCTGCCCTTTGGTCCAGTACCGTTGTGCCGCGCCGGGATGTTGTAATGACCCTGTAGCAAGGGGAAACCGGCTACCGGCCCCGGCCGGACCGGTGCAGGAGCATAACAATATGAACAGAGTTTTGACCGGCGCAATGCTTGCGCTGCTGCTCACCCCCCCGCTCCTGGCGGGGGAACGGATCACCGTTCAGCAGATCCAGCAGGTGATGGAGGCCACCGATGCGGCCGCACGGGCGCATGATGCCGCCCACATCGGCATCTACCTGGACGATGCCTTCGTGAAGGAGATCGAGTTCCAGTACAAGGACTGGATGGCGAAGGTAAAGATCGACAAGTACGAATACCTGCAGCTGATCGATACCGGCTGGATGAACGTGGACGACTACGACTACCAGCGTATCAATACGGAAATCCATATCCAGCCGGATGGCAGCAGCGGGCAGTCCTACTCGACCATCATCGAACACATGAACGTGGAGGGCCGGGAAATGACGAGCCGCTTCCGCGAGTACGCCACCTACGTGCTGGTCGAGGGCAAACCCGTCATCAGCGAGATCAGCGGTCACACGCTGCTCGGCGACACCACGCCCTACTGACGGGCGCAGCTGCCGGCCCGGGCGGCACTGAACCGCGGCGCCGGTGACAAGCGGCATCCGCGCACGGCAGGCCCGTACTGCAGAGACCGCTTGCCAGAGCGGGCGGGGGCTACCTGCGCGGCCGCATTTCCATTACAGTGGCGCCGCATCGCACCCCACAGGTCATCCCGCGTTGCGTGACTACCGCGTCCTCGTCATCGGCCCGCGCCGCGCGCTCATCGAGACATTGCGTACGCGCAACATTCCATTCGCGGTGTGGCGGGAACGCGCCACCTTCCCGGTCACGGATGCATGCCAGACACTCACGGCACCCTTGTGGCACACGCGCGCAAAACTCAGGCAGCAGATCAGCACCAGCTTCGGTGCATACGGCTATACGCATGTGATCGCCGGCACCGAGGCCGGCGTATACCCGGCGGCCGTGGCGCGCCGCGTGCTGGGCGCCCGGCGCCAGCCTGCCACCACCGCGCTGCGCTGCCACGACAAGCTCGCGATGAAGCGATACCTGGCGGCGCACGACATCCCGATGACCGCTTTCATCGCCGAGTCCGCCCTGCACTCGGCACAAGAGGCCTTCGCACTCCTGGGTGCCCCGCTCGTACGCAAGCACCGCAGGTCATCCGGTGGCCGCGGCCTGGAATTGTTGCACCGGCCAACGGAACTCGTGCAGCGCCGGGACGGACGCACGCTCCTGGAACGCCACATCACCGCCCCCGAGGCAAGCGTCGAATCGTTCGTGAACCGCGGCCGCATTCATTTCGTCAATACCACGCGCTACCTGGAAAAGGGACATGTGAATTTCGTGCCTGCGGGGTTCGATGCCGACCTGCTCGAGACGCTGCATGCCTTCAACCGCCGCGTGATCGCGGCGTTGAAGATCGACTGGGGCATGACCCATCTCGAGGTCTATCTGACCCCCAAGGGACCGTTGTTCGGCGAGATCGCAGTGCGCCCCCCGGGCGGCTACATCATGAACGCCCTGCGGCATGCCTGGGGTTTTGACCCCTGGGCGGCGCTGGTCGCCATGGAACTGGATGAACCCTTCGATTTTCCGGCAGCGGCGGCCACCTGGGCCGGCGTGGACATCCTGCACCCCGGGTCCGGGCAGGTCGCGGACGTTCGCGGCGCGACTGCGATACGGACACATCCCGCCCTGCGCGAGTTCCGCCTCAAGCTGCGGCCGGGGGATACCGTCGACCGGCGGGAGGGTGCCGGTCAGGATACCGGTTACCTGCTCTATACCGCCGCCTCGCCGACGTCGCGGCTTGAATTATTCGGTTATTTCCGCGAGCATTTTGCCATCCGGATGCGCTGAGGTACGGGGGCGCGCAGCCGGGCGATACGCGCATGGGGCCGGTACGAATCGCGCCTGAGCGCAAGACAGACAACCTGACAGACGCCGCACATGAACGCCATCGTCAGCTATAGCTTCAAACTGGCACACATGCTGGTGGGCCCGCTGCTGCTGCTGGGCGATCGCCTGACCGCACCGCGTCGCGTCCAGCGCGACCCAACCGCCCAGGCGCGCATCGACGCAGAGACCCGCGAACTCGTCCTGTACCAGTTCCGCAGCTGTCCGTTCTGCATCAAGACCCGCCGCGCCATCCGGCGCCTGGCGCTGAACATAGAGACCCGCGACGCCCAGCACCATCAGCCCAGTCGCCAGCAACTGCTGAAATGCGGCGGCAAGCTCATGGTCCCCTGCCTGCGGATCGCCAAGCCGGACGGCAGCATGCAGTGGATGTACGAATCGAACGACATCATCCGCTATCTGGAATCCCGCTTCACCGGGGAGTGATCGGCGGCTACCCCTCACGCACCACGAACCGCGTCAGCTGCCGCCGCAGCGTACGACTCAGAGATCGCGAATCACCTTGAGCATGTCCAGCGCCGTGACAATACCGCTGAGCTTGCCCTGGCTGGTCACGAACACGCGGTGTATCCTGCCCCTGAGCATGGTGTCCGCGACCTCCTGCACCCCGGTGTCCTCACTCACGCTGAATATCATGGGTGTCATGATGTCCTGCACGCGCACCGGCGACTCGATCTGAATATGCATCTCGCGCAGTTCCTCGCGACCCATGCGTCGCTCCAGGTCGAACAGGTAGACATCGTGGGCATCCTCGCGCCCGGCGGCCGGCTCCTGCATCCGGTTCTGGCGCACGATATCGGTCAGTGACACCACCCCGACCAGCTTGTCGTTGGCCGCTACCACCGGGGCACCCGAGATTCCGTTGTCGACCAGAAAGTCCGCCAGCTGCTCCAGAGACCAGTCCCCCTCCGCGGCGAGCACCTCGCGCTGCATGACAGCGCTGACAGTCATTTGCCTGACGGATTCCCGACTTGCATTCATCATCTGCTCCCGATCCCGTGGTTGTCCGATCCTGCCGTCGCGCCGCATCCGGCGCCAAGCAGTTGATCACGAATTGAATTGGCCGCGCGTGCAGCTGATTCAGGCAGTCGCGCGTGCTGTGCCGTGGCGCCGCGCGACGGTGCGCGCCTTAACCGCTGACATACGCTGTAACGGTGGCCCATCCGCAGAGGCACCGCCATGACACATATCAATGCCGGCCGCACTTCCTTCCCTGCCGCACGGACATGCCGCGTAACCCTGCCCTGCCGGGAACACGTCCCGCCACGGTTGCGACAGTGCGGGATGATAAGACAGGTTCATGATATTGTGTTCCGGCAAGGGTCGCCGCATGGCACCGGCTCAGTCCGGGACGGTATTGCATTTCCGCCCGAGACAGCGCGAACCGGGGAACAACAGGGAACAAATAACATGCAATCAGGAGGCATCCGGGAACGGGCACGCGCACGCCATCTGCTGGCCCTGCTCCTCGCCTGCCTGACAGGTCTCTGCACACCGCTGCACGCGCAGCCCGGCGCGCACGCGCTCAACGCAGCCGAGCGCGCGGACCTGGCCCGCCTGATCGACGAGGTCATCATCACCCAGCTGTACCTGTACGACATTCCCGGTGCCGCCGTCGCGCTCGTCGGCAACGGCCGCATCCTGCATCTTGGCGGCTACGGTTATGCCGATCGCGACTCGGGCAGGCCGGTGGATGCCGACCGGACCGTGTTCGGGGCAGGATCGGTAGCAAAGGTCTTCACGGCAACGGCGGTGATGCAGCTCGTCGGCACGGGCAAGCTGTCACTCGGACGCGACGTCAACGACTACCTCACCGGTCTGCAGCTTCCCGCCACCTGGCCCAGGCCGGTGACGCTAGCGGACTTGCTGACGCAGTCGGCAGGCTTCGAGGAGCGGGCATTCGGCTTCTATGCTCGCAGCCCGGCCGAGCTCACCTCGCTGCAGATGTTCCTTGCCACGCATATGCCCGCGCGGGTCTATCCGCCCGGCAAGGTGACGGCGTATTCCAACTACGGCATCGCGCTCGCCGGCCAGATCGTGGCACAGGCTGCGGGCATGCCCTTCGAGCGCTATATCGACAACGCCGTCTTCGCGCCGCTGGGCATGCAGCACAGCAGCTTCCGCCAGCCGCTGCCGGCCGCGCTGGAAGCGGATCTGGCCACGGGTTACCGCGGCGCGCAGGGGCGCAGCGGCCGCAGCTGGTACCAGGCACGCCCGTCCGGCGCCCTGCACACCACCGCAGCGGACATGGCGCGCTTCATGCTCGCCCTGTTGCAGCAGGGCCGCTACGGCAAGGGCCGGATCCTGGCGCCACCCGAAAACGCGGCCATGCTGCAGCGGCAGTTCAGCAACAATCCCGCAGTCAACGGCCTGACCTACGGCTTCCAGGAACTGACCCGCGCCGGCGAACGCATCCTCTGGCATCCGGGAGATACCCGCTACTTCACCGCGGCCGTCTTCCTGCTGCCGGAACGCGGGCTGGGCCTGTTCATCGCACACAACCGCGCCGGGACCCGCGCGGCGCAACTGGATCTGCTGGATGCCGTCCTCTCTCGCTTGCAGCCATTGCCGCAATGGCCGCAGCCGGCCGCGGCCGGCGACAGCCTCCCGCCCGGCACCCGCCTCGACGGCAGTTATCGCAGCACCCGCAGCGGCGTGTTCGATCTGGAGCGGCTGTTCGCGCCGCTGCGGCCGGTGACCGTGCGTACGGTCGCGCCCGGCGCATTGCATATCACGGGCCTGTCGATGGTGCCGGACGGGACGTGGATCGAACGCGCGCCGGGGGTATACCAGGACAGCGGCAGCGAGGAAACCGTGGTGTTCAGCAGGGATGCCGCCAGCGGCGAGACCTGGCTGTTCGAGCGCAACGTCCCCGCCTACGGCTATCACCGCCTGCCCTGGTACGCCAGCCCCGCTGCCCAGGGCACACTGCTGGCCGGCTGCGCGCTGGTGTTCTTCCTGGTCGTGCTCCTGCGCCCGCCGCGCAGCAGGACTGCCCGGCCGGTGGTACCGCAACCCGTACCCTGGACCGCGCGCGTCGCCCGGCCGCTGGCCGGCCTGCTCGGCGCCACCAATCTCACCATCCTGGCCGGCACCGCCCTGATCCTGAGCCAGGGTTCCCGGCTGCTCTACGGCATCCCGCCCTACGCCCGGGCCATCCTGCTGCTGCCCCTGGCTTCCGCGGCACTGGCCGCCATGACCGTCGTCCTCACGGCGATTGCCTGGAGCCGGGGCTACTGGAACCGCGGGGCGCGCTGGCAGCTCACGCTGGTCGCGCTCGCCGGGCTGGCGTTTCTCGGCGTACTCCGTTACCAGCTGCTGCTGTAGCGTGTGCTGCGGAATTATTTAGCCAGGTTCTAGCCGGACACGCGCAATGCCCGGCCCGTGAGCACGCGAAAGATGAATTCGATCGCGAATGCCAGCGCCGTCATCCCGACCAGTATCCAGAGCCGCCCCGGCGCCGTGCGCAGGGTCTGCCACAGCAGTGCCGCAAGCGCACACAGGCATAGCACCACGCCGAGCCATGCCAGCCAGCGCCGGCTGTGCGCACGTCGCGCCAGCCGCACATTGGCGGCGTTGACGGCGGCGAAGATCAGCAGGAAACCCGCGCTGCCGAGCGTCGACAGACTGGAGAGATCGACGAGGTTGGCCGCCAGCAGGGTCACGGCGGAGGTGATCAGCAGGCCTTCCACCGGCCGGTTCCACAAGCGGCGCTCCAGCACGGCGGGCAGCTCGCCGTCCCGGGCGATGATGTAGCTGAGCCGGGCCGCACCGTAGAGCGTGGCGTTGATCGCGGATGTCGTGGACAGCACGGCCGCGACGGCTATCAGGGTGAAACCGGTCTGCCCGAGAAACGGCCGGGCCGCCGCCAGCGCGTAATCGCGCGCCGCGACGATGTCGCCCACGGGGAGGTTGCCCACGGCCACGATGGCCACCAGCACGTACAGCACGATGACGAATACCACCGCGGAATAGAAGGCACGCGGCAGCGTGGTGGCGGCATTGCGCACGTCGCGGGCGGTGTTGGCGATCAGCTCGAAACCCTCGTAGGCCAGGAAGATGATCATCCCCCCTGCCACCAGGTGCAGCGGCGTCGACCAGGCCGCGGGTGCCAGCCGCGCCGCGTCCACACCCGGAAAACCCGCACCGATGAACAGCGCCAGGATTGCGAGCTTGACGAACACCACCCAGTCCTCGGCCTTGCCGATGAGGCGGGCACTGAGCAGGTTCAACCCCGTGATGACGACGATGACGGCGCTGGTCAGGACATGGTTCGCCATCCCGTGCCAGTGCGCCGGGAACAGGGATGCGCCGTAACTGCCGAACGCGCGGGCGTAAAGCGAGAGCATTACCATGTAGCTGAGCCAGAGCAGGATGTTCATGCCGCCGGTCAGGAGACCGGCACCGAACGCCCGGTCCAGATACGCCACGGTGCCACCCTGGCTGGGAAATGCGACGGAGAGCCGGGCGTAGGAGTACGCAGTCACGAGCGCGACGGCGCCGGCGATCAGGAACGCGACGGGTGCCCCGCCGTGCGTCAGGTCGACCGCCAGGCCCAGCACGGCAAAGATGCCGCCGCCGACCATGCCGCCGATGCCGATGGCGGTCGCTTCCCAGTAACCGACCTGTCGAGGTTCCGTATTGTTCAAGTACTGGCGGCGCTCCGGCTGACCCGGCCTGCCTGCACGGTCAGGCAGGCTGCCTGATCCTGCCTATGGTAGCGCACCTGCGCGCAGGTTGCGGCCGGGCTGACCCACGCCCGTACCGGCGGCGACACCCGCCGGACCCAGCCTCAAGCCAGCCCGCCGCGATTCCGTTACACTCGCTACTCAGGATTTCCGCCGATTCGAACCGGAGCGTGCCATGAACCACCTGCGACTGTTTACTGCCTGTCTGACCGTTGCGCTGCTTGCCGGCGCGCCCGTTTGCGCCGCCCCTGGACCATCCGTCCCGACCCCGGCGGCCGGGTCCGGCGGTTTGCAGCCGGGCTGGTACGGTGCAGCGCCCGCCCCGTCGGGGGCGCTGCAACCCTGGCCGCAGGGTGCGCCGTGGCCGCTCCCCGCCTACCCGTTCCCGCCACCACACGCGCAGCAATGGCCGACCGCCGCGGCAAGCGCATCACGCAGCGAGCTGGACCAGGCACAGGCGCGACTGGCGACCCAAAGCACGGCGCTGGATGAGGCCCGGGAACAGATCGCCACGAAAGACACGGAACTGGACACGGCACGGACGACGCTCGCGCAGTTGCAGCAGCGCGTGCAGCATGCCGTCGAATCCGAACGCACGCTGTCCGACCAGCTGGTTACCCTGCGGACCGAGCAGGCCGGACTGGAGCAACAGCGTCTTGCACTGGCGGCGGAACGCGACGGGCTGCGCGACGATCTCACCGGCCGTGACCGGGAACTGGCCGTGCTGAATGCCAGGCTGCAGACCGCCTCCCGGGCGCTGCAGGAGGCGCAGTCCCAGACCGCCGCATCGGCCGGGCAGCTCGGCGCGGCCATGTCCCAGCTGGAGACGCTGCGGGATCAGCTGAGCGCATCCAGTACCCGTCTCGAGACCCACGCCACCACCCTGCAGGGGGCGCTCGCCGTCCGGCAGGCAGCGCCCGAAGACGGTGACGGGGCGCAGACGGCTGCCGGCACGGCCGCGGCCACGGTCGGCGCCCCCCCTCCCGGATCCGACGCCGAGGCGAATGCCGCCATGCTGCAGCAGTTGCGCGAGCGGCTGGCCAAGCTCAGTGCCGAACGCGACGACCTGTTCGAGAAGCTGAAGACCGAGGTCTCCAGACGCGTCAAGACGCAGAAGGAACTGGCCTTGTGCCACCGTGAGCTGCATCAGACCGATGCGGCAACGCCGGACAGCGCGACGGTTACCGGTTCGCCGCAGTCACCGTAGCGGTTCGGCGCTTGCCGCCGTCATCAGGCCCGGGGGCTGAAGCGGCACTCGATACTGGCGAGCGAATGGGTAACGGCCCGGTCCTGCTCCCGCTCGTCCGGATCGGACACCTTCTGTTCGCCGTAGAGGCGGAACGTGACCATATCCTGCACCGGGTCGACCTGGAGTAGGGAAAAATTGCTGTCCGTGTACAGCGCCAGGCGTTCGAACCGGTACCCGTCCGGCGACTGCCCCGCTTCCGCCACGGTGTGGCCGAGCAGCCACCCCAGCGCCCGTGGCTTGTTGTAGGTGATGGCACTCGACGTCAACTGATAGATGACCGCGCCGGTGCGCGCGTCGATCATGCGGAAGGCGGCGGAAGTATGCACGTCACCGCTCAGTATGCAGACCCTGATACCCCGCTCCGCAGCCGCGAACAGCGCCCGGACGAGCGCCTTGCGCTCGGAGTCGTGTTTCTCGTGTTCCCAGGCGTCGCGCAGATCGTCCTGCAGATCCGCGACGTCGGCCAGCACATTGTCGTCCGCGTTCACCAGCACCGGCAGCATGTGCAGTACCGGCACCGTTGACACGACGAACAGGAAGGGCGTACTGCGCGGCTGCAATGCCTCCAGCCAGCGCCGGAACCGGTTGAACTGCGCGACCCCGAGCACCCGGCGGGAACGGCGGTTGATATCGCGACAGCCGCGCCCGTCGAGCACATAGAAGGCCGCGCCCTGTGCGACAAAATGATAATCGAACGTCCCGTCGCCCCCGTCGGCGGGACTGTCCGGATTATGGGAATGCTGGTATTCCCGGTATACCCGGGACGCCGCCGCCTGCATGCGTTCGCGCAATTCCAGGCAGTCGCGGCGGCTGAGCTTTCTGGCCCTGCGCTCGGGAAAACGCTCGTCCAGTTCGTCCTTGCCACCGCCGAGCAGGAACGAACCCCAGCCGTCGGCAATCTCGTGATCGTCCCAGATCATGTAGGTCGGATAGCCGGCGAAGGCCTTGCGCACGCCGGGGAATCCCCAGTACCCGTGATAGATATCGCGGTACCAGCTCACCATCTCGTCATAGGACGGGCTCAGCTCGCCACCCGATTTGGCCATGCGGGCATTGAGCAGTTTCCAGATATCGAGCGTCTTCACACCATCCGCGTACACCTGGTCACCACCGGCGATGACGAAACGCAGGTCCTGCGCGTAATGCCGCTCCAGCACCTCGTTCAGACAGTCCCACATGTGTTCGTTGACCACGGAGGTCCTGCCGAACAGGGAAACCTTGTAGGGCATGTGACATGAATAGAATCCGAAGCTGAACACGCCGGCCTGCGCGGGCAACGTGCGGAAGCGGTACTCGTAGTCCCTGCCGATGACGATGCGCCCCCGGTCCTGGTGTGCGCCGAATACCGCGTAGCGATATTCTGTCGCCGGCTCCAGCCCCTCGACCTCGATCACGCAGGTCGTGTCCTGCAGCTCATCGTACACGGCGAACGGATAGCGCTGCACCCACGCCGGCAGCGCCGCCATGCCGGTATAGGGGACTTCCTTGAAACCGCTGAACAGTGCGTTGCCCGCATCCCTGTGTGACGGATAGACCAGCAATGTGAAATCCCCCAGATCCGCCACCCGCACCCAGATCCGGCAGGAATCCGCCGTCGTATGCCCGACGATACTGGCCCGCTCGAGGAGCGGGTTGGGCCAGGGACGGATATCCTTGAAAACGAGAGAATTGCTCATGTCAGTACTGCTCCCTGTAGCCTGCATTGCATGAAAGTGCCGGCTCGCGCCGCCCGGCGCTGGCCGCGGACCGGCGCTGTGAGCGGCCGTCAGCCGCCGTCGTCACGGGCGTCGTATTTCTCCGCGCTGCCACGCACCTGGTCTGCGGGATACTTGCGCGCATTAATCTCCAGCTTGGCGTCGACGGCATGTTCGAGGTCGATCTCGAGCCTGTCGGCCAGGCGAATGAGATAAATCTGGATATCGGCGAGCTCCTGCTCCACGGCCGTGCGCCTGGCGGGCGCCAGGGACTGACTCTCGGCCTGGGACAGCCACTGGAACTGCTCGACCAGCTCGGCTGCCTCGACGATGAGCGCCATGGCGAGATTCTTGGGCGAGTGGAACTGATCCCAGTCGCGCGCGGCGGCGAACTCGCGCAGACGGCGCCTGATGGACTCGAACGGATTCTCGCTCCGGCTCGACATCGGACTGTCTTCCTGCATGCCTGCAGCTGTGTGTGATTGAGGGACGGTGCCACCATTGTGCCCGGCGCAGCGCCGGGCCGGCAGACGCAGGTATGTTAGCACGCGGCTGTTACCCGGACAGCGTTCGACAGCGGACCGTCAGCCGGCGACCGAGCGCCGGTGTCCGGCCGCACCAGACAACGCCGAGTGCAGGCCGGCAGCGGTGCTTGCACGTCGCACAGCAGTGAATTTGCGCACGCGCTGACACGGTTTTTACCCCAGCCTCATGCCCTGCTGACCGCGCCGCTGTGACATGCCGCGTAAACTTGGACATTGTCGTCAGGCGACGATGCCCGATGCGTCTGACAAACAATGACTTGCCCTGAAACACGTGCACACTGTCGCTGACGGGAGACGGTTTGTCGCACACAAACCGTCCCACCCCCGGCGTTCGTGCCGGCATTTCGGGGCGAATCAGACGCTTATTCACTCTGGCCTGGTGCTTGCTTGATATTCAGCAATTTTCAGGACTGGGATCTGCATCGCGCATGCGAAGGAATCGCTCGGATAGAGTCTGGCTGCGTCAGGATGATGCCTGACATGTCTCACCGGTAAGCAGCGGCATCCGAGTCCGGAAACAGCGCCGACATCACGGCAGCATCGTATGCGGCGATTCCTGCGGCAACCGAGGTTAGAGACCATGAACCACAGCAACCGAATTCGGCATCACCGGGAGCGCGGATCCAGCGCGGCACTGCTCGCGCTCTTAAGCGGATCGCTCGCTTCGCTCCCGGTGCTTGCCGAACCCTGGCAACCGATCGATCCCGGCCGGATACTGATTGCGGCCATCGCCAGCAGCAACGAGGGCGGCATCGTCGGTACCGGCCTCTACAACGAAAAGGTACACGGTCGCACTCAGACCAGCGCGCTGGTCTCCCCCCCGATTCGGTCCCGGGCCACCATGGCCGGCGGGGCTGCCCCGGCACACCAACTCGCGGCGACGGAGCCGGGCGCTCGCGACGCCGGCCGCGCCGGCTAGGTACGGAATCCCTGCCGCGGCAACGGCACGGCGCCGGCTGTGAGTCTGACCCACGTTCACACTATTGCCGGCTCGACCCTCGCCATGCCGACCCGCAGCGACACGCCTCTGCACTCACCGGCTCGGCACGGCGCGAGAACACGGCGCGCCGGCGGCAACCGCACCTTTTGCCGCCCCGGCGGTCTAACGTTATGCGAGACCGCAGGAGGATAGAATCATGCTGCAAGCGAGATCACTTACCGGCACGATGGTGCTTGCGGCAACGCTGCTCAGTGCATGCACCTCGCCGATACCGCCGCTGATCCGGCAAGGGCCGGCGGACAGTCCGTGGCCAGCGGTCGTACGCGGCGAGATCGACACCTACCGCGATCAGCAGGTGCGGTGGGGCGGTTCGATCATCGCGACGGAGAACCGCAAGGATGCCACACGACTCACGGTACTGGGACGGTTGCTGTACCGGGACGGCGAACCCCGGCTGACGGATGACAACGCGGGTCGCTTCATCGTGCGCGTACCCGAATTCCTGGACCCCAAGGTCTACGCACCCGACCGGCGCATCACCGTGACGGGCACGGTCCGAGGCACCGAGTCCGGCAAAGTGGGCGAACACACCTACGTCTACCCGGTCGTCGAGGCACAGGCGTGGTACCTGTGGCCGCAGGAAACCGACCGTTATCACTACTACGATGATCCGTGGTACGACCCCTGGTGGTACGACCGCTGGTACAGCCCCTGGTACTATCGCGGCTATCCTTACGCCTATCCCTACCGTTACTGGCGCTGACACCCATGCCGCACCTGCAGCGTTGCCTCGCGCTCGCACTGTCGCTGCTGCTCGCCGCCTGTGCCAGCGGACCCACCTTCGAGACCGCGGGGGTCGAGCGTACACTGACGCCGGTCGGCGTCAGTGCCGCACCGCAAACCGCCAGCGGCCGCACGGTGCTGTGGGGCGGTGTCATCCTGAACACCACCAACCTGGATGACAGCACCCGTATCGAGGTGCTGGCCTACCCGCTCGACAGCAGCGAATGGCCGCAACAGGAACGCGATCCACTGGGACGCTTCATCCTCGTACAGTCGGGTTATCTGGAGCCGGCCAGCTATGCCGAGGGTCGACTCGTCACCGCAACCGGCACGATCACGGGCAACATGACCGGCCGTGTCGGCGCGTCGGACTATACCTACCCGGTGATCAGTGCGCGGCAGCTCTATCTCTGGCCACGCGAGCGCGCACGCGACCGTACCCGCGTCATCTTCGGCCTCGGCGTCGGCATCGGACTTTAGCCTCACCCGGCGCACGACAGGCGACAGGGCCGCAGTATCCCGTACCGGCCGCCGCCGTGCGCGGACATGACCTGCTGCTGCGCGACGAACCGGCTATCTGGCACGCGGCACGCTTTAACCCTAGTATTGCCATCATGCTTTCCGTCCCGAAATGCCTTGCCCGCGCCCGCCCATGAGCGTCCAGAGCTACGGCATCCTGTTGTACCGGTACGTGGATGGGCAGCTGCAGGTCTTGCTGGTGCATCCCGGCGGGCCGTTGTGGCAGGACAAGGACATGGGGGCGTGGTCGATCCCCAAGGGAATCGGGGCAGTGGACGAGGCACCGCTCGCCGCCGCGCGGCGCGAGTTCGAGGAAGAGACCGGTTACGCCGTCGACGGCGCTTTCATCGCGCTCGGTGCACTCAGGATGAAAAGCGGCAAGATCGTCCATGCCTGGGCACTGGAGGGCGACCTCGACGTCGCCGGGATACGCAGCAATACCTTCACGCTCGAGTGGCCGCGCCATTCCGGCCGCTTCGGGGAGTACCCGGAGATAGACGCCGGACGCTGGTTCACACTCGTTGCGGCCCGCCAGTGGATGTCGGTCAGCCAGACAGGCTTCCTCGACCGCTTGCAGGCAGCCCTGGAGGACGTCGAGGCATGACACCCACCCGCCGCATCAGCGATTCGTTCACTCCGGCACGTGCGAGCCGGCCAGCCACGGCAAACTCAGGCGCAACCGTGCCATGTACATAAAATGCCGCAGATCCGCGTGCGTCATGCTGGCGTTGAGCACACTGCTGCTCGCCGGCTGTACCACGCCGGTGCCGCTGCAGATCCGCCATGGACCGCAGGACAACCCGACACCGGCGCTGGCGGCCGCCCGCCTCGCCGACTACGTCGGCCAGACCGTGCGCTGGGGCGGCGTGCTGATCGCCACCGACAACCTCGCCACTGTCACCCGGCTGAGTGTGCTGGCTCGGCCGTTGGCCGCAGACGGCGAACCGCAGCCCGGTGATGACAGCCAGGGACGTTTCATCGCCGTCGTGCCCGCCTTCCTCGATCCGGCCCAGTATGTTCATGACCGCCGCGTCACTGTCAGCGGGATCCTGCGTGCCGGCGAGATCGGCATGGTCGGCACATATCCCTATGTTTATCCCGTGGTCGAGGCACAGGCCTGGTATCTGTGGCCGGATGCCGTGGCGCCCTATGGCTCGCCCTATCCCTGGTGGTACGACCCCTGGTACGGACCGTGGTGGTTCGGGTCCGGCTACGACCCCTGGTATTTCCCCGACGCTCACCCGCACTGGCATCCGCGCTACCACCCGCACCCGCAGGTCCCGGCCCGGCCGGACATGGCACCGGGCACCGGGGCGCGGCCGCCCATGCCCGCCCCGCGCACACCGCAGCCCGCAGCGCATGGCCGGCCGGCACCGCGCCCGGAGCCAGCCCACGCGCAAGACCCAGCCAACGCACACCCAGGGCGGCAGGCGCACGGCGCAATGCCGGCGCCAGTTCCCCTGCCACCGGCAGAGCCGGCTCAGCGTGAACATGCTCCAGCGCACAGTGGGCAACGGCACGCGCCGCCAACGGCCAGCGGACACGAACCGCCAGCCGCATCAGCCGGCGACGCCGCCGCGGGCGCAGGACAACCACGCGCGGAACAGCGGCACGAACCGGACCGGGCGCGCGAACCGGCGCAGCGGCAGCCGGCGCCGGACGCAGCGGAACAAAACCGGGGGCTGCGCGGCTTCTTCCGCCGCTGGCGCAACAGCGAGTGAACGGCGGTGCACGACCCCGCATCCATAGCAACTGAGGCTGCTGCAGGAATTCGCTGCCGCAGCAGTGACACGGCCCTCACCCCGGCACGGCCGACTCAGGCGTCGAGCGGATCGGCGCTCATGTCATCCGGCAGTATCAGGGTGCGGGTGTGTGCGGCGATCTCGGCATACACCGCGGCGGGTTCGTGCTCGTAGCGGCGCGAGAAATGGAACGGCACCAGCCGCGCGACGCCGGCAGCCTCGGCGATTTCGGCGCAGGCGCGCGTAGTGAGGTGCGCGGTGCGGGCCGCCTGGGTGACATCGTCCGCGCGAAAGGTCGCTTCGCAGAACAGGGTATGCGCGCCGTGCGCAAGCGCCACCACGCGTTCGCGGTTGTCCGCGGTATCCGCAAAATCGGTGGCATAGACCAGCTTCTTGCCCGGGACGACCAGGATCAGGTCATCCGCCAGTGCCCGCACGCTTTGCGCAGACCGGTCGGGCAGATTGATCCGTACCCGGTCTTCTCCACACTGCAACCGGCGCTTCAGCTCGCCCAGCCACGGGCCCGGGACGAGTCCGCGGGCCTGCAGCCGGTCCTTGCGTACCTTGAATTCGCACACAGGCTCGAACGCATAGGCCAACACCGGTGAGACATGCGTGAGCGTGGTGGCACGCACGCGGAACTCCGGCTCGTTCAGGATGACACCCGCCTGTGCCACCCGTTCCTCCAACAGTTCGCAACCGGGTCGCCCGGCCTGCACCACGCAGCGCCGCAGGTGGGTAGCATGCAACTCGTAAACCTCGAAGCGCGGCCCGTTGTCCCCGATGCGGTCCCACAGGATGCCGCGCATGAGTCCGTCGATGTTCACGGCGAGACCCGGCGGCCCGTACAACCGGCACCGGGACTGTTCACCGATGCGGGAGCGCAACAACCAGAGAAAGCCGGCAATGTGGTCGATGTGCGCATGCGTGATGAACACCTCGCTCACCTGATGTGCGACACGTGCCGGCAAGCGGGTGCCCTCGCCGAGGTCGAACAGGAAGCTGCGACGCCGGTGACGCAGTCGGGCGTGCAGCAACGGGTCGCCGAACACGCCATTGACGAGACAAACACTGAGCACGCCGACCCGTCCGGCCGGTTGCGGACCGGTCACCGGGGTGACCGGCGCCCAGGGCGCAACATCGGGCGGCGGCAGGTAACCGAAGCGGTCCGCGGCAAACCGCGCTGCACTGCCAAGACGGCCGTCCTCGCGGCGAACGGCATCGCGCACCAGCAGTGCGGATCCGGCACTGGCAGTCTCCGGCATGCGCACCTGCAGGCGCATGCCGTCCGCGGCGATCACCTCGCCCAGCGCCAGGGTGCGGGTACCCTCCAGCAGCGCGACCTGACGGCCGCTCCAGGCGCCGGGGGCATCGGTTGGCGGCGGGGTGCCCAGGACCTGCAGGCGGCCGAGGTCCAGCGTGCTGCTGCGGGCCGTTTCCAGGTAGGCATCCCACAACCGGGTACGCCAGGCCGCACGCTTGCGCTTGCCCGGCCTGCCGGCCTGCGCCGCGGCCTGCACGCTATAGACCGGAACCTGCAGCGCCCGCAGTTCCCCCACCAGACCCAGCGCCCGGCCGTCAGCTGCCAGCACCAGCACCGCGTCCGGCCGGGTGGCATCGACCACCGCGGGCAGCAACTCCGCTCCGGCCACGCCGCGGAAAACGCCGGGACCATCGATCAGCAGCACACCCGCCGTCACAGTCGACACCAGCCGGCGCAGCGCCGCCACCAGCGGCAACCGGAAGCGACCGGCGTCGAGCGTGCACAGCGCCTCGATGTCATCCAGGTGCCAGCCGGCAGCACGGTAACTTCCCAGACACAGCGCACCGGGCACCCCGAACAGCGGTGAGCCGGGATCGGCGCCGAGACAGCGGCAGCAGCGCCCTGCCCGCGCCAACTCCGCCGCCAAGGCGTCGACCAGCGTCGACTTGCCTACGCCGGGCGGGCCAACCAGCAATACCCGCCGGTCACCGGCTAACAGCGTTGCCACCAGCGCGGCCGGCGCTGCAGGCAGCGGCGGGAATGCAGGACGCGTGAGAACTTCCATAGCGGAACCATGATGGCACAGGCCGGCACTGTCATAATTTGACCGGTATCAGCCGCTGCAGGACTATTGCAGGCGTATACTGATGCCATCGACGGTTCCTACCCTATATCATGCAGCGCGCCCCGCAGATATCGTGACAACCCTGTCAGTGCCTCGAAGGCCCTTTCGTCTTACGCCGCCACCGGCATGGCTGTGCATCCTGGCGCTAGCCACGCTGCCGGGTGCGGGCACAGCCAGCATGACGCTGTATCGACTCAACGACCTGGCCGCGCGGCTCACCGCCGAACCGCTGCCGTTGCGTACCGACCTGGCACGAATCACGCTCGAGGAGCTGGCCGCGGCCTACAGCGAGGAAGCCCTGCGCGCACGCCGCGATGCCCGCGGGCACGCCGACGCCAGCGGCTTGTGGCGCTGGGCCGCCGCGGTGGAGAAACTGGCCGCGGACTACCGGCGGCTGGCGGCGGACGTGCTGCCCGACACACCCGTTGAGGTCAGTGCCGGCCCGGAAGGCAACCTCTATCTGATCGTAGCCGGCAAACCGGTGATCGCCAGCAGCCCGCGCGTACATGAACAGGCAGCATTCGAGCAGCAGATACTCGCGCGCTTCTGTGAGCTGAATCGCTGCGCGGACCTGCTCGACGCGACCAGCACCGATGCGATACCCGTATCCGGCCCGGAGGCAGACCGTGCTGCTGTGCAATGGAGTTTCAGCCAGCACGCCGGTCCGGTATGCGCCAGCGGCGACGGGCTCGAATTCCAGTTCCTCAACATGGACAACCTCGGCCCCAAGCGTGACGCCTGCGCCCGCGCCGTCGCCGAACTGAATCTGCTTGCCGATTCCCTCGCGCGCGAGGTCGCCGGCGGTATCCGCATCGACTGGGACCTGTTCGTGATCCAGCATCTGCCCGACGGCGAGGAACAGGTACTGCTGAACGGTTCGGGAGACTATCTGCGGCTCCGGCTGCCGCTGCTGGTGGCACGACAGGAACTGGTCGGCCTTGTCCGACCCTGGCTGGCGGCGCAGGTGAACGGCCGGCACTACGCCCTGGTCGTGCTCAACGCCGGCAGGGTCCTGGCGCCGGCCGGCCGGCCACTGGACTAGCGCGCGGACGGCGCCCGCCGCGATCGCCGGTTCCGTGCACGCGCCAGCCGGCGGGAAGGCCGACATCCCTACCGCCGATCCCAACCGATTGGCAGACAAGCAACTATCGAAAAATTATTGCGCCGACACCCTCGACATTCCCCCAAACCTGCCGTTGTTTTGTACTACGCTTGGATCGAGAGAAGCGTATACTGTGGCATCCATTGGGTCTGGGACCGTATTTTTGGAGATTATTCATGAGGTTAGAAATTTCATGGTACCGGCATGCGCTGCTCGCCCTGGCATTGACATGCGCCGGCAATGCGCTGGCATGTGACCATGCCTTCGATGGCTGCCTGGGCTGTAACGATGATCAGCTGCCGATCTGCCTGCAGGAATTCGTGGCGAGTATCTGCGAGACGTCGGGCAACCCGGCCAACTGTGACACCGAACGCGCTTATGATGATGTGGAACGCCACGTGATCATCAGCACCGGCACGCACATGTCCAAGGTGCGTGCGATGATGCGCAGCGCGCGCAAGTACCAGTTGCACTGAGTCGACAGCGCGCGCCATCCCGCCCCGGCGCCGTAACCGCAGCCCCCCCGGCAGCGAGCATCACCGAGTCCGCCTGATCCACGACCCACAGCACGCATCCGCATACCCGAGACGGCGCTGCACTGCCGCTCCCGGCGCGGCATTTGCGGGCGCAGCCCAGCGGTTATGGCGGCGATCCCGTCAGCGAACCCAACATCAGCATGCAGACGCTGACCGGCTGCCGCACGACAGCCCTATCCAGCGCCTGCATCCCTGCCCTGGCGGCATTATACTGCCGGCATCGCAACACACGGGACGCTGCCGGACATGACGGCTGGTCGTGCCACATTCTCACGCCGCGAATTCCTCGCCGTCAGCGCCGCCACCGTGCTGCTGGCGGTGACCGCGTGCGGCCGCAGCAAGCCGCGGATCGGCCTGGCACTCGGAGGGGGCGGTGCCAAGGGGCTCGCGCACATCCTGATCCTGGAAACGCTCGACGACATGGGCATCGTGCCGCATGCCATCACCGGCTGCAGCATCGGCGCCATTATCGGTGCGCTCTACGCCGCCGGGCTGAGCGGCCGTGATATCCGCGCCCAGATCGAGCAGTTCTTCGTCGACCAGGACGCGGCCGAGCACAAGCTGTTCGCGTTGCCGAAATCGATCCGCTGGCTGGATTTCATCGACCCCGCGCTGGCCGGCGGTGGCCTGCTCAGCAGTGACGATTTCATCGAGTTCCTGGGCGAGATCATGCCGGCGCGCGGCTTCCGCCAGCTCAAGATCCCGTTCAAGGTGGTCGCCGCCGAGCTGCTGACCGGCCAACAGGTGGTGCTGGATTCCGGCGCCCTGTTACCCGCCATCCAGGCGAGCATGGCGGTACCCGGGGTGTTCCCGCCGGTGCAGATCGGCGATCGCCTGCTGGTCGACGGCGGCGTCGCCAATCCGCTCCCCTTCGACCTGCTGGAAACGGACAACGACATCACCATCGCGGTCGATGTCAGCGGCAATCGCGAGGTCGATGACGGCGGGAAGCTGTCATCCCTCGGTGTGCTGCTGCAGAGCTTCCACACCATGAGCAACAACCTGCTGGCCGAAAAGCTCAGGCAACGACGGCCAGACATCTACGTGCGACCGGATATCCGCAATGTCAAGGTGCTGGAATTCTACAAGGCGCGCGAAGTGTTCGCGCAGGCGGAACCGGCGCGGCAGACCTTTGCAAAGGATCTCACACGCGCTTTGCGCAGCCATGCGATCCGCAGCGGCTGCACCGTGGCGACAACAGCCGATTGAGGAATCTCGCGCCCGCACCGTGCCGGCCCCGTTGCCGCAGTACCTGCCAGCCCGATGGCGCGCCGTCGCAACATCGATCGTGTCCACCGCCTGTCCCGACCGGTAGCGGACCCACGCACGGTAGCCATACGGCGGGTTACGGTCACGGCGCGCGGCAGTACGCAATGCAGCGCGCGCCAGGCGCCTGCCGCGCCACGCGCGTACGCCGTTGCGAATCGCCCGGCCATTTCGTGTTACCTTCCCGGGCAACGCGGCGGGCACAGACGCCTGCACATGACGCTATCGGCACCTGGAGGAGGCGGCACAGATGGTGAAATTCATAAGCAAGCATATCCTGACCGGCCTGGTGACGATCCTGCCCGTGGTGCTCACGCTCTACCTGTTGTACTGGCTGGTGATCTCGGCGGAGTCCGCTCTCGGCAGCCTGATCCGGCTCTGGCTGCCGGAAGGTCTCTACCGACCCGGCATGGGCGTCGTGACCGGTCTGCTGGCAACGTTCCTGCTCGGACTGCTGATGCACGCGTGGGTGGTGCGCCGCCTGTTCGCGCAGGGCGAACGACTGCTTTACCGTATTCCGGTGATCAAATCGATCTACCCGGCGCTGCGCGATTTCCTGAATTATTTCTCGCCTAACAGCAAGAAGGAGTTCGATCAGGTCGTGGCAGTCAGGCTCGGGGACACCGGCATGGAGGTGATCGGTTTCGTTACCCAGGCGGACAGCGACAGACTCCCGGCGGATTTCCGCACCCCGGATAGCATCCTCGTCTACCTGCCGCTCAGCTACATGATCGGGGGCTATACCGCACTGATACCGCGCAGCGCGATCCGGCCGGTGGCCATGAACATGGAGGAAGCGATGCGCTTCACACTGACCGCGGGCGTCACGGGCGCCTCCCGCCACGGCGCCAGGGACTGACCGGCCGCGCAGCGCGGCGACGCCCGTCGCACGCAAGCACCGGCATTGCGCCGCGCCAGCGGGTACCTCTGTGAAGCCGGTGTCCGCCGCGGCGATGTTCCCCGCTGCAGCAGTGCTGGCGCAGCGACGCAATGCGGATCTCCCTGGCCCTGTGCGCGCCAACGACTATGCTGTCAGACATGACCAGCCCGCCCCGCCGTCGTCGGTTGCTGTTGCCCCTGCTCGCCCTGCTGCTGATCGCGGCCGCAGCACCGGCGCAGCAGCAGAGTGTCCGACCCGGCATCAATCGCGCCTACGAACACCCCGACTGGCAGCAATGGGTCAGCACCTTCGAACGCCGCGGCCGCGAGGTATACGACCGGCGCGCGGAGATCGTCGCCGCCAGCGGCGCCCGGCCCGGGCTGGACGTGGCGGACATCGGTGCCGGCACCGGCCTGTTCACCCGGCTGTTTGCGCGCGCGGTTGCGCCCGGCGGTACGGTCTACGCCGTCGACATCTCCGCGACCTTCATCGGCAATATCCTGCGCACGTGCCGGGAGCAGGGCCTGGACAATGTCCGGGGCATCGTCAATTCGGGCCATGCAACCGGCCTGCCTGACGCCTCGATCGACCTGGCCTTCGTGACCGCCACCTATCATCACTTCGAATATCCAGCCGACATGCTCGCCTCCATCCAACGCACCCTGCGCACCGGCGGCCGGCTCATCATCATCGATTTCCGCCGCGACCCCCGTATCAGTTCACCCTGGGTGATGGCACATGTACGCGGCGACCGCGCCGCGGTCATCCGCGAGGTGCAGGCTGCCGGGTTCCGCCTGGTCGACGACAAGCCGCTGCTGCGCACCAATTACTTTCTGGAGTTCCTGAAATCGGGGCAGTGACGGAGTTCTATTTGACGATCCGGTAGCACGGCACGTATTCGGTGCCCGGCAGCTTCATGCGCTGCTGCGCGACGAATGATTTGAGCAGGGAATCGAGCGGTTCGAGGATGCTGCTGTCACCGCGGATCTCGAAGAGGCCATATTTCTCTATGGCGCGGATGCCCTCGTTCTTGACGTTGCCGGCGACAATACCGGAGAAGGCACGACGCAGATTGGCGGCGAGGGTGTGGCCCGGCAGGTCGCGATGCAGTTGCAGGTTACGCATGTTCTCGTGCGTCGGCGCGAACGGGCGCTGGAATTCCAACTCGATCCTGACCGACCAGTTGAAGTAGTAGGCATCGTCGCGGTGCTTGCGGTACTCGCGCACCTCGGCAATGCCGCGCTTCATGTCCTGCGCCACGCGCACCGGGTCATCGACGATGATTTTGTAGCGACGCTGCGCATCGGGTCCGAGCGTGGCACCGATGAAGGCGTCGATGTCGCGGAAATAGTCGGCGGCCCCGGCCGGACCGGTGAAGATGAGCGGGAACGGCAGCCTGGCGTTGTCCGGGTGCAGCAGGATGCCGAGCAGGTAGAGAATCTCCTCGGCGGTACCGACGCCACCGGGAAAGACCACGATACCGTGCCCCATGCGCACGAAGGCCTCCAGGCGCTTCTCGATATCCGGCAGTATCACGAGGTCGTTGACGATCGGGTTGGGCGACTCGGCCGCGATGATGCCCGGCTCGGTGATCCCGAGGTACTGGCCGTCACGGATGCGCTGCTTGGCGTGACCGATGGTCGCGCCCTTCATGGGCCCCTTCATCGCACCGGGACCGCAGCCGGTACAGGTATCCAGGCCGCGCAGCCCCATCTGGTAGCCGACTTCCTTGGTGTAGTCATATTCCTCGCGGCTGATCGAATGACCGCCCCAGCACACGACCAGACGCGGATTGGTCATGGGACGCAGGATGCCGGCGTTGCGCAGCATGTGGAACACGGCATTGGTGATGCCTTCCGAGGTCACCAGGTCGAACTTGGGATTCGTGGCGATCTTGTCACTGACATAGACGACGTCACGCAGCACCGCGAGCAAGTGCTCGCTGATGCCCTTGATCATGACCCCGTCGACGAAGGCGCTGGCCGGCGCGCCGGTGACCTTGAGCTTGATGCCGCGTTCCTCCGGGATGATCTGGATGTCGAAGGACTTGTAGCGTTCCAGCAGCTCCTTACCGTCATCCAGCATGCTGCCGACGTTGAGCACCGCCAGTGCGCAGTTGCGCAGCGTGTTGTACAAACCGCCCTTGCTGGTATCGAGGAGTTTGGTGACCTCGGCCCTGGACAGCACCTCGAGGCTGCCCTGTGGCGTGATCACGGCATCGACGGTTTCATACGGCATGATTCTCCACCCATAGGGACTACCGGACACCCGGTCAGGCGGTGAACGATATAACCACGGCGTGTGGTTTGCAAAGTCCGTGCATGGTCGATTCCGACGCGGAATCAGTGACCTGAGACTCAAAACGGGCTCGACACGCACGCCAGTCGGGCGGCGCACTGGCAGCGCTTGACCGGAATCCATTGGCAACGGCGGAATAATGGCACATTATCGGCAGGCGCAGCGGACTGCGCCGACGTGCGCGGTGCCACCGCACCGGATAAATCCCCAACAGTACCCAAGGAGATTTTACTCTTGAAACGAACACTCCAGATTTCCGGCATGCTTGCCGCCACGATGCTGGCCGGCTTGCTGTTGACGAGCGCGGCCGAGGCCGGCGGCATGGGCATGGGCAGTTCCTCCAATCGTGGCCCCGACCGTGACTACGGCTACGGTCCGCGCCAGGGCAGCGGTTCGGGCTTCGGCATGGGCAGTCGCAGCTACCGTGACTACGGGCGCGAGCGTGGCTACTACGATCCGCGCGAAGGTTACGGTCAAACCTGGCAGGAGCGTTACCAGAACCGTTACGGCTACGGACCGGATGCAGGTCCCGGGCCCGCGACCGGTCAGGGTCAGGACAACGAAAGGCGGCCTGACAAGGGCATGGGCGTCAGCCGCAGCAACCGCGACTACGGCGGTGACCGCGGCGTCGGACCGCGCGAGGACAGCGGCTCCGGGTTCGGCATGGGCAGCCGCAGCAACCGCGACTACGGCCGTGACCGCGGCGTCGGACCGCGCGAAGACAGCGGCTCCGGGTTCGGCATGGGCAGCCGCAGTAACCGCGACTACGGGCGCGAGCGTGGTTACGGACCGGACCATGACTCCGGCAGCGGTTTCGGCATGGGCAGCGGTGGCAACCGCGACCGTGGCTACTACGACCCGCGCAATGGTGCGGGTCAGACCTGGCAGGAACGCTACCAGTACCGCTACAGCCCGGAGACCGGCTACGGCCCGGGCTACGGCACACCGACCCGCTAGTCCGGCACCCGCCATCCACCCCGGGGATCGGGCACTACGCCCGGTCCCCGCATTTGGAGTTCAGTCTCCGCTCCGCCCACGCAATCAGTTCCCCGCCGCCTGCCAGCTCGGCACGGGCGTGACACAGCGCACGGCAGGCGCACCGTTCGGAGTCTAGCCGGAGGGTGCGGGAGTGATACGGCGGACGTCAGCGCCCGCCGCGCGGTGGCAGACCGGTATGCTGCGTACGTGCCTTGCCGCCACGGGTACGGCGCTGGTGCGCATGGGCGGAATTCTTCCGGCGCGGCGCTTGATACGCCTGCAGCCGGTCGGGCTGGTGCGCAGGAACGAGCTGGTCCGGACCGTCGCCGATCAGGTCTGCACGACCCATCCGCTGCAGCGCCGCGCGCAGTAACGGCCAGTTGTGCGGATCGTGGTAGCGCAGGAAGGCCTTGTGCAGACGCCGTTGCGCCGGGTCCTTCGCGGTCACCACCGCCTCGCTCTTGTAGGTCACGCGCGCGAGCGGATTGCGGCCGGAGTGGTACATGGCGGTAGCGGTCGCCATCGGCGCGGGATAGAAGGCCTGCACCTGGTCGGCGCGGAAGCCGTTGCGTTTCAGCCAGCGCGCGAGCGCAAGCATGTCGGCATCGGTGGTACCGGGATGCGCGGCGATGAAGTACGGTATCAGATACTGCTCCTTGCCGGCCTCGCGCGAGAATTTCTCGAACAGCGCCTTGAAACGGTCGTAAGCGCCGATACCCGGCTTCATCATCTTCGATAGCGGCCCGTCCTCGGTGTGCTCGGGCGCGATCTTGAGGTAGCCGCCAACGTGGTGGCTGACCAGTTCCCGCACATACTCCGGGTCCTCGATGGCAAGATCGTAACGCACCCCCGAAGCGACCAGCACCTTCTTGATCCCCGGCAAGCGGCGGGCGGCGCGGTAGAGTTGCGTCAGCGCAGCATGGTCGGTCTCCAGATTCGGGCAGATACCGGGGTAGACGCAGCTCGGTTTGCGGCAGGCGCGCTCGACTTCCCGGCTCCTGCAGGCGATGCGGTACATGTTCGCGGTCGGCCCGCCGAGGTCCGATATCACGCCGGTGAAACCAGGCACCCGGTCGCGGATGGTCTCGATCTCGCGCAGGATGGAGGCCTGCGAGCGGTTCTGGATGATGCGACCCTCGTGCTCGGTAATGGAACAGAAGGTGCAACCGCCGAAGCAGCCACGCATGATGTTGACGGAGAAACGGATCATCTCGTAGGCGGGAATGCGCGCAGCCTTGTAGGCCGGATGCGGCACGCGCGCATAGGGCCGGTCGAACACGTAATCCATTTCCTGCGTGGTGAGCGGCAACGGTGGCGGATTGAGCCAAAGGTCCACGCCACCGTGACCCTGTACCAGCGCCCGCGCGTTGCCGGGATTGGTCTCCAGATGCAGCACGCGACTGGCATGGGCGTAGAGCACGGCGTCGTTGCGCACCTTTTCGAACGAAGGCAGCCGGATTACGGTGCGCGCGCGATCGAGTTTCGGATGCAAGAGTTCAACCAGCGGGTTGCCGTTCGGGTCCAGGCCGAGCCAGGCATTGTTGCGGCGCTGCCGCTCGCAATCCGTGATTTCGTCGCTGCGCTGGTAGGGATTGACCCGTGCCTCGACCCGGCCCGGTCGGTCGATACGGCTGGAGTCGATCTCGGTGAAATCCGGCGGCGTGTCGTGACGCAGGAAGACCGTACCGCGGATATCGGTGATGCGTTCGATTCGCTCCCCTGCCGCCAGCCGGTGTGCCAGCTCGACCACGGCGCGCTCGGCGTTGCCGTACAGCAGCATATCGGCCTGCGCATCGACCAGCAGCGAGCGGCGCACGCCGTCCTGCCAGTAATCGTAGTGCGCGATACGGCGCAGCGAGGCCTCGATCCCGCCCAGCACCACGGGCACGTCCGGCCAGGCCTCGCGCACGCGCTGGGCATACACGAGTGTGCAGCGATCCGGTCGCGCCCCGCCCTGACCGTCCGGGGTATAGGCATCGTCCGAGCGCGCTTTGCGGTCGGCCGTATAGCGGTTGATCATCGAGTCCATGTTGCCGGCGGTGATGCCGAAGAACAGCGTCGGCCGGCCGAGCGCCGCGAAGTCCGCCGCTGAATGCCAGTCGGGCTGGGCAATGATCCCGACGCGGAAACCCTGGTCCTCGAGCAGCCGGCCGATGATCGCCATGCCGAACGAGGGATGGTCGACATAGGCATCGCCCGTCACCAGGATGATGTCGCAGGCATCCCAGCCGAGCTCGTCCATCTCCGCGCGCGACATGGGCAGAAACGGCGCGCTGCCAAAGCACTCCGCCCAGTACTTCGAATAGTCGTACAGGGCGGTGACGGTCTTGGCATCAATGCTGGCGGACATGGCGGTTACCGGGGTTTACTGTGGCTAGTGTATAGCAAGCACAGCAGTTTCGCCTGCCGGCGGGTCCCTGCTGGCGCGGAAAATGCCCAAAATTCCCGCTCACGCAATGACGCCAAGGTGCAAGGAAGAATGAGCGTCATAGGGCGCACAGAGTTAACAACCCGTGGCAGCTGCCCGGGATTCAGGGATGCTATTCGATTGCATGCTAATCGCTGTGACGCCCGGCAGCGGGAGGGTCGAGCAGTGTCGCGGAAATCTTTCCCGCTGAGCATCCCGCAGGATGCCGGTATCACAGACAGGCCCTGTCCCTGTGCGTTCTGTGTCCGCCGCCACGAGCGGTGTTGGTGTTTGCGGCTTGGCGCCTTGCGCGAAAGGATATCCGGCCCAGCCCGCTCAGGCCTGGCGCAGGAGATCGGCGGGGATATCGTAGCCGGCCGTCTGCATGGCGTTGAGAATCATGCCGACCATCTGCTCCACACTGAATCGGTCCGAGTTGATGACGAGATCGTAGACGCTGAGATCCGTCTCCTCCACCCCGAAGTATTTGCGTGCGAACTCCCCACGCTGCCGGTCGACGCTCAGGACACGCTCGCGGGCCGCAGTGAGTTCGATCTGCTCGCGCTCGGCAATGCGCGTGGCACACGCCTCGGTACTGCCGATGACCCGCACGCGGAAGGCCCGCTCGGGTCCGAGGATCAGGTGCGCACCGCGCCCGACGATGACGCCACCCTTGTTCGAGATATTCATGATCACCTTGATCAGGTGGTCCAGATAACGCTGGTCACCCAACGCCTGCCCGCTGAACACGGTTTTCCAGGGCGCCAGCGCGGAGTGGCGGACGGTTTCATCGAGCCTGGTGACAAGATCGATATCGACGGCGGCACGCCGCGCCACCGCCTCGAGGATGTCGCGATCACAGCAGCGTACACCGAGACGGTCGGCCAGTGCCTGGGCCACCAGCTTGCCCTGGGAACCGTACCCCCGCGACATGGTGACGACATAGGTCGCCTTGCGCGCAAGCACCGCACGCTCTTCGGCGGCCTTGCGTTCCTTGGCGAGATCGACGCCGATCAGGGCGTCTATCAGACGTTCTGCACTGCATTTCATTCCAGTTTACCTGTCGTGTCCGGATCGGTTCCGGCTGCGGCAGCAGCCGTAACCGCGGGGAGGCATCATGTACGCGGGACACCGCTGCTGCGGAAACAAGACCATTGTAGCGAATACCGGCCCGATTATCGCCTCTCGCGAACCGCAGCCGGGGTGCGGGGAAGCGGTATACTTCCGCCTGCAACCGCGAACCGTCCGGGAACCTGCCTCATACCGCCATGACCTGGCTTGAACTGACGCTGCTGTCCGCCTTCTTTCTCGCCAGCGCCGATGCCCTGTCGAAACGGTATCTCGCCCACTACCGGCCAGGTGAACTCGTGCTGGTACGTTTCGGCGCGGGTGGCGCATTGCTGCTGCCGGTACTGCTGCTGCAACCCTGGCCGGTACTGCCGGTAGAATTCTGGTTCTGGGTGGCCGGGCTCATGCCACTCGAGATTCTGGCCATGTGGCTCTACATGCAGGCGATCCGCGAATCACCCCTGTCGCTCACCCTGCCCTATCTCGCCTTCACCCCGGTGTTCAACGTGCTGACCGGTTATGCCGTGCTCGGCGAGCAGGTCAGCCGGCAGGGTTTCGCCGGCATCCTGCTGGTGGTCTGCGGGGCCTGGCTGCTCAACCTGCAGGCGGCGCGCCAGGGCACGACCTGGCGGGTGTTCGCGCCGTTTCGTGCCATCACCCGCGAGCGGGGTTCGCGTCTGATGCTGTTTACGGCCGCGATCTACAGCCTGACCTCGGTCCTCGGCAAGGCCGTGCTGCAGTACACCACACCGGCGTTCTTCGGGCCGCTCTATTTCGTGGCGGTGGGCGGTGCATCCGTGCTGGTGTTCGGTCACCGCAGCCTCGGCAACTGGCGCGCCATGCACCGGCACCCGCTGATACATCTCGCGATCGGCGGCTGCATGGCGATCATGGTCGTCACGCACTTTTTCGCCATCGGCCAGGTCGAGGTCGCCTACATGATCGCGGTCAAGCGCACCAGCCTGCTGTTCGGCATGCTCTACGGTGCCTGGCTGTTTCATGAGCGTGGCCTGCTGCGGAACCTGGCGGCGGGGCTGCTGATGGTGGCCGGCGTGTTCCTGATCGCCGGAGCGGGCACCGGGTGAGCGCCATGCGGCAACAACAGAACATGATCCCGCGCCGGGCCGCAAAGGGACCAGGTACGACAGCGCCGCCACAGCGCGCACTGCGGCGGAAATGTCTGGAATTGCGCGGCTAGCGGGTCAACAGCAAACCGCCTCCAGGCCGGTTCAGTGGTTCAGTCTGATCTGACCGGGCGAATCTCGGAATGGCGGCAATAGAGTCTCTGTATAGGCCTTACCCGCAGTGGCATTCATTGATCCTGGCCTTTGTGCGCCCCGGCACGCGTTGATCAGAAATTACTCCCGGGCGGCGAACTGCAGTTCGATGGTCAGCATGCCCTCGAACAGGGCATCGACCTGCAGCACACCGGACCCGTCCGTAACCGCGAATCCGGGCTGCGGATCCGGCGTGACCGACCGCAGCGTCAGGCGGTTTGCCGGCCATTCGACCCGGTAGTCGAGCCGTACCGGATAGTAGCCGTCGAGAAAGCGGCGATGGAACGGGCCGCTCCGCAGCCGGTAGCCGCCGGCAGCATCCGGTATCAGCACCTGCACTTCGGCCCGGACACACACCTCGGCGCCTGCCCTTATCCCGGTGAGCTCTACCCCGTCGCCGGCCACGAACGCCGCATCAACACCGCTAACCGAGACGATGCGCAGCCCGCGCATGTGCTGATAGCGGTACTCGATCGCCAGCGCTGCCACGGGATCCAGATCAGCGTGGCACTGCTCGAGTTCGACCCAGCCGCCGGCCAGACTTTCTGCACGGATATGCAGGCGGTTACGTGTCCGCAGGACGCGGGTCGGCGGGGTGTCCTGCAGCAGGTGCAGGGCCCCTTCGTTGACGGCTGACGCATCCCTGCCGGCACCGGTCCCGAACCCGTCCGCCGCCGCGCAGCCGGCGACCAGGAGCACGCCAGCGAGCATGGAAACGGTGGATTTCGCTGCGGTCATGGGCCCCAGCCTAGCCCCGCTGCGGGCAGCATGCACCCCTGCAGGATGAAAGGACGCTCAAGTGTGCCGCCGCTCGCGCCGAAAACCGTACTGGATTCACGACCTTCCCATCCCAAGAGACGGTTGAGACAGATGCAGAAAGACAAACGCAAGGGCGAACAGGCGATACCCGAGAACCTGCGTCAGGTGCTGACCCCGGCACAGGCGAAGACGCTGGACGAGATCCGGATGCTGGGATGGCAGCTGAAATTCGTGCGCCGCCCCCTGTTCCTGGATCCGGTCCCGGTGGTGAGCAATGCCAAGAACGACCAGATCGGTATCCTTGATCCGGACGGGAAGATCAATATCGACCCCGATTTCAGGCTACGCGACGACAATGACGCGGAGACCGGCGGTCATGGCCCGAACTGGCAGGAAAAACGCCGTGGCCAGCCACCCGTACCGGGCAACCTCAAGGACATCCTCAATGAGCAGCAGCTGATATCCCTGCGCCAGATCGAGAACTTCGGCTGGCAGCTGCACTTTGTGCGCCGCCCCTTGTTCCAGGACCCGGTGGTGGTGATCGTCAGCGCCGAGGGCGACCGCTTCGGCACCCTGGAGGCGGACGGCCGCATCGAGATCAAGCACCTGTTCGATGTCCGCGATTCCGGTCCCGGGATCCATTCCGGCCCCGCGGCCGGACCAGCCAGCAGGAAATAGCGCAAGTCCCGCGCACCGGCCCCGCCCCGGCGTGGCCACGGCGTGCCTGCCGTTCAGGGCGTGAGCAGACTCTCGATCAGCCCACGCACCCCGGGATGCGCGAAATCCCGGCCCCCGACCGCGCGGTAGACAATGCGGCCCTGGGGATCGACGAGGAACGTCGTCGGCAGACCGCGCACCCCCCAGGCATCCGCCACCCGGCTGTCGGGATCGAACAGGATGGGGAAGCTGGGAAAGACGTTCAGTTCGCCCATATAGGAAAACACGTGATCGGCGTCCTCCCACTGGTTGAGGGCCAGCACCTTGAGCCCCCGTTCGCCGTAGTCTTGGTACAGACGCTCCAGGGCAGGCATCTCCTTGCGACAGGGTGGACACCAGGTCGCCCAGAAGTTGACCAGGACCCAGCTGCCCCGGTAGCCGGAAAGGCTATGCCGCTCCCCATCCATGTCGGCCAGCGTGAATTCCGGCGCGTCGACCGGCGCCGCAAGCGGTGCGAGGGTATCACTCAGCTCCGGCACGGCCTCCTGCGCGACTGCGGCCATGGCGATCCCCGACAGGATAGCGAATAAAAATACTCTATTTATCAATTTGTTCTGACGCACACCGCATGTCTCTTATAACACGATTGACGGCCGCCCCGTCCTGCGTCCAGCCATAGTGCAGATCGAAACGGGTGCCCGGCGGCAGCTTCACGGTGGTGAAGCCCTGCCCCCAGTCCCCGACCTGGAAGGTCTGCGCCTCGGGCAGCAAGGTCCAGCGGAACGCGATACCCTGGTCACGCCATTCACCCACCCATTCCGATTTGGTCTTGCCGGCATGGGCCACGCCGTCCGCCGTCACATAGCGCCAATCCGCCACGTTATAACCGAGCGGTGCCGCCGAGCGGTTGCGCACGATCGTGCCGAAGACACAGTAACCGGCGACGTCTTCGACGATTTCCCGCGGCAGCCCCTTGGCCGCGAATACCGCCCGCACGAAGTCCGGCAGCAACTGGATCAGCTCGATGGCGAATGCCTGATCCTCCACCTGCCAGGTCGCCAGCCCGGATACCGGGTCGACCTCGTGTACGGCATCGGCGGCGCCCGCCGGCAAGGTCAGCGCGAACAGCACGCACAACAGCGCCGCGCGCTTCACAAGGCCGAACCCAATTTACAATCGTGCGCCGACACCGCCGCGCGCGGCGGCGCTGCACCGCTGCGCGCACGGATCGATGGCTGTGCCGGCGTGGGAACCGCCCGTCGCGGGTCAATAGGTTGCAATCCGGGCAGGCTCGCGCTTCCAGGAACCGTCCGGCTGCAGGCAGGCGGTGCCATAGGCCGGCACATTCCTGCCGCCGACCACGACCGTGGTCTGATACTCACGCTCCTGCAGGCAGCTCGCGGCTGCAGCCTGGTCGACGTAACCATCGGTTTCCGCCACGCCGGCAACGCCCTGCGGATAGTAGCGGGAGGAATAGTCGTAACCGGCGCCGTGCTGGGCATTGTTGATCGCATAACCCAGGATACCGCCGACCACCAGGCCGAGCAGCAGCTTTTCGCCATCATCGTCGTCATGGTAGTAACGGGTGATGTGGCGGTCTTCATGGCGATCATAGTGCCGGTCACGGTACTGATACCGGTGGTCATGGCGATCACCGCGGTCACGGTAACCCTCGCCACGGCGGTCAGCCGAAGCGGCCCCCGGGACGGCCAGGGAAAGGGCGATCGCAGCAGCCAGCAGGGAACGGGGACTGATGTTCATGGCAGTATCCTTTTCAAGTTTGTCCGGTATGGATTAACGCGCCGGCCGCGGCAAGGGTGACGCGGCCGCCGCCGTTACCGGCCGTAGTAGTAGTCGTTGTAGCGCGGGGCCGTGACTGCGTAGCCCAGTATGCCGCCGACCACCAGGCCGAGCAGCAGATCGTCGTCATCATGATCATGCCGGTAGTAGCGGGTGACATACCGGTCCGGATAGTAGCGGCGGTCGTGGTGCCGCTCACGGTAGCCGTGACGGTAACCGTGCCGGTCGCCGTGGTCATAGTAACGATCGCCGCCGCGGCGGTCGGCCGAGGCCGCGCCGGGCAGGGCCAGGGCGATGCTGAGTGCTGCAGCCAACAGGGAACGGGAGGATGGTATCTTCATGGCGGTGTCCTGTGTGGTGGTTACCTGGTACGTGTTAACGTGCCGGCAGCGGAAAGGGTGACACGGACAGTGAATTTGCAGCACCCGTCCGCGCAGGCAGACGGCAGCACCCAAATGCTAAAGCGCCCGATAAGAAACCGGGCGCAAGCATTTCATTTGTTTATCATTACCCCGCTCATGCCACCTGTACAGGGATCGCGTTGCGCCGTCCCTTGATGCGGTTGTCTGCATCGAGGTAAACCAGCGTCGGCCGGAACACCGCCGCTTCCTGCTGCGACAGGATGGCGTAGGTGCAGATGATGATGCGATCGCCCGGATTCGCCTTGTGGGCCGCCGCCCCGTTCACGGAGATGATGCCGGAATGATCCTCGGCGCGGATGGCGTAGGTGGTGAAGCGTTCGCCGTTGTTCAGGTTGTAGATCTGGATCTGTTCGTATTCCTGGATATTGGCCGCCTCGAGCAGGGCACCGTCAATGGCGCAGGAACCCTCGTATTCGAGTTCCGCATGGGTGACATTGGCGTGGTGGAGCTTGGATTTCAGCAAGGTGATCTGCATGGGCGTCGTTGCATCCTGTCTGGCTGCCGGCGAGGGCGTGATTATGCTGTCTGCAACATGAGACTGCAACAATCGGAGATAGTTTCAACCTGAGAAATGCCAGTCATTGTATTGTTATTCTTAGATTATCTATCAGCCGCGCCCGCCCGAGTGCGGCCGCGGCCAGCACGATGAGCACGCGATCGGCCTGACCGGGTTCAGCCAGGTCTGCGGCGCGGCGGATGCTGACATAGTCCGGGGAGAAACCGGCCTCCCGCAGCTGCCCGGCAGCGGCCCGCTCCAGCCCGGCGAAATCCCGCTCCCCCGCCGTGACGACGCTCTGCACATCGAGCAGGGTCTGGTAGAGCTGCGGCGCGAGACCGCGCTCGACCCGATCGAGGTAGCTGTTGCGCGAACTCATGGCCAGGCCATCCGGCTCGCGCACCGTCGGCAGGCTGTCGATCCGGATCGGCAGACACAGGTCTGCGACCATGCGCCGGATCAGCAGCAGCTGCTGGTAGTCCTTCTCCCCGAACACGGCACTGTCCGGCTGCACCAGATTGAACAGTTTTGTCACCACCGTACTGACCCCGTCGAAATGCGTCGGCCGGTGGGCACCCTCGAGGATCGCATTGAGTCCCGGCACCACGACGCGGCTGCTGCGTTCGATCCCGTCCGGGTAGATATCCGCAACAGCGGGCAGGAACAACAGGTCCGCACCGGCCTGCCGCAAGGCCGCCTCGTCAGCAGCCAGGGTCACCGGATAGCTGGCCAGGTCTTCCTGCGGACCGAACTGCATGGGATTGACGAACACGCTCACCACGACGCGGTCGGCGCCGGCACGGGCCCGCGCCACCAGCGCCAGGTGACCCGCATGCAGGTTGCCCATGGTCGGGACGAAGGCGATGCGCTCGCCGGCTGCGCGCCAGGAACCGGTCAGCGCACGTAGGGGTGCGATGGCAGTGACGGTTTCCATGCGCTGCTTCAGTAGCAGTGCTCGGGCGCCGGGTAGGTACCGGACTTGACGGCGGCGACAAAGGCACGCACCGCCCCCGCGATGCTGCCGCCGTCGGCCAGAAAATCATGTACGAAGCGTGGCAGCCGGCCGGCGCTGATGCCGAGCATGTCATACAGCACCAGCACCTGCCCGTCGCAGTCCGGCCCCGCGCCGATGCCGATAGTGGGGATGGCAACGGCGCGCGTGATCTCCGCCGCCAGCGTGGCCGGCATACATTCCATGACGAGCAGCCCGGCACCGGCTTCCTCCAATGCCCGCGCATCCGCGTGCAGGGCTTGCGCCGAGTCGGCGTCGCGACCCTGCACCCGGTAACCGCCGAATTGCGCCACCGATTGCGGCAGCAGGCCGATGTGCCCGCACACCGCGATCCCGGATGCCACCAGGTGCGCGACGGTCTCCGCCATCACCCGGCCGCCTTCCAGCTTGACCATGTGCGCCCCGCCCTCTTCCACCAGCCGCCGGGCGTTGACCAGCGCCCGGTCCGGGTCGGCATAACTGCCGCTGGGCAGATCGACCACGCGCCAGGCGCTGCGTCCGGCCCGGGCAACGTTCGCGGCATGCTGGACCATGTCCTGCATGGTGACCGGCACGGTCGAGTCATAGCCCATGAGCACCATGCCCAGCGAGTCGCCGACGATGAACAGTTCCACGCCGGCCGCCTCCAGCAAGCGGGCAAAGCCGGCGTCGTAGCAGGTCAGGCTGGCGATCTTCTCGCCGCGCGCCTTCATGTCCTGCAGGCTTCCCAGAGTGACAGGTGTCGGCATGGCGTTTGTCATCTCAACAGCACCTCACGGCAGCGCCCGCGCGCTAGATCGCCGCCGACAGCGGATTGAAGTACTGCGTGCCCTTCTGTGCATGCTGGATCTGTTCCAGCAGGGCCTGGTAATCCGCCTCGCTGTCGACCAGGTTGATATGCGCCGCGTTAACGATCAGCAGCGGCGCCGCATCGAAGTGCAGGAACATGCGGGCGTATGCCTCGGACAGCCGGTGCAGATAGGCTGAGTCGATCCGCCGTTCGTAGCGGATACCGCGGCGCGCGATGCGCTTGAGCAGGACGTCGACCGGCGCCTGCAGGTAGATCACCAGGTCCGGCACCGGCGCATCGACGGTGACGTGTTCGTAGACCTGCTCGTAGAGCCTGAGTTCGTCCGCGTCCAGCGTCAGCTCCGCGAACAGGCGATCCTTCTCGATCAGGAAATCGGAGACCCGCACCGGCTGGAACATGTCGGCCTGGCGCATGGCCTGCATCTGGCGTGCGCGCTGAAACAGGAAGAACAGCTGCGCCGGCAGCGCGCCCGCACGTGGATCCTGGTAGAAGCGTTCCAGGAACGGGTTTTCGTCGGCGCCTTCGAGCAAGAGGTCGCTCTCGAAACTCTCGGCCAGACGGCGCGCGAGACTGGTCTTGCCGACGCCGATCGGCCCCTCCACCACGATATAACCGGGACGCCAGGCGCTCATCAGCCGGCGGCCAGTCTGCGGAGCGAATGGTTCTCGACCTTGCTGATCAACATGTGCAGCCTTCCCTTGCCCGGGATGTTGAGGTTGCCGGCGATCTCCGCCAGGGGAATGATAACAAAGTCGCGTTCATGCAGTCCCGGGTGCGGCACCCGCAGCCCGGGGACGTCGATCACCGCGCTGCCGTACAACAGCAGGTCGAGATCCAGGCTGCGTGGCCCCCACCTGGCAGCGCCGCGTCTGCGCCCCTGTCGAGCCTCGATCACCTGCATGGCCGCCAGCAGTGCCGGTGCCGCCAGCCCGGTATCGAGCGCCGCCGCGGCATTGACGAAGTCGGGCTGATCCTGCGGCCCCATGGGCCGGCTGGCATAGAGTGCGGAATTCGCGACCAGCACGGTGTCCGGAAGCTCGGCGAGTGCGCTGAACGCCGCCTGCACCTGCGCGACCGGATCATCCTGATTGCTGCCGATGCCTATATAGGCACGCTCCGTCACGAAGCCGGTTCCCGGGCCGCCTTGCGACGTGACCGGCCGCCGCGCCGGCGCCGGCGCGCTGGCTTGCCGGTCTCGGCCGTGGCACGCTGCTCCGGTTCGAGCTCCTGGAATTCGGTCCACCACACGCACACCTCGCGCGCGACCTCGCCCGCATCGCCGCGCAGCAGCAGGAAGTCGTACGCGGCGCGGAAGCGCGGGTGCGCCAGTACCCGCTGGCTGCGGCGTCCGCCTTTTTGCTGCAGCCGCAGCTGCAGCATCCAGATCTCGCGCATGGGCAGGGTGAAACGGCGCGGCAGGGCCATCACCCGGGCTTGCTCCTCGATGATCTGCGAACCGGCATGCTGCAGGGCCTGCGCCGGATGCTGGCCCTGCGCCTCGAGCGCGGCCGCGCGGGCGCGCACCGGCTCCCACAGCAAGACGGCGAACAGGAACGCCGGCGTTACCGGCTTCCCGCCCTCGATCCGCGCATCGGTATTCTCCATGCCGCGGCCGATGAAGGTGATCGGGAAGCTGTTTTCCTCGTGCGCGAGCGCCTCCTCGGTCAACGGGAACAACCGGCCGAACAGGTAGTAGTGCCGCAGCATCTCGAAGTTGGCCAGTGCGCAGCCGTTGAGGAACAGCTTCAGCACCTCCTCGAACAGGCGCGCCGGCGGGATATCGTCCAGCAGGGACGCCAGGGTCTTGATCGGGGCCTCGGTCTCGGGATGCAGGCGAAAGCCCAGCTTGGTCGCGAACCGCACCGCTCGCAGCATGCGCACCGGGTCCTCGCGGTAACGCACCTCGGGATCGCCCAGCAGCCGCAGCACGCCGGCCTCGATGTCGGCCATGCCGCCGGCATAGTCGATGATCGAGAAGTCCGCGATGTTGTAGTACAGGGCATTGACGGTGAAATCGCGGCGCAGCGCATCCTGCTCGATCGTGCCGTAGACGTTGTCGCGCACGATCCGGCCCTCGTCGTCGACGTGGTGTGCATCGCCGTTATTGGCACTGTCCTGCATGGCGCGGAAGGTGGCGACCTCGATGATCTCACGCCCGTACACCACGTGTGCCAGGCGGAACCGGCGGCCGATCAGGCGACAGTTGCGGAACAGGCGCCGCACGTCCTCGGGATGGGCGTCGGTCGCGACATCGAAGTCCTTGGGTTCCCGGCCCAGCAGCAGGTCGCGCACGCCGCCGCCGACCAGGTGTGCCTGGTAGCCGGATTCCTTCAGGCGGTACAACACCTTCAGCGCATTCTGGCTGATGCTGGCCCGGGATACGGGATGCGCCGACCGGGGAATGATGTTGGGTTCGCCGTGGCTGGGGCTCGGACCTGCGTCGCTCACTGTTGTTGCATGGGTGGAGTAGGTGTCGCTTGTGGATGGAAGGTGTCGGCGTATAATACCACTGCTTTCCAGCCCGTGGACCATATGCTCCCTTCGTCTAGTGGTTAGGACACTGGCCTCTCACGCCGGTAACAGGGGTTCGAATCCCCTAGGGAGCGCCATTAAATTCAAAGGCTTAGCGAGCCTCGGTAGCAGCCGTAACCGAACCGACGCGACTGATACCTCCAGGCTCCGCATCAACAAACCTATTCAGCGCCCCGTCAGCACACCATCCCTATGACAACCCGTATAGGGTGGCACAACTGTTGTTGTGTAGTACTCATTTTATGAGCTGGTGTATCTAATGTGAACGCTATTGCGAACATCGGACGAATATAATACAAATTTCGTATATATGCTGAATGTTGGAAATCGGCACCAAGTATGTTCTTTTCCACGATGGCGCCACAACGAATACTAAATTTACAATTTGCCAATCCGCATCAAAAGAACATCTCAAAAATGCTTTTTTATACTCGAAGCTTTTAAGGCTTTCGTTCTAATATGTAAGTTTATGTACGCAATTAACGTGAAATTGAATACTAGCAATTGAGCTAATAACAACTCCCGTACTTGTTAGTGAATAAAATATTCTCTAACGAATAAGTCAGTAATTTCTTTCACCAACTCAGCTCTAACATGTCTCCTATCAGGCATCCATGCAGCTTCTGGTTTACTGAGAACAACCATCTCATAGCTTGGAAAATAATCGCAGAATTCATACTCATTGATTAAAGAATCCGCTACAGCACGCAAAGTGCTTTTGGATACCATATTACGCAAAGCTATATCATGCCCTGTGAATGTAGCTACAAGAGGAACTGGACTCACGGTAATGACAATCCGTACGTGATCATTTTCACGTCGAACCAACTCAATTAAGCGACGTGAGAAATCAAGATTGTCATTATAATCCAAGACATGACACTCATATCGATCTGGAGTAGCACGAGCCGCATCCAGCGGAGTTATGTTTAGATACTTCCCCGTTTCTTTGTCATACCATGCTTCTGTAAGACCCAATGTTAGTATGAAGAAACCCGCCTCACGAATAAGAAGATTCGCAGCTAGAATCTTATTCCTTGCCTCTAGAAGCGCATCCCTTGTTTTATAAAATCCATTACCCGTATAGTCGATCCATTTCTCAGGCTTTACCTCTAAGCAGAGCGACTCGTCATAGCTGTCATCAATAGCCATCGCGAGCTCTTGCCAGATTGCAAATGCGTTGTATTTGTTTAGATGCGATGGCTCAACATTAATGCGTTGCGGTGAATTAACAACTTCGATCCCAGCAGACATCAATGCTCTTTCTACATTGCGAGCAAAACAAGAGCCCACTGTAAAAACGCGACTGTCTCTCGGAAGGCGGAAACGCGGAATGATACGTGGTGAAAACACCTCTGAATAAACTCTTTGGCCGGCATTCCCAGGAAGAGGATTCCGATAGCCCGGAAGTATTTCTCCCTCTGCCCAGGCAGTATATGGCTTACCACCTGAGAATATTTTTAACGCTTCCTCTGTCCTAAATTTACGCATAATCAATGCCAAGTTTAACGATAAAATTTATTCGACAAACAACGATACTGTATAGGTAAATTGATCGTAACCCAAGCAACAAATATGCCATTATCGTGGATAATTTTATTCAAATAAAATGACGGCTTCGACGAGAGATTTTCGACATTCGGAGAAATACTGTACATCAAATTCTCGAGCCGTCTTTTCGATAAAATGCTTAGATAGGCAACCGCGCAATTTGCCTGAGATATAAACGTTTGTAACTATCCTTGCGTAAGCATCTGACAATTGCTGCAAACGACAAACTTATCAACAGACCCGCACAACACCGAATCGCGACAATCCCAGCCACCGCCCCCCGTGGTGGCACGCCCGTGTTGCCGCCGCAGCTTACTGGCAGGCGCTCGCGTGCGCCAGCAGCACAGTATTCACGGTCCGCTGCTCATCCAGCCTGATCGTGTAGGGTGCGAAGCCGTCCGCGTAGACCTGCAGCTTGAACTGACCGTTCGCATCGAGGGGGATGTTCAGCGCATAGTTGCCGCCGCCGTCGCAGGAGAACATGTGCTGCCCGTTGGCCAGCACCAGCGCACAGACCGGCTGCTGGGTCTGCGCGTCCAGGATCCGGCCGGTGATGTTGCGGTACTGACCAGGCCAGGCCGTATTCACAGCGGGCGTATAGCTCGGATTGTGGTCAGGACAGGTCCCGGCGGCCGTCAGCACGATATTGTGCACACCGGACGTTTCGACATAGACGACATAGGGCCGGAAGCCGTCGGCATAGACCTGCAGCTTGACCCGACCGTCCGCTTCCCGCGGCAGGCCGGGCAGCGCAAACGCCCCGCTCGCATTGCAGGAATAGACATGGCGCCCGCTGGCCAGCACGATGGCGCACAGTGGCGATCCCGCCGCATTCGTGATGGTACCGTTCAGCGTGACCGGCGTATCCTGCAGGCTCAACGGATAATAATCGTAAAAGGTCTGGGTCATGCCGGTGGCGGCATTGCTGCTGGCGACCGCCAGCCGCAACGTGTAACCGCCCGGCGCGAGCTGCGCTGCATCCCAGGTGCCCAGTACCATGTCACGACCACCGCCCGGCCGGTGCTGCAGGCCGGCCACCGGCACCCAGTTTGCAAGCTGGTCGCAGACGAAGAAGTCCCGGCCCGCGCAGTAATCGATGCTGTAGGTCGTCGTCACGTCGCTGCCGCGACCGTTGACGGTATCGCCGCGCAGGACCAGCGGCACCCGGCGGTCGAAGGTGTCGCGCTCGGCACCGGGTAGCGCATTCGGCAGATAGTGCAGGTGCACGGCAATGGGCGAATAGAGCGGATCGCCGTACAGGATTCCCGCATTCCGGGTTTCGGCAAACCAGACGGCATCGCCCAACGGCAGGCCGCGCAGGAAATAGATCAGGGTCTCGTAGGGATGCGTGTCAAAGGAGCGGCCGTTGGAGATGCCGTGATGCGTCAGGTTGCCCCAGAAGGCGACGCCGTTGAGCCGGCCGAGAAAATTGGCCGCGGAGTCCCCCCCGGAGAGCTGGCGGTGACCCTCGCTAAAGCTCGGATTCTGCAACGGGACATTGACGCCGTCGATGGCCACCGACACGGTATCGATGGCCAGCTGGCCCTCGAATTCGACCGTGCTGAGAATGCGGACCTTGAACGCATCGAACAGCCGCTGCGGATGCCGGTGCAGTGCCGGGTCGAGGGTGTAGGTTGCCACCGCCTCGCCCCAGCTCACGCCGTCGGCGGGGGTCTGCGGTGCAAACAGGGATGCGGCCGGGGTACGCAGATAGTCGATCTGATTGTCGGCGGTGATCGTGACGTTCGCATCGCTGTACTCCGATTCATGCACCAGCAGCCATGCCTGCAGCGGCAGATCCCGGTTCAGATTCAATGCGCGATAGCGGAAACGTACCGTGACCACCTGCGGCGCAGCCGGATTCAGCGCCTGTTCCGGCACCGGCACAATCTGGCTGATCAGTATCTTGTTGCCGGTCGCACAGGCACCCTGCGGCGGTTGCCCCAGGTCGTCGCCACCGGCATAGCATCTTGCACCGGGCAGTTGCCGTGCATCCTCGAACCAGATGCTGTTGTTGTCATCGAAACCCGTATCCTCCCGCACCCGCGGCTCGCGGAAGGATATGCTGCCGGAAGAGATATGGTTCCAGCGGTCGGCGCCCGTGGCGACATCGACCGACCAGCCGGTCGGTGAGCCGTACATCAGCCCGAGCGGGAAGGACTGCAGGTTATAGCCCATGAAGCCGTCCGCCACGCGCACGCAGCGCGTGTCGATCTCGCGGAAGGCGTCGGTCGAAAGTGCCCGGCATAGCTGATCGGCCGGATCGCAGAGCGTTGCGCAGCTGTCATTGACCCGCCAGTTCAGCATGGTATCGAAGCTGTATTGCGAGCTGAAGCCGTCCGCGTAGCCTTGGTAGACCAGGGCGCGGTCCGCTCTCGGGATCGCCCCCCACGGGGTACCCGGGCCGGGTGAATTTCCGGTCAGGGGGGCGTTCTCGGTCAGGCGTGTCACGCAGTCCTGTGGCGATATCCCGTCACCGTCATGCGTCAGGCATTGCGGGTTGAGGCGGTGGGTCACCGCCAGCGTGTCGGGTGTAAGCAGGTCGCCAAACAGGCCGTGCAGGTACTGCCAGGACGGATACACCGTGCGGTACTGCCCGCCCGGCAGCCATTGCTTCCAGTACGCACCGCTCGCATTGGTGGCGCTGGCCAGCTTGCCGAAGCGGCTGCTCACCAGCTTGCCGTAGATACCGTTGCGCTCGGCGGCAAGCGCGCGATCCACCAGTTGTTTGGCGTTGTCGGCCGTAATACCGTCGATGCGACCGACGATGAACTCCCGGTCCCGCGCCGGGACGATGGTGCGCATGCCGCGGCCGTCGGTAAAATCCTCCGCGCGCTGGTTGCTACTGAACTCCGTATCCTGCGGGTAATAGTTAAGCAGCCAGAAGCGGAGATAGTTGTCGATGCTGGTGCGCGGCAGGTATGGCAGTGAACTGCCGGTGAATTCGAACTTGATCGGCACCCCGCGGGTCAAGACCAGGTAGCGAATACGTGTCAGGCGCCGGATCTGGTCGACGCTCTCGGGACAGTAGTACTTCGTGTAGCCGAGCGCGGTATCGCACACGACCGGCGGCTCGCTGCCACTCAACGTGTGCTGCTGCAGGAAACGGATGAGCTGGTCGCGCAGCGCGACGAACTGGTCCAGAGCGACCGTATCGACCGCCGGAAGATAGACCTGCGCGATATTGCCGGGATCGATGCCACGCTGCGTGCAGTAATAATCGCCCACCGCCGTGCCCTGCTCGGCATTGGCATTGACGACGATCAGGACGTCGTCACGCAGGATCTGCGCAGGCACACAGGCCGCTTGCGCCACCCCGCTCCAGAGCAGGGCAAGGCCCAGCAGCCACAATACCGAAGATCCCGCGTCCCTGCAGAAAAAACAAAATTCGCTTATTTTCAAAATTTTAACTACTATATTGCACACACAGCGACCCGGCGCACCGGCGTCTGTCGGGCCGTATTCGAGACCCTGCAGCGGCCGTGACCGGCAGGCGTCTGTACCGGAGGCATGGATTGCCATCGACCCCGGCGTCGCAACGCCGTCACAGGCGCGGACGGTTAATGCTAGCAGCCTCCACAGTGGTTGAGAAGCAGGCCGCGCGGGCGGCCACGCAGGCGGCAGGTAATGGATGCAGGATGCGGCACCGCCCAGTAAAATGCCCCACTGGCAGTTGCCGTGCGACCTGCTCGAGGCAGGGTAATGGCAACTGCGTCAATTACATCCAGATGACGCAGGAAGCATCGAACGACCATGGCTAATCACGTGCAGACAGCGGCCGTAGCGGCCACGCCGGATCCCACGCACCGCGCTGCCACCGCACTTCCGGTCACTTACCGCACGTCATGAACACGCAACAAGCGCAAGCGTATGCACCGGCACCCACCGCGAACCTGCATCGCCCAGGCCGCGTCCTGCTGCTTGGCATGCTCATCATCGTGACCGGGGGATGCACCGCCATCCCCGCGCAGGTGGCGGCGCCTGTGGACACGGCGGTGCCGGCACGCAGCACGGCTGCGGCGCTGAACGACCAGGACGCCGCCCTGCTGGCCGCCAGCACCGCTCTCGCGGACGGCCAGCGCACGACCTTCGACGGGCAGATCCTCGAGGCCGGCAGGCGCTATGATGCCGCCAGCGGCCGGTCGTGCCGTTACCTCAGGCTGCTCTCGGACAGCGGCACGCCTGCAGGCATGCCGCGGCTGGTGTGCAACCTCGGCGGAGCGCGCTTCCTCGCTGCCGATGTCTTCATCGTCGCGCCGGGAACCGACTGGTAGCCATGTCGCTCGGGGCCGGTCTGCAATCCCAGCTGCAGGTGATACACGCCCTGGTACTCCGGGAGACGCGCACCCGCTACGGTGCCCATCAGCTCGGCTATATCTGGGCCTTGCTGGAACCGCTGTTCTGGGTGCTGACCTTCTACGGCCTGTTCTACTTCAGCAACCGTCACCTGCCTTATGGCATGGACATCGTCAGTTTCATCACCACCGGTATCATCCCCTATCACCTGTTCCGGGAAACCATGAGCCGCTCGCAGTCGGCCATCAGCGCGAACAAGGGGCTGCTGTTCTACCCGCAGGTGCGCCCGCTGGACCTGGTGATCGCGCGGGTCAGTCTCGAGGTCGTCACCCTGATAACGGTATTTGCGATCATCATGGGCACGCACAGCCTGTACCTCGGCGAGCTGCACATCGACAGCCTGCTGGCAGTCATGGGCGGCATGTTGCTGGCCAGCCTGCTGGGCGCGGCCATCGGCATCTTTCTGACCGCGCTGGGCACGTACACCCGGCTGGTCGAACGTATCGTGCCGCTCATCATGCGGCCGATGTTCTTCATCTCCGGCCTGTTCTTCACCGCCAACGAGCTGCCGACCGCGGCGCGCGAACTGCTGCTGTGGAACCCGGTGCTGCACTGCGTGGAACTGGTCCGCGGCGGCTGGTTCCCCAGCTATCATGCGGTGCATGTCGATCTCGGTTACCTGCTGTTCTGGATTCTCGGTTTCGCCTACAGCGGACTGGTACTGGAGCGCATGGCGCGCCGGCGCCTGGAGCTGACATGATCGAGATCCGCCACGTCTCCAAGGCCTACCCGCTGCGGCACGGCATGAACCAGGTGCTGGACGACATCACCCTGGTCCTGCCGCCGGGCGAGAATATCGGCATCCTGGGGCGCAACGGCAGCGGCAAGTCCACCCTGCTGCGTATCCTGGCCGACATCGAACAGCCGGACAGCGGCGAAGTCATCCGGCACCGGCGCGTATCCTGGCCGATCGGCTTTACCGGCGGTTTCAACGGCAGCCTGACCGGCGAGGAAAACACCCGCTTCGTGGCGCGCATCTACGGTGCCGACGTGCGCCGGGTGTCGCGCTACGCGCACGACTTCTCGGAACTGCGGGACTATTTCCACATGCCGGTGCGCACCTACTCCACCGGCATGAAATCGCGCCTCGCCTTCGCCCTCAGCATGGCGATCGATTTCAGTGTCTATCTCATCGACGAGGTCACCGCCGTCGGCGACAAGCCGTTCCAGGACAAGTGCCGGAATGCCTTCCGTGAACGCCGCGAGCGCTCTTCCGTCATCCTGGTCTCGCACAACCTCGCCACGATCCGGCAGTTCTGCGACACCTGCGCCGTACTGATCGACGGCAAGCTGCAACTGTGCGCTTCCATCCAGGAAGCGGAGCAGCTCTACGAGGCGGCCTGATGGCAGCAGACACCAGACAGGACGACTTCGAGACCCTGCGCAAGGCCCGCGTGCGGCGACTGCAGCGGCTGTTTCGCTGGTGGGTCGGCATCCCCTCCCTGCTCGCCGTGCTCTACTACGGCCTGATCGCCAGCGACTATTACCAGTCCGAGGCGAAATACAGCATCCAGTCGGTCGACCGCAGCACGACGAGCGGCCTGGACTCGCTGCTCGGCACCCTGCCGGGCACGGGCTCGGACAAGGATGCCATGACGGTGCGTGATTACATCCTGTCGCGCGACGTGCTCGCGCGCCTGGAACGGGAGCACGGATTCATCAGGCACTACCAGGAGGCCGGGGACTGGTTCTCGAAACTGTCCCGCGATGCCAGCTTCGAGGACGCCTTCGACTATTACCTGGAGCGGGTAAACGTCGATTTCGACATGCAGTCCGGCATTTCCACGCTGTATGTGCGCGCACTCAACGCCGCGCAGGCAGCCGAATTCGCCGGCGCCATCCTCAAGTACAGCGAGCAGCTGGTCAACGAGCTGTCGCAGCGCGCGGAAATGGACCGGCTCGATCTCGCCCGCGACGAAGTACGTCTCGGCGAGGAGCGCCTGGCGGCCGCGCGCGCCGCGATTCTCAGCCGCCAGCTGGTTGCCAACGAACTGAACCCGGCCGATTCCGCAGCCGCGGTCATGGAGATCCGCACCCAGCTGGAAGCGGATCTGGCCAAGGCACAGGCCGAACTCACCGAGATCATCGGTTACATGCGCGCCGACTCACCGCGCGCCAAGGCGCTGCAGAACCGCATCGACTCGCTCAATGAGCAGATCGCGCGCGAAAACCGCAGGCTCACCAATCCGGAGGACGACAGCCTGAGCAGCACGATTGCCGGCTTCGAACCTCTGCTCATGGAGAAGGAGTTCGCCACCAAGGCATACGAGTCCGCGCTGGCGTCGCTCGAGGTCGCACGAACCGAGGCGGCGCGCCAGCACCGCTACCTGGCCACCATCGTCTCGCCGTCGGTACCGGACCAGGCGACGCACCCGCAGCGCCTCGTGAAGATCATCACCGTCGTGCTGGGCGTCATGCTGGCGTTCGGCATCGGGTCGCTCCTGATCGCGGCGATCCGCGAGCATGCGCGGATTTGAGTTAGAATCATCAGCCACCCGCGCATGCGCAGGCTTGCAACCGGAGGAAGGTATCATCCCATGCAGCGTTCACTGATCGTCCGACTCATCCTGCTGCTGGCCTGCTGCGTCGCACTGCCCGTGCCGGCGGCGGACGCTGGCGGCGACCCCGCCGGCATGCCGGCAGCACCGCCGGCAGCCGGCGTGCAGCCCTTCGGCGCCGCCCTGTTCACCGGCAATTTTCTCAAGACCCGCGAAGACGGGCTGAACCCCGCCTATGTCATCGCGCCGGGCGACCGGGTCAACGTCCGCACCTGGGGCGCGATCGAGATCAACGATGTCTACACCGTCGACTCCCAGGGCAACATCTTCCTGCCGGATATCGGCCCGCTGCGGCTGGAAGGCGTGCGTAATGGCGAACTCACCCCGACCGTGAAGGCACACGTGCGCAAGGTCTATACCAGCAACGTCGAGGTGTACACCAACCTGGTCAGTGCACAGCCGGTGGCGGTATTCGTCACCGGCCTCGTGAACAAGCCGGGGCGCTACGACGGCGTCCCCTCGGACAGCATCCTGTTCTTTCTCGATCTGGCCGGCGGCATAGACCCGGCACTGGGCAGCTACCGCAACATCGACATCCTGCGCAAGGACAAGACCATTGCCACCATCGACCTGTACGAGTTCCTGCTGCAGGGCCGCATCGCCATACCCCAGCTGCAGGACAACGATACCGTCCTGGTACGTCACCGCGGTCCCGTGGTCGAACTGGCCGGCAATGTCGCCCGCCCCGCGCTGGTGGAACTGAAGGATGGTGCCGCGACCGGTGCCGGGGTGCTCGAAATCATCCCGCAGGCGGCGCAGGCGACAGAGGTGACCCTGGTCGGCATGCGCGACGGCCAGCCCTTCAACCAGACCCTGTCACTGGCGGACTTCCGCACTAGCCCGTTGCACGACGGCGACACCGTCACGCTGCGCGACGACGGCAGGGCCGACACCATCCTGGTCAATATCGAGGGCGAGCACGAGGGACCGTCGGTGCTCTCGATCAGGCGCGGCGCCCGGCTCGTGGACGTGCTCGATCACATCGCGGTGAACCGTGCCCTGGCCAACACCGACGCCATCTACCTGCGCCGGGTTTCTGTTGCGCGCTCGCAGAAGGATGCCATCAACGACAGCCTGTTCCGGCTCGAACGCAGCTCGCTGCTGGCACTCTCTGGGTCGAGCAACGAAGCCGCCATACGCACCCAGGAAGCCAAGCTGGTGGAAACGTTCGCGGAGCGCGCCCGGCTGATCGATCCGCTGGGCCGCGTGGTCACCACGCAGGACGGCGTGCAACAGAACATCCTGCTAGAGCCGGACGATACCATCGTCATCCCGACCCGCACCCAGATCGTCAAGGTCGCCGGCGAGGTCCTCATGATGCACGCCGCCACCTGGCGTGAGGGCTGGACGGCCGAGGACTACATCCGGCTCGCGGGCAACTACACGGAGCGGGCCGACACCGCGAAGGTGATCGTGCACCACCCGAATGCAGCGGTGGACATTGTCAGCCCCGGGGATGCGCGCATCGGCCCGGGTGACGAGATCCTGGTGCTGCCCAAGGTGGACAAGAAATACCGCCAGTTCGGCATCGACCTGCTGGATATCGTGTACAAGATCGCGATCTCTGCGAAGGTGGCGCTGAACCTCTAGGCCGTCCTGCGCAGCCCTGGTCCCGGCGGGGAGATCAGGTCAGGGCGAGCCTGTCCTGGGAACGCTTGGCCCAGTGCGCGTAGACCTGGGTTATCTCCGCATAATTCCCCACCAGCGATTGCGCCAGGTCCGCACCGGTAAGTTTCTGCCTGCTGCTGTCCAGGTAGTGCTGCAGCCGTGCGAGCGCTGCCGCCTGCGTCTGCGTTTCGCAGTCATCCAGCGTCCGCAGCCCCAGCTTGCGATAGAGCTCGTTAACCCGCTGCACACGGGTTGCCTGTGTTCCTGCGTAGAAGCTGTCGTAGTCCACGATGATGACCCGGTCCGCCTGTTTGCGCAGCTGGCGCCACAGGGCATACCGGACCGCGAGCATGGCTTCCAGCCATTCCTCGAAGTGTGCCGCGGTTATCTCGAATGACTGAACGTCGACCGTACGGGTCGGATTCTCGTCGGCATGCCAGCGATTGCGCGCCGTCGCGATGTAGTTGGAAATCGCCTGATCGAACAGCGATGCACGCCGGGTCAGGATTATGAAACAGTCGAAATCATGGGCAATCGAGGCCAGCAGCTCGACCGGCACATGCTGGCTGTGGATCTTGAAACCATTATGGCGTTCGAAGAGATCCGCCAGCACCCGCATCCGCATATCCTGGCCGACCCGGTCGATCCAGTGATAACACGGGTAGCCGTCCGCGTGCGCGATTGCGTTGTCCAATCCATACTGCTCCGGCCGCACGCCGTTGTTAGGGTGCAGCAATTCGTTGCCCACGGCCAGGTCCGGATGGGCATCCAGACAGTAGGACAGATTGTTGCTCCCGGTCCTGGGCTCTGAGACGATCAGGAAAGACGGCCTTTTCACCTGCTCAACTCCAAGCCACTACTGCATGTTCGCGCGGGTTCATGCGCGTTCCCGGCTGTGCAGCCAGCCGAAATACCCGCCCTGGGCCGCGGCGAACGGGTCCGGAAAGGCCTGTTGCAGATCCGGACGCAGACGATACTGCACACGCTGCGCCTTGGTGATCGCCTCGCCATTGTCGTAGTGCCCGTAGTACCACCACCCGTCCGGAATCTGCGGTGCGGCAAAACGCTCTACCATACGCCGGTACCAGGCCCACAGCTCGTAGACCTCGGTATTGCCCTGCGCGTAGCGCTGCGTCATGAGATCACCGAGCGGGCCCAACTTGGTGAAATGGAAAAACCGCAGCAGACTGCCATTGACGAGGATGTCTCCCGTTGCGGTGATGCGTACCGTCCGGTTGCTCAGGTTCCAGCTGGCGACGTTATAGCCGGGATCCCGCACGATGCGGACTCCGTCGAACAGCGCCGGTACCAGGTCGCACCACTTCTGGTCGACGAAGATACCCTGTTCGGGCTCGTCATAACAGTAATCGAGCAGGCGATCGTTCCACCAGCGCAGGAATGCGCGTCCGCGCACGTCGTTACGGACCGCGACGAAACCGAGATTGTAGACACCCAGTCGCAGCGCAGTGCGCTCGTTGTCCTTGATTGCCATCGATCTCGTCTCCGGCTCCAGCTGATGCGGCGTCAGCAGCAGCGCGGCCTCGTCCAGCATCTCCACCAGCGGCTGCAGGGAAGCGAAGACAGCGATGTCGGGATCGAGATAGAAGATCTTCTCAGCATCTTCCTGTGCGGCGAGCTGCCGCATCGCCGGCCCCTTCACGGCTGTACAGGCCTCCACGACATCGTGCCCGAACAACCACCCCGGTAAATTCTCCACCGGCAGTGCATCAGTCCACAGTACGCGGTCGAAAGGCTCCAGCTCCAGATTGAAATCGAACCCTTCGGGAGCGTGATCTGTGATACAGACGGTGAATACCCAGTCCGGATGAAAACGCTTCAGGCTCCAGGCCAGCACCCGTGCCTTGGCGAGATAGGAGAAAGAAATGCTGGTAAAGCAATGGATCGCCATCCTACCCTCGACATCAAACTCCGTGAGACAAATTATTTATGTCGCATTAGCGACCGGCATTCTGAGCTTGGGTTTAGTCACAGCCGCAATTTACATCAATTAAGGCAGCTTGAAACCCGGATTTTCATTTATCACCTACAGTAGGTGTAACTGATATTTCCTTGCAATAGCCGTTCATCCCTGCAAAGTACGTGGCACAGCGCCACCGGGAGTAGCCATACCAAGGCACACCAACCGACGCTGTCGGCTGGTGTGCAGGTATAGATTATCGGAGAAGTTATCTCAGCGTCGGATAGAATCTCGGCGTTAATACAGTCGCACCTGTCTGCGGATTAACCGCAACCACAAGCAAATCCTCGCTGACAGCGGTAGATTGTTTCGACAGCCCCAGCATCAGTGTGTCGCTGATTAGATTATCATCCGTGTCTACACCATCCATACCGGCCAGCTCAACACCAGCAAAGTACTTGGTCCAAACGGATGTTGCGCCGGACAGATCCGCAGAATAGATCGCTACGGCGGTGACGAATACATCATCTGAGCCATCCCAGCAATCCAACCACATGTTGATACCGGAGTGAATGCGATTGCTTGCACCGACCAGGCTGCCCGTACTGTCAAGCGCGGCGCCACGCCGCCTGGCCGTATAGTCATAGTCAAAATCGAAACTTATGGGACTAGCGGGTGAGCAGCCAACCGGTATTGCGGGCGTAGGGAATATCCTTGGCGGTGTCGCCGCTACCAGACTGGATGTGCCGGCGGTGTAAACCCTGTACTGGAAGGTGATACTCTCCGGGTAGCCGTCGCTGTTCGCGTCATTCGCCTTGATATAAGGCGTTGCCATTTCCAGACCGCTGCCGTGGAAGTCTCCCATGAACGGCTTCACATCGACAAAGCCATCGGCCGCTGCGCCGCCGGCATAGCAGGCTGCTGCAAGCAGTGTAAATTTGAGTAGGGTTCTCGATTTCATGCTTCTCCTCCTAAGTTAGCAACTGCCACAAGCTTTCGATGTACTGCGGCAGCGTGCAGGTGATCTCGTCGGTTGAGAATGATTTCCAATTCACATTTGTGCATATCCGAGTCGCGGGCAATCAGCTCACCTGATTCAGCGCAGTGATACGCACTTACGGGCCACTCACCAAGTCAGCTGGTGAAGCAGTGAGCGGGACATTCTAAAATAAGCCTGATTCCGCCTGCCCGTGTGCACCGATGATAAAACGATTTACCGGCCTTTCCAAATGACGTGGCTGCGCGCCTTTCATGAACCGAGCTCATTGTAAGACAAAGGAATTATCACAGTAGTCACCCAGCCTCCTGCTTGCCATTTACTGGCGCCGCCTCGCAGGCTGCCACAATGACACGCAACATCAAGCTGACAACATGTCACCCCTAGGAAAGGCTGCGTCAACGGCTTCGGTTCACATGCTTGGGCATGCAGGGACTCGGCGCACTTCAATGCATATCACGAACACTTCTCTCCCTGTATCTGATGTCCGGTGCTGGCAGGTGTTCGGGTGAACACCAACGGTCCAATGCGCAGGGCGCTCAGGCAGTATTTATTTTTTGACTAACCCCAGTGAATCCTGGCTCATGGCACTGTACTCCAGCAACCGTGGCCGCACCTGCCCGCGGGCTCGCAACGCCGTCAGCAGCTGCCTGATCAACCCCGACTTGAATGCCCCGAGCATCTCTTCCTCGTCGCGGAATACCAGGCCACAGTCAAGCTCACGCACCATTTCCACCACGTGCCCGGACTGCGCATTGGTCACCACGGTCACACCCGCGGCGACAGCCTCGTGCGCGGTGATACAGTAGGTCTCCGGCCAGATTGACCAGACGAACGCAATATCGATGTCGAGTCGCGACATGGCCATCTGCATCGCCGCCGGGTCCCATTCCGACACCCGCACCGGGGTGTAATGCACGCCGGCTGGAAGCCCGTGCTCCTCCTCGCCCAACACGTGGAATTCTAGCGCCGGGTTGTGACGGCAGGCTTGTACCAGCCGCATGAAGACAGGCCACCCCTTGTGCAGGCGCGGAAACCCCAGAAATGCTATCCGCAGCATACCGTCTTCGGGTTTCGTGGCAGGTGACGGCGGGTCTGCGTGATCGATGAACCGGGTATGCGGCTGTACGTGGAGTTCGCGGTACTGCAGCGAGGTGTTCCCGCGCCACAATTCCGCCGCAGATTGCGAAGGCGCAAGCACAGTGAAATCGAGTGCTGAAAAAAGCTTCTGCATACGCGGTAGCTGGGCCTGGCGTTCCTCGCCATAGATACAGATCGCGCATGCCATGGAATCCGCCGCCGGTATACCGCAGTATCTGACTGTATTCCGCAGCAGGTTGTACCCGGGACAGAGTGTCTGGTAGTCATGCAGCCAATACAGGCAGCTGCCGTTGACGACGGATTGTGCAAGTTGCGTAACGAATTCCGCAGAAAACCCGAGCAGCGCATGCACGACCAGGTCGACTCGGCACCGGGGCTGTGGTAGCCCTTGCAGGACAGTCAGGCAGTCTTGCGCCGATACCATGCCAAGATGCTCGCCGTTACAGATGATGTACAGCAGCAGTTTTTCTGGATTCAGTTCGGAAGAAAGCACAGGCAGCGGCAATGCGGGATTAAGATTCAGGTAGATCGCATTACAATCCTGCACTGCGTGCTGTTCGAGGCGAATGCAGTTCTGCACCCCGCCTGCGATACTGCGGTAGTCGTCGTGCCCGAGTGACACGACTAAACGAGCCGCGCCATCTGCCAGGCACCCCGCAAGCCGTTGTGACAGCGAGTCGGCGGCGCCCGACTGCAGCCCGGGTAACTCGCGGGAATACCATTCTTCGAGTTCCCCCTCCAGCGAGCGCAGGTTATACAGGGCTTGTGCGATATATCCACCAGGCAAAACCGGCGCACGTCCTTCCTGCCTGCCCGTGTGAAGGTAGTGGAAAAATGGATTGATACCGACCGCACGCACGTCTGGATTTGCCTGCAGGTAGTAGGAAGTGGAGAAGTCGGGCGATGGATCACGCCCTTCCCGCCAGCCGGAGTTCATGTAGTGATCTAGCGGCGCGATCCCAGCAGCGCGTACATCGGGATTTTGTTGCAGATAGTAGGCAGCGTCAAATTCGCTTTCGACCAGGGATTTCTGCACCGTATCCGGTTGGGCCGGCACCGCGCCAGCTGCATCCGGAATCAGGGCGCGCCCTTCCATGCGACCCAGGACGAGATAGTGGTAGAAGGGATTGATACCCCCCTGCCGGACATCGGGGTTTGCAGCGAGATAATCCGCCACGGAAAACCAGGGCGCCGGATCATAGTCGCGCGCGTATCCCAGCAGCAGGAAGTGCTCCAGTGGATCCAGTATCTCGATTTTATGCTCTGGGTAGTGTTGGGTATAAAATTCGCCGTTAAATTCAGGCACCAGCGTCCGACGCACCAGTTCGAGCTGTTGCTCGTTCCTGAACGCGGTTGGCAGAGGTACGGGTCGACGCCCCTCCACGATACCCGTGGTCAGATAATGGTAGAACGGGTTTTCCCCAGACCCCGTTACGTCGCTGTTGTTCTCCAAATAGTAGCGCATGGAGAAGGCCGGCGAAGGGTCCCTGCCCTCACGCCATCCCTGGTTCACGAAATGCAGCAGCGGATCCTCACCCGATTTTGCGACGTCGGGATTCCGCTCCAGGTAATATTCCCTGGAGAAAGCGGGCTCGATGACCGCGAGGATTCGGTCGTCGTCCAGTCCTGAGTTCATGGACACCTCGGAGCGGGCACGCAGTCTCGGCAGGTCTCACAGCACGCAGCGACCGGATATGGCAGTGCGGGAGCGGCGTGACCGCCCGGCCGCGATTGCCGCACCATGGTCTGCGCGCACCCTGGAGCCGGTTCTGACTGTTTACCCCAACACAGCATCTACTTGTACATCGACCAGATTCTGTCATCCAGCCGGCATAGCTCGCCGAGCCGCGCTATTGCCGCGGAAGACGACTCCATCGCTTGCAGCCGCAACCTCCTGTCTTCCGGCATCTGCTGCTCGTTCCGGTTGAGCTGGAATCCGGGCCCGTCCGCCACGGCATGACCTCCCAGGTCCGCGATGGTCCGGAAGACCTCCGGCATGCGCTCCATCGAGAATACCTTGTCGAGCGCCGTGAGATTGTCCAGCGCCGTGGTGAGTATGTCCTGCTCCGTCACAGCGCCACGCCCCTGCAGTCCGACCAGCAACCTGCGCCCCATGTAGTGCCTGGCTGCGAAGTAATACGTGTAGAAATTGTCATAGTGATCGTCGATGAACGTTCTGAGATGCGGCTGACCACCGGTAAAATAGTCGTCCGGCGACAACTCCAGCGCTGCTTTCAGACCCTGGTGTTCGGGCCTTGCCAGAGCATCCGGATCCATGTCAGCCGCCTTGTTACGGAGGTAGAAATAAAACGACAGGATCCGCTCAGCCGGATCGCGCAGGATGGTGAACACGTATTTCGGACCCGGCAGGCAATCCAGCAGGGTCCAGTCAAAATGTCCGGAAAATACCTGGTACCTGGCCAGCTGCGCCCGACTCATGACACACAGCTGGTCATTGATCCGCGCCGGGCATACCGCCTCCTGACCGAACGCCCTGAGCAATGCCGCATGCACGGACTGACCAGCAGTCTTGGGCAAATGCAGAAAGATCACGCGCATGGATATACCCTAAGCCTGGCCGGCAAGGTCCGCGAGTCGCACCTTGCCCGGTGCATAGGTTGCAACAGCCCGTGCGCGCATACCCGCCACATGGTCGATGAATCGCGGTATGTCGTCGACACTCGCGCCTTTGAGATCCCACGGTGCGTAATCCCACCAGCCGACCGTCAGGAGTGATTCGATTTCGCGCTCCGGAAAACGGTATCGCAGCACCCTGGCGGGCGACCCCGCCACTACGGCATAGGGCGGTACGTCCTTGGTGACGACGGACTCTGCCGCAACCACTGCACCGTGGCCGATGCTCACACCGGGCAGGATGAATGCGCCGTGCCCGATCCAGACATCATTCCCGATCTGCGTCGTCCGCGCCTGCACCGGTGGGGTGTTGCGCTGGTAATCCGCACCTGGACTGATCTCCACCCCGGGCGGTGCATCCTGATCGAGCACGTCCTTGTATGGTGTGTAGAAGAACGGCGAAGTGCTGAAATAATGCAGCGGATGCGAGTGACGACCGATTTGCACATTTTCCCCGAACGAACAGTAGCGGCCTATACGGCAGGCAAAATAGAAGCCGCTGACTGCGTAGCTGAACGCCCCCATCTCCAGTGAATACTGGACGGACATCCATTTCAGACTGCATGGTGGCTCGAAGACCGAAGCTCTGGGCAGCGTAACGCCCGCATGATGAAAGGTCGTTATTCCCCTGCGGCGCAGCTCCAAGATCATCTCTCTGCTTAATTCAATCTGCATTCCTCGACCGCCCCCCAGGGGTTCTCAGGTATTCCATTGCGGATCCACATCCTTCCTGCCTTGCACCTGCTGGCTTCATTGTAGCTGCGGATTGCCGCGTCAGATCCTGACAAAAATTCAAGCCACGACCGGTGGCCTAGTGCGCATTCAGTGCAACTGATAGTAATCCTCGACCAGGCTGTCATAGCGCATGAAATCCACGACGGCTCCCGTAAGTCCGGCAAAGGTCTGCGCCGTATCCAGGATGAAGTCGTTCACCGCACGCGCCGACGTACTGGCCTCGAACGGCATGAGCAGGCCGTCGTATCCCAGCGTCCGCATCCGCTCAGCGATAGCACCGATATCGAAAGCCAACGGTCGTAACCCCGCCCGGATGGCGATCGACAAGGTATAGGAATAGGTTTCCGGCCACGTCGCCGGGAAGAATGCGGCATGGACACGGTAGACATGGATGAGGTCGTATACATCCTGGTCATCGTATTCACCGGTGACCAGGACATTCGGCATGCCCTCCAGGTCACTGAGATTGGTATAACCGATCACGACAAACTCGATCGGGAGGCGTCTGGCCAGCGCATCCTGCGCGCAGGCTAGCAGGAGATTGGAGCCCTTGTGCGGCCCGATCGCGCCGATGACGCCGAGCTTGAGCATTTCGCCTGCCTTGCGCCGTGCGCACATCGGCAGACTCATGGCGGGCCGAGGCTCCGGGTGCATCCTCAGCGTATATGTCAGGTCCGGATAATGACCGTGCATCCGGCTCCGCACATCCTCGCTGGGCACGAACACCTTCCGCGCCCGCTGCAGCAGATCATGGTTAGCCCGCTTCCACGCACGGATGTCTACCTGCCCGAATGGCGAATCGTGTTGCTCGATACAGCGCCTGCACGTCTCTTCATCGGGCTCACCACAATACCTGCCCTGCTCGTCGCACAGATGTATCCTGGGACAGATGGCAGTATAGTCATGCAGCGTCATATCGAAATCCAGGCCCGCGCGCTGCATCGCTTCCGGCAGCGCCGTCAAGATCCGCTCATCGAATCCTGCCAGGCTGTGCACATGCACATGGGTAATACCGTAATCGCGCAGGACGGCGGCATTGTGCTCAACCCCGCTCAGGACATCGAACAATGGCAGGTTCGGCATGTGCTCTGCCCCGGGACAATGGATGTTTCCGACCAGACTGTTGTGAAGGTCGGGCCGCATGGTATACACCTCGACACCCTCCTGCTGCAGCTGCGCCGCCATATCCTGCATGTGCTTCTCGGTGCCGCCACCCCAGTTGTGGCCGATCATGAGGAATATCCTGTTACCCGCCCGCCGCCGCAACCGCGCGATATCGATGTTCTTCCTGAAAGGCCGCACCGGATCCTCATACAGGAAATCCTGTATCATTCTGTCGTAGCCGGGATATTTTTTGTTGATGATGCGGATCGCATTGAGTACCCGTTCCTGCTTCTCCGCACCGAACGACGCGCCACCGAGATGACGGACGAAGGTATCGGCTGCCATCAGATTCAGCCATCCATTCTCTGCCGCTCTCAGGCAGAAATCGTTTTCTTCACCGTAGCCTTTGCCGAATTCGGCCGCATCGAACGCGCCTATCTCCCGCAGACACTCCCTGCGGATATACATGCAAAACCCGATGCCGGTCGGCAACCTCAGGTATTGCGCATCATTCATCTCCGCCGCGAGCCGGTCGAGCTCCCGGTAGCTCAATTCCAGCTGCATGTCGTTGTCGCGCACCGTGTATGGATAGCTGCATATTTCCGCGCTATTGGAGAACGGCGTGACCGTCGCCACACGGTCGACGCTATATGCCGCGCGCCGCAATCTGTCGATCCAGTCGCGATAGACTTCGGTATCCGCATTCAGCAGGATCACGTCCCGGTCTTCATGCAGTGCCATTCCCAGATTGACGGTCTTGACGAAGCCCAGATTCTCATCGTTTTCGCGGTAACTGATCAGACCGCTGCCAGCGAGTTCCCGCAGCTTGGCCACCAGCTTGTCGTCCGGGCTGCGATCATTGATCACGACAAGCTCGTACGCCGCACTGTTCTCCGCATTCAATACCTGGTAGATACAGTTCAGCGTTTCCGCGTAACCCTTGTAGACCGGAATCACGACATCCACGACCGGTACTGCGGCAGAACTGCCGACCTGCCTGATCCGGTCCGCGAGCGCATGCCATTCCTCCGCTGCGGGTGCAGCCGGCAGCTCCGCGGTGCGGTAGCCGGTTGCAGGATGACCGGCTTCCTGCGGCAACCGGCCTGCGCCTGGCCGCGATGAAGGCCGCCGCCCCTCCCTGCGCCCCTGGGTCAGGTAATGGTAAAAGGCATTGACGCCGAACGCCGCGACATCCGGGTTCGCCTGCAGATAATACGAGGTGGAAAAGTTCGGCGTCGGATCATAACCCTGCAGGCAGCCGACCAGGAGAAAATGCTCCAGCGGGTCGCGTATCTGCTGCCGGTGACCGGGATAGTGCCGCGCGTAGAAGTCCGCATCGAACGCAGGCGCAACGATCGCGCGTACGAATTCATATTGCTGCTCATCGCCGTAGATGGCAGGCAGCGGTACCGGACGCCGCCCTTCATCGATACCTGTAATCAGGTAATGATAGAAGGGATTGATGCCGGATTCGGCGACATCCGCGTTGTCCTGCAGATAAAAACTGGTTGAAAACGCCGGCGCCGGATCCCGCCCCTCGCACCAGCCGGTATTGAGGTAATGCTCGAGCGGGTCTATCCCCGAAGCGAGTACGTCCGGATACCGGTCGAGATAGTATTCGGGTGAAAACGCTTTCTCTGTGACGGCATGGACTTGCTCGTCATCCTGTTTGCTTCGCATACTGGTATTCGGGGATACTGGCTCCCGACCGCAACTCTAGCTATTCCGAAACATGACGGGAACTCAACTTCCCCTACGCCCGAGCGGGACAGTTGCCGATTCGCGTAACCGCCGCCAAGTCGGCTACTGCACGTCAGTGAGCCGGCAACCTTGCGGGAACACCCGTCACGCGGCCATACGACTGTTCGTATCTGATTGTTTTTCAGATACATGCATGATTACATGCCGGCCGGGGCGGGCGCAAGATCAACACACCTATTCAGCAGTTATATTTACTTTATAATCCCGCAGGTTGTGTTGTAATTATCAAACATCAATCGGTAGTTGCCCGGCAAGCCCGGGCGAAAGGCGCGTCGTACGGGGGAGCGGGCACCAAGCGACCAGTGTGGTCACGCACGACCCGGCGAGCCCGGCTCGGCATCATCGCAGCCACCGCGCCTGCGGGCAGCAACAGCAAGACCTGACCAAAACCTTAGCGCACGGAGTGTCTGGATGACTGAATTTACCGGGGTTACTGCACTGACCATAGTTTCCAAGAACTATATTGCCGTGGCTCGGGTACTGTGCGACAGCTTTCTGGAACACCATCCGGGCGCGCAATTCTACGTGTTGCTGGTGGATATCATGGACGGGGAGTTCGATGTCGCAAAGGAGCGGTTCAGCACCCTCTACCTCGGCGATATCGGTTTGCCAGGCGCCGATATATTTCCGTATCAGTACAATATCCTGGAACTCAATACCGCGGTAAAACCCTTTGCCCTCAAGCACCTCCTGCGCAACCCCGAGATCCGGAAAATCGCTTACATCGATCCCGACATTCTGGTTGCCAAGCCACTGGACAAGGTCTGGGATGCGCTGGATACGCATTCCGTCGTGCTGACGCCGCACATGCGCGAGCCGTTCTACGACAACGCCTCGCCTTCCGAGGTCGGCATACTGCAGAGTGGCACGTACAATCTCGGCTTCATCGGCCTGCGCAACAACGCAACGAGCGGCAAGTTGCTGAACTGGTGGATAGGCAAGCTCTATCTTGACTGCGTTGTCGATATACCTAATGGACTGTTCGTCGACCAGAAGTGGATGGACCTGGTACCGGCCTATTACGCGGACACCTTCATACTGCACGATCCGTCCTACAATGCCGCCTACTGGAACCTCCATGAACGCTGCGTGAGGGAAACGAACGGCGAATTCTTCGTCGACGACCTGCCATTGTCGTTCTTTCACTTCAGCGGGTTTAACCCGAACAAGCCCGATATACTGTCGAAGCACCAGAACCGGCACGAACTCGGCGACAACCCCGATCTGGCCAGGCTGTTCGATCTCTACGCGAAGAAACTTTTTGCCGCAGACTTTACCGAATCACAGGAGTACCGCTTCGCGTACGGTACACTGACCAACGACATCCCCGTTTCGCGGGTATTCCACAAGGTGATCCGGCACTGCCTGCGCCATCATGTCAGCTTCCCTTCCCCGGAAGCGGACCCGGACGCCTTCTGCGAATTCCTGATGACACCGACGGCCCTGCTGTTCGGCTTCCCCGTGCCGCCCGTAATCCACGGCATACTGCTGACCCGCGAGGATGTATTGAAACATTTTCCGAACGCCTGGTATGGCCCCGACGAGAATTTCAGAGGCTGGCTTAGCAACACCGGCAAGGACGAAGAGAACCTTACCCTGCTGCTGGAGCGGTACCAGCATTGCATGGACAGAGCCAACCCAGTCCAGCGCACCATGGATGTCTACCACAGGCGCGCCGACCTGAAGAAGACCTTTCCCGGACTCGCCGACAACCCTGCAGCATTCAACGGATTCTGTGACTGGATCAGGCTGCATGGCATCCACGAAGAACAGCTGAGCGATGCCGATGCGGACAGACTCGAACTGGCGCGCAATGGCTTCCACAAGGTGCTCCTGCTCTATTTCATGAGACCGGATCTGCAGGCGGCCTACCCGAAAATACATAGCGATGCCACCGGCTTTTTCAATTGGCTGCTGGAAAATATCCGGCACATGCCATTCTTGACTGAAAACGAGGCATACCTGTTCTACAACCTTGCGAGATATTCGAAACACACCATGGAACAGGCGCAGATATGCCTCAACCGGGTGCTGAGGAAGAAGGCCAACACGGTACTGACCAATTTCAACCTGGATGCGTTCTTCCGGCCGGCGAAAAGGCACTTCGATCTGACCGATCGGGCCAAACTGGCTAAAATCTCGCTCAACGAGGCCGGCTTCCGTTATCTGGAACCCCTGAATCAGCTCGAGGCCTGGTACTACAACACCCCGAATGTCAGGAAGAAGCACCCGCACGCTTTCGACAGCGCCAGGGATCTGGCCGAACTGTACGCACGCATCAACGGTTTTGCTGGCCTCAGGTCCCTGTTGCGCAACAGGAAATGGGTCAAGCTCCTGGGTGAGCAGGTCAGGCAGTACCGGCCCGATGCAACCGGAATCAACCTGTCCGGCTATTTCGACGCGCCAACCGGTATGGGGCAATCGTCAAGGTCGATGCTCCAGACAATCCAGGCCGCAGGTTTGCAGTACGTCAGCAAGCCGTTACCCAACATCATCGTCGACCCCGATTTCGACTTCATCGGGCGCAACCTGGCAGCGTATTTCGGCGCCGGCAAGGTCGAGAACCGCATCAACATGATTGTCTCCAACGCGGATTCCATCCAGGAGAGTATCGACTTCTACCCCGCATCCGAAATGGAAGGACGCAGAAACATCGGCTATTGGGTCTGGGAGACCGAGGCATTGCCCGGACACTTCCGGAAATCCGCGAAAGGTCTCCACGAGATCTGGACGCCAAGCCAATACAGTGCCAATGCGATAATGAAATGCGTTGACATTCCGGTCAGTGTTTTGCCCCACGTACTCGATTTCTCAGAAATCGATGCGGTCAAGGACCAGGCGGCGAACCGGGCTGCGTTCAACCTGCCCGAAGACTGCATGCTGTTCGGGTACTTCTTCGATCAGAAAAGCGTGATGGAGAGAAAGAACCCGCGGGGCGTCATCGACGCCTTTCGCCTGGCCCGGTCGAAGGCGCCGAATGCACGTATCCAGCTCGTATTGAAGGTCTGCGACCCACGCCCGGGCGACCTCGACTTCGAACTGCTCAAATCGGAGAGCGATGACCTCGATATCATCTGGATAGAACAGACCCTGAGCAGGGTACAGACGCTGGAACTGATGCACTGCCTCGACGCCTATGTCTCCCTGCATCGGTCCGAAGGCTTCGGATTGACCATGGCGGAAGCCATGGCCTTCGGGAAGCCGGTGATCGCTTCGGACTATTCCGGTAATATCGATTTCATGGACAGGGACTCTGCGATACTGATTACAACGCCGACACTGCGGACAAACCGCGCTTACGGGCCCTACCCTGCAGGCACCGTGTGGGGCGATCCCGACATCAGTGCCGCCGCCGAAGCCATTGCGGCCCTGGCCATGGGCAACCGCTATGCCGGCATCGGCAGCCGCGCCAGCGCCAAGGTGAGAGAGATGCTCGCCCCCGGCGCAGTGGCATCCAGACTGCTGGAACTGCTCAACTGCCAGCAGCCGGCCCGCAAGGAAGCCCTGATGTAATCAGGCACACCCTTCACGAACAGCAACGCGAGAACGCATCGGCATGCCTCACCGAAGGCTGGCTGGACTTTACTATCAGTACATAGATGCCGGCGCACTGGTACAGTCAGCACAGGTACCCGGCCCGGACAGTGGCACTGCAAGCCACGTGAGCTTCACCCTGGACCCCGGGAAAGTACGGAAATTGCGCGGCTGGAACATTCTCGAACTGACTGTCGCCCCCGGTCAGCGGCCCGGCCTCGCCAGCCTGGTATTCAGATTCGATGCCGACGGGACGACCAGCGAGACCGTCGAACTGCATTTCCGTCCCGGACGCACCGCGAAGCGTTTCTTCCTGCTTGACAATCGACCATCCGTGGCGGAATTGCATATCAGCGGGATAACCGACGCAGCAAGGATTTCGCACCTCCGTATCGCAGGCGTGCCCGCATTGTTCGCCACGCGCCGGATACTGCAAAAGCTTTCCCGCATCCACCCCCTCTTTTCCGGGGAGTCTGCGAGCGCCATCCGCAGCAGACTGATGTCATTCCCGGACAACAGGCACAAACCATACGCTCGCGCGCTGTACGATACCTATCGCTCGCTACTGGAACATAAAGCCAACCCGATCGACTACCTGCAGTGGATAGACAGGTTCGAACAAGTCTCCCAGCCGGATGCTGCGGAGATAGCCAGGATCGTTTCCCGATTCCAGCGGCCACCGGTCATATCCATCCTGTTGCCGGTATACAATACCGACCCCACCCTGCTTTCCCGTTGCATAGCGTCCGTGCGCGCCCAGTCATATCCGCACTGGGAACTGTGTATTGCCGATGACGCCTCGACAGATCCCGCGGTGCGCAGCACCCTGGAGGCGCTTGCCGCCACGGATGACCGCATCATAGTTACCTACCGCAGCGATAACGGCCACATTTCTGCAGCCACGAACACGGCGATGGAACTCGCCAACGGTGATTACCTGGCACTGCTCGATCACGACGACGAACTGGCCGAACATGCGCTCCTCCACATCGCGCAAGCCGTGCTCGAACACCCCGGGGCAAAGATCGTCTACAGCGATGACGACAAGATCGATGAACTGGACCAGCGCTACAATCCGCACATGAAGCCGGACTGGAACCCGGATCTGCTGCTGTCACAAAACTACATCACCCACCTGCTGGTGGTAAGTTCGGACCTGATGAAAAGTCTCGGCGGCATGCGCCCGGGTTTCGAAGGCAGCCAGGATCACGATCTGCTGCTACGCTGTGCGCAACGGCTGAAACCGGGAGAAATCGTGCATGTACCCCGCGTACTCTATCACTGGCGCGCGCAGGCTGGTTCGACCGCGCAGTCGCCCGCGAGCAAGGATTACACGACCGATGCCGGTCTGCGCGCCATACGCGACCATCTCGAAAGGCAGGGCCTGTCCGCCGTGGTAACGCCCGGACGAACGCCCAATACGTACCGGGTGAAATACCCGCTGCCCGCGCCGCCGCCACGGGTATCCATCATCATTCCGACGCGCGACCAGCCCCGCCTCCTGCGGGCCTGCATCGACAGCATACTGACGTCCACGACCTATCCGGATTTCGAAATCCTGATTCTAGACAACCAGACCTCGGATCCCGCCGCCCTGGAATATCTAGACCGGATTGCCGCAACCAAGGGCGTCAGCGTACTGCGCTACGACCACCCTTTCAATTATTCCGCGCTCTGCAACTTCGGCGCGCGCCAGGCCAGCGGCGATATCCTGTGCTTTCTCAATAATGATACCGAAGTCATCACACCCGAATGGCTGGAGGAAATGGTTGCACATGCCGTCAGGGAGGATATCGGTTGCGTTGGCGCCAAACTGCTGTATTCGGACGGTTCGATTCAGCATGCCGGCGTTATCCTCGGCATCGGCGGCGTTGCCGGGCATGCCCACAAACACGCCGACCGCAACACCCATGGCTATTTCTCGCGCCTGCATCTGGTTCAGAACCTGTCCGCCGTAACCGGCGCATGCCTCGTGGTCAGGCGGGAAATCTTCGAACAGGTCGCCGGCTTCAACGAGACCGACCTGCCCGTCGCGTTCAATGACGTGGATTTCTGCCTGCGTGTACGGCAGGCTGGTTACAGAAACCTGTGGACGCCCTACGCCGAACTGTACCATCATGAATCCAAGAGTCGCGGCATAGACGACGCAGGCGCCAAAGCCAAGCGCGCTGCCGCAGAAGCTGCCTACATGAAAAAGATCTGGGGTGATCTGTTATATACCGACCCGGCATACAATCGGAATCTTTCGCTGCTGCGAGAGGATTTCTCGCTGCGTATCTAGCATTACATTGATTTAGAAACCGTTATAGCTCCGAGTTACCCACAGAAAGTAGACACATTCCCTTAGTGAGATAAGATGCTAGTGGAGGTGTCACCATGTCGAAGAAGAAAACCAAGTCCTACCCGGAGTCGTTTCGCCGGGAAGCGGTGAGGCTGGCTGATCAACCGGACCGCACGGCGGCTGATGTTGCCAGGGAGCTAGGTCTGCATGTGGGCCAGATCTACAACTGGCGTACCCAGCTCAACAAGCTGTCGAAGAAGCAGTTTACCGTAGCCGATGGCACGAACTACTCGCAGGAAGAGAAGGCTGAGATTCGCAAGCTCAAGAAGCGTGTTGCAGAGCTGGAGCAGGAGCGTGATTTCCTAAAAAAAGCGACGGCGTACTTCGCGAAGGCCGACAAGCCCGGTACGCCCTGATCGAGTCCTGTCGGCAGGAGTTCCGGATCGACATGATGTGCCGGCTGTTGTCGGTGTCGCGATCCGGCTATTACGCCTGGCGCAAGCGCCCGGTTTGTCCGCAGCGCCAGCGCCGTACGCTGGTTGGTGAGGCGGTGGAGGCCGCCTATCATCAGTTCAGGCGGCGCTACGGTGCGCCGCGGCTGGTGGTGGAGCTGAATGAACGCGGCATTCCCTGCAGTTTGAACCATGTAGCTGATTTACTGAAGGAACGCGGTCTGAAGGCTCGTAACGGGAAGGGCTTCAGATACTTCCCTCGGGTCGAGTCGCAGACCAACGTGAACGAGAATCTGCTGGGCCGGCGCTTTGGCGCGGATGAGCCGAACCGGAAGTGGGTCTCGGACATCACCTACATCCGAGTGGGGCGTGTCTGGCTGTACCTGGCAGCAGTACTGGACCTGTTCTCCCGCAAGGTGGTGGGCTGGGCGCTGGACACCCACATGCGGGAGAGCCTGATTCTGGATGCCTTCACCATGGCGGTCGCACGCCGGGACCTGAAGGACAATGCCCTGATCCACTCGGATCGCGGTGTGCAGTACCGGGGTAATGAGTATCAGGACGTGTTGCAGGCGCATGGCGTTCGTTGCAGCATGAGCCGGAAGGGGAATTGCTGGGACAATGCGGTAATGGAGTCCTTCTTCAGTCGCCTGAAGGTGGAGCTGATCTATGCAGAGAACTACAAAACCGTTGCTGAAGCGCGTACCGGCATCTTTGAATACATTGAGATGTTCTACAATCGGGTTAGACGACACTCGGCCATCGGCTATGTCAGTCCGCATGAATATGAGCAGCAGTTCGAGAAATTAACCGTGTCCACGATTTGTGGGTAAGACCAAGCTCACGAATTACACCTTACGAACGATGATATTAGAAAAGCTTTTCAAGAGAGGCACCAGTACAAATGGGTCGCAGGAGTCGCGACAGAGTTATGATGTCATCTTCCATATAGGCGCACCGAAGACCGGCTCATCCGCAATCCAGAAGTTCCTACTCGAAAACAGACACAACCTGAACCGACTGGGATATTACTATCCTGAACACGGATTAGACGAAAACGGAATTTCCGGTGGACAGTCAATTTTGGGACTGGATATTGCCCACGATAAACCAGGCAACGCCCGACCTCTTCTTGAATCTTGGCATGCGCAGGCCTGCAGGCGCGGCCTGACCTTGCTGATATCAGCAGAATCCCTATTCAACCACCCTGAAAAACTAAAAAATCTAACCGGCGACTTGCGTTGCAAGATACTTTCATTCTACCGTGATCCCGTAGAAGCCATTTACTCGAACTATAATCAGTCGATCAAGAGGCACTTCATCACCGCAACATTTCAGCAGACCTGCGAACGAATACTAAAAACTGAACCTGACTTCTACACTGGTCGAATTTTCGCGCGATGGGCAGACTGCTTCGGCAATGAAAATGTTGTATTGATGGCGTATGATCTCGACCTGTACGACCAGACACCCATCCAAGCCACGTTCTTGTCTATGCTAGGCGCGCCAGAAGACGCTATTAAAAGACTTACGCCCGACAACATTTCATATGTCAACAGAAGTTATTCTCCTGGCGCTCTCGAACTCAAGAGACTTCTGAATCATGTACTGGACATAAGCAACAAGAAGCAGAACGATAAAATTGATCTTTTACTGCAGAAACACTCAGATGCAATTCAGCACACCACCCCGGATATGGGGACTCTACTGGATGCCAATACTTACACAATGCTTACTGAGAAGTTCCGTCATTCTATGCAGCATGCAGTAAGAGGCCTAATAGGCACTACCGAGCTATTACAAAGGAATACGCGCTCACACGCAAAAAAACATAGTATGCATAACTCTGATATTTACAAGGAAATGTTTGATCTTGTTAATGCACTTAGAAAAACCAATCCAGATCTATTCGAGTACATACACAAACAAACACTTCGCGCAATCGAAGCTCACACAATGACCTATTCGCACCTGAAACTCGCAGAAATAATCAATCTACCGATTCCATCCTCTCATCTTCGCGAGGCATGGTTCACCAATAGACAGCTTAAGATCATGGCCAGCGGAAAATATCAAGAAGTGCATTATTTGAGAGATATTGCACAACTTCTACTAGAAAGGAGAGAGTATCAATCGGCTTATTCACTAGCACTGCAAGCGAAGAAGTTGCGCCCTAAAGAACCAAATATACTGAAATTAGTCGAAGAAATTGAATGCAGATTAAATGAAACATCATAGACAAGATGTTTACTGTATGGACAATTAACTGAACCTACTACTTTATCAAGAATTTGGCATACTTGAAGTCTTGATAACCATCAACAACAGATTCATACACAATTCTTGAAAACTGTTTAATTACTTCATCCAGCGACTTGTTCACGTCTTCATACACAGGGTATTTCGAGCCGGTCATTTCCAGGGCGTCAAGTTTGCCTGAAAATCCGGCGACATCCTGCAAATATGGGTTGACACCATTCTTTGCTGTCAACCCTGCTCTAAAAAATCCTGTGAGCAAGTCCTTGACGATGTCATCCGTCGACTTGTTCGCATACCCCTTTCCCGATGTAATCCCGATATCGCCAAACACGCTGGCGAAGAAGTTCTCAACCAGCTTGGCACCGCGCTTCAGTTCATCGAAACTGAGTACACTCATCCGAGTTTTCGCGTCGACTATGCGTTGCTCCGCATTGCTGACCACGATTCTCGGGATGACAGCCTGGTGCCTGTATTTCTCCACGTCGTAAAAGCTGAACAAACCTGACTTGATATGCTCGCGTATCGAAGAGTAAATCCAATCATTCAACTGTCTCAGCACAACTACGAGCAGTACCTCATCGAAATACCGCAGCAAGATCTGCTTGAAATCCAGCATTATTCCGATCTTTCTGTTTGAAAACAGGGGCGAAAATTCCTCTGACGATAGGAATACTGTATGGCTCCCGTTTTCAATCGACTCGTCTACGACGGACTGTAACCAATCCTCCGCAAAGTTCAGATTCCCCTGCTGCAACTGTAATGCGAGACTCGCATGCTGACCTCTGAAAGCATCGTCTGGCCGATACGGATAATTGATCTTATTTGCCACTAAAAAATTTCGATTGGAACAGCAAGTACTCTGGATACTTGTGGAACCAGTCTTGTGAAGACCTACGTGGAGAACGAGTTGCATGCCAGGAATACCAGAAAATACCATCAGTCAGCCGTCTTGAATCGCTATCCAAGTCGACTATTTTTTCCTGAACACGACATGGATTCCCAGATGGCCATCGTGATCCGTCACCCGTACCGATAGATATGGATCTGAGATCTCTTGTATCAGCGCGAACACGCAGTTCAGGTCGTAGTCGAACATCGTGATTGCACCCGTCGCCCGTTCATCGCTTTTCGTTTTCAACTCGATCAGCGTAGATCCATCCCTGCGATAATACCCAGCCTTCGCCCGTTCGTGTTCGAAGAACTTCGCCGATTTGGCGTATGTCAGCTGTAGCGATCCAACACCACCCGCTTCCAGCAGATCGAGCAGCCGCTGAATGATCTGGTAACCTCGCGCAGGAGGGATATGCTGAAGAACGATGTACGAGTTGATAAAATCGAAGGTTCCCGTTACCTTGGAAAGGTTGTCATCACCTTTCACCAGTACCAGATTGGCAACACCCATCGCACTTGCATTGTCTGCGCAGATTTTCAGCATTTCATCGGATATATCAACACCCACGACCTCGTCATTTGCTATCCGTGCCATAGGAATGGCAAGACGACCCACGCCGCAGCCGAAATCGAGCCCGCGTTTGATTTTGAGATCTGCACCGAGATGACGGCGAACCACATTCATCATACCCTTGAAGTAGTTTTCACCGCTCGCAAAGAACGACTCTCTGTCCTGCTGTGATAGATTTTTCTTTTTGAACTGATCTACACTGAGCACACCCCAGTATGGAAATGTGCGAGCAACTTCATCCCAATCGCTGTCAGTATCTCTCATGAGCCTTGTTCCCAAACAATTCCAGATGCAACATATTGAATATAATGTAGTTCAACTACTATATCGTACAGTTTTCACATCCCCGCCGCCACAACATATGACATGAATCCGGTTCTGCGCATCCGGAATATCACAGCGCCATATTCACCGACAGGGGTATAGTACTCGTGGCGTTAGCCGTCACCTGCATTGCATCCAACCGGAATCCTGCCCTGTTCCTCCAGGACCCCTCATTCCGCTATCGCTGCGAAAATCTCGCATTGGCACTGCAGGACCAGGGCTGGAATTCCCAGCTCACGCATCTGCGTGACGGTACGACAGCACAAACCGGACAGGTTGTCGTGTTTCACCGTCCCAAGGCCAGCGCGCGGCTGGCATGGCTGCTGTGGCGCCTGCGGCGGCGCGGCGCTGTTCCCGTCGCCGATTTCGATGACCTGGTGTTCGATCCGGAACTGGCATCCCACAGCCCGGCTGTAATCAACGGCATCCTACCGCTGCGCAAGGTCCGACATGCCTTTGCCGCCCACGGCAAGGCACTCGAGTGGTTCGACCGAGTAACGGTATCTACCGTACCGCTGCAGGAGCACCTTCAACGCATATACCCGGCTCAACGGGTTACCGTGGTGCCGAATGCCGTGCATCACAGCTGGCTGCGGCACCCCATACCTGCCGCAGGACCAGCCGCGCCCAGGATCATTACCTATTTCCCCGGCACCCGCAGCCATGACCACGACTTCCAGATGATCGTCCCCGTACTGGAGCAACTGCTCGCGGAGTATCCGCAATTGCAGCTTCACATCACCGGACAGCTGCAGCCAAAAATGCATACGGCTCGGAAGCAGCTGGTACTGCACGAGCGAGTGCCCTTTACCGACTACGCCCGGTTTGTGCAGCGCGGCTGGCTTAACCTCGCCCCCCTGCAAGACACTCCATTCAATCACTGCAAGTCCGCGCTCAAGGCAATCGAGGCAGGCTTCTGGGGCATACCCACTGTATGCAGCCCCATTCCGGACATGCTGCGTTTTACCGCGGCCGGCGCCGCTATCGTGCCAACCGAGAGCGCCTGGTTGGAGACGCTCGAGCGCGTCCTCGATCCCTCAGCCTCACGGGCCGCGGCAGGAGAACTGCGTGAGCGCGTACTGGCTCTTGCCCACCCGGCACTCATGGCAGAGGCGTTTCTGACCTCGCTGGACTGACCGCCACAGGGTGTCGACGTGCCGGAGTAGGCTTCGTGCGTATATCGCATGCAATTCCCACCCTGCAACGTCCCTGTACGTAACCTGCAGCCGTAGTCGTCAACACCGCATACACCGGACCTGGTTTGCCGATGTGTACAGCGCGGCCCACCGGGAAACGGGGACAGGCATCAATCCTGGAGCTCTACCGATACGCGCGGAACTGCCCGGAAAGGCTCGCACCGTCCCGGGCTTCCTGCAACAATGACCCCGGGCCTGATTTTCTCATGGGTAAGAGCGCTTGCCGAACTCAGCATCACATCAAGGCATCTGCTTAGCGGCGCACTTTGGCACGGCATGGACCGACCGGGTCTACGGTCTGTGGCGGCGCCGGCGCGGTCACTACGACGCCTTCACGCTGGCCTGCCTGCGTCGCGCCTGGTACCGGCAGCCCGGGCTACGCAACCTGCTCGGCTACCTGGACTGCCGCCGCGCCTGCGGTTTTGCGCCCTCCACGCCACTCCTTGCACATCTGGCGCGCCTGCTCCCGCAGGCACGCGGGCGCGACCTGCACCGAGCGCTGAACCTGCTGCTGGAGGGCGCGGCCGGCCAGGCGCCGCTGTCCACGCTCGACCGGGCCACGTTGCGCGCTCTGGCCGGACACTCGCCGCCGCTGGCAGCCGCGCTGCTGGAAGTCGGGCATAGCCTGGAAGCACCGGCCATCACACTCGCCGGCTTGCACACGCAGCAACCGGCATGGCGTGCGGCATTCATCGAGCAGCTCACCGCGGTACGCGGTTCGATCTGCGTCGTGGGCAACGCCGCCAGCCTGGCCGGCGCCGGGCTGGGCGCCCGCATCGACGCGCACCGCACCGTGCTCCGCTTCAACCGCTACAGCGCGGCCGGCTCCGCTGCTGCGGACATCGGCACCAGGATCGACGTCTGGGTCTGCTCACCCGAATTCACCACCGCACACCTGACCGCGCACTGCCCTGCCCAGTGGCTGCTGCTGAGCGGAAACGACATGCGCTACCAGCTCTACGACTGGACGCGGCTGCTGCCGCTGCTCGCCGGCGGCTGCAGGGTGCTGACGGTACCGGGTACGGTTTGGCGGGAACTGGTCCGGGTGCTGCATGCGCCGCCGAGCGCGGGCGTGCTGTCACTGGCCTGGTTGATCGGCATCCTGGCCGGGGATCCCGCGGGCATCGCGGTGGCCGGGTTCCAAACCGGCCGGCAGCCGGTTGAGGCTAGCCGTGGCTACCATCACGCCGCGCCAGGGCAGCGTGCCGGGTCGCGCCATAACTGGCAGGGAGAGCTTCGCCTGCTGCAGCACTGGCAGCGGCATGGGCTGAGCGTGTTGGAGCCCACCTGACATCCAGCGTCACGAGCCGATCTTCCGGCAGGGGATGCTCCCCGACCATCTCCCCGGCAAGCGCCTGCTGCAGACGCCGCAGGTCCAGGCCGGTCTTGCTCCTCATGCCCGGGGCTGGTCTGTAGAAACTGCCGTTGAGCTGGCTGGTGGCCGCCAGATAGGCGCGGAACTGCGCGTTGAAGGTGCGGTCCACGCGGCCGGGATTGGTCCAGAAACTGTCGAGACTGTCCTGGCAAGTCAGGCCGGGCATGTCGTACACCGCATGCCCCAGGGTCTTGACCGGCGTGTTGTGCAGCAGCGAGGACAGCCCCGCGGTGCTGTTGACGACCACCGTACCGATGGCATGCTCGAGCAGCGTCGGCAGGTGCAGGTCGTGCACGTAATACACGCGGCCCTCGACACCGTAGCGACGCACCAGCTTCTGCACCAGGGAGGTGTAGTCGGAATAGCCCCGGTCCAGCGGATGATGCTTGAGCACCAGCAGGGTGTCGGCCGGCGCATGCCGCGCGAAGGAGCCGATCACCCGCCGTACGAACGATGCCGCCGAGGCAATCGTATCGCAGGTGCGGATCTGCCCATCGCAGTGCACCTGCAGCGGTGCCAGGTAGAATTTACCCGAGTAGCGTCCGCTCAGTTCCGCCAGCAGCCTGCGCTGCAAGAACTGGTACTTGTACTTGCGGAAGGCCGCACGCAGCCAGAGGTAGGCCTCGTGATACGGGTTGAACGGCCGGTGATGCCGGTAGTGCGGAAAGAACCTGCGTCCAAGCCAGCCGGCGATGTAATACCAGTTCGCGTACCAGCCGGCATAGCCGAACCCGTGGCTGATGGGGCGTGGTTGCGGCTCATCGGGCGCGCCGGCATGGCGATAGAACGCCGGGTCGCGCGAGAGCGGCGAACGGCCGTTGACCCCGCCCGCCTCGAGGGTGATGTAGTACGGGCGCAGGTAGCCCTCCTCGAACACACCGACCTGCACCTGCAGCCGCTCGGCGACGGCACGCGCCAGCGCATGATAGGCACGGGTATCGCCGAACAGGTAGAGGGTGTCGATATCCCAGGCACGGATACGCTCGGCCAGAAACGCGGGCCACTCTTCGATCCGGCCGGTGAAATTGACCGTGCCCGGCCCGCGGTAGTAGAGCCAGTCGCCGGCATTGAGGTTGATCTTGTAGACCTGCGAACCCTGTGATGCCAGGTCGTCGGCCAGCCGCCGGAAGAAAGGTCCCATCGGACCCTGCAGCAGCAGCACGTTACCTGGCATAGAAAATTCCGTTTATTAGATTCATGAGCCTCGTGGCCACTCGTACATGCCAGGGCAAGAGCACCGCCTGCTGCCGCTGCGCGCCGGTACGACGCTGCACGAGCTCCGCCAGCACGGTACCTGCCGTCGTGAAATGCCCGCTCGACAGATCAAGGTAGCGAGGATACCGCATCAGGCAGCCGGCGACCAGTTCATCGAGCGTGAGCCGGCGCTTGCGCCGCTCGAGTTTATGCCGGTCCTCGGTCAGCCCCCAGCCGGCATAAAACGGCAGACCGTAGGTCACCACCCGTTTGCCCCGCAGCAGCGCCTCGAAACCTGTCAGGGATGTCATGGTATGCACCTCGTCCGCCGCATCCAGGCAGGCCACGATCCCGCTGTCGGTGACCAGTTGATCATACCCGCCGAGGTCCCCGGAACCTGCGACCCCGTCACGGTTTCCGCTCACCACGTCCGGGTGCGGCTTGTAGATGACCCAGGCATCGGCTGCCGCGGCCCGCACCGCGCGCAGCAGCTCGGCATCCGTGCGGATGTCGACGCTGCCCTGGCGGATCGAGGCATCGGTCTCGACCTGGCCGGGGACCAGCAGCACGCGTTGCCCCGGGAGTGCGCCGACCGCAAGCGGGCCGCCGCGGCCGACATTGTACTTGCTCAAGCCAAGATCGACAATTTTTTGGCGCAGCTCGCGCGCCGCCGCCAGCTCGTCATCTGCAAAATCGCCGGCATCGAGGATGCCCTCCAGCTCGCTGGGTCGGGTGGGATCGAAATAGATCCCCTGCCGGTCCAGCACCAGCGACGCCGGTGCAGTCAGGTCGGAACCCAGCCCGACCGAGCGCAGAAAGCCGTCCTCCATGCGCCAGACGGGGATGCCGCTGCGCCGGGCCAGCTCAGCCAGGCCGGGCGGATCACGCATCCCCCACACCACGATGCGGGCATCCGCCGGCACGTCCCGCTGCAGCGGTCGCAGCCCGCGCACGAACCGGATCCGGTTCCACGGACACTGCAGAAAGCGACGGGCATAGCCCCGCTTCCACAGCGTGAAGCCGTAGCAGTACAGCGTGCCCGCATTCTGCCGGAACAGCCGGCGCTGCAGGTCGAGATGCTCGATCACCGGTTCGATGCCGCAGGCGACGCCGGTGGTCGGATGCCGGTAACGTGCGTACAACAGGTAGGCCGCCGCGAATACCTGTTCCAGGCTGCGTCGCTGCCGGCGCCGCGGGATGCCGATGCGATCGTCGGTCAGTCCCCAGCCGGCATAGAACGGCGCGCCGAAGCAGGTGACCGGCGTTCCCGCGAGCAGTGCCTCGAAACCGGTCAGCGAGGTCACCGTATAGACGTGCCGCACCTGCCGTACCAGCTGCGCCGGATTGCAGTCCTCCGCCAGCAGCCTGACCCGTGCGTCGGTGGCGGCCGCGAGCAAATGCCCGCGTTTCTTGCCCGCGATCACGTCCGGGTGGATCTTCACCAGGATCTCCGCGTCCGGATGCTCGGCGAGCGCAGCGTTCAGCATGGCGGCAAAGCTGTCCGCGCTCGCCAGCCCGCCGATGATGGACAGGTCGCCCGCCGTCTGGTCGACGACCAGCACCTGTGGCCTTCCGCTCGGCGGCAGCGTCACGTCGGGGCTGCTATTGTATTTGGACAGCCCGCACGCCGTCAGTCGCGACATGCAGGCGCGTGCACGCACCAGCAACGCGGCATCCTGCAGCGGGTCCGCCCCGGCCGCGGACAGCGGCGGATCGGGCTCAACCGGCAGCGCCGCGACCCGCTCACCGTTGAGCAGCAGTTCCAGCCGCGATGGCCGCGTGGCGTCGTAGTAGATGCCGAGATCGTCGATCACCACCGACAGCGGCGGATCGCCGCGCACGCCCAACCCCACCGAACGCAGGAAACCGTCCTCGACTGACAGATATGGCAGGCTATGCGCCGCTGCATAGCGGCGGGCACGGCACGTGTTGGGCTTGCGCCCCCAGCCGACCACGCACAGCTGTCCGCTCGCCGGCGACCGCGCGCCGCGGTACGCCAGCACGGACTCCACCCCGAGCAGCTGTGCCAGGTAAGGGATGCGGGCGATGCCGCGGGAAAATGTCAGCGCGCGCACGGACATCGACGGGAGTCAGTGTCGGGGAACGGTGGCGGCGCCGTTTGGCCGCTGCGAGGGAGATTGCCACGCCCGGGGTCGGACGGCACTATTACACCCTGCCGGTCGCTGCCCGGCAACACCCGTACCGGAACCGACACGGCCAGAGACCAAGAATGTGCGTATACCGAAGCTAGCAAAAGGCGCCCTGCTCGCACTGTCCCTGGCCGGCTCCGGCTGCCTGGACGCGGGAGAACTCGCGCTGTTCGCCGGACAGGGTGCGGATGTCAACTTGCCGGACATCATACCGAAGTTGTTCCGGCAGGAAATAGAGATGGACCCCACGTATTTCTGGGGCCTGAACTACAGCCGCGAAATCGAACTGCAGGGCCACAACCCGGTGTCCCGGTTCCTGCTCGACTATGGCATCACGCCCGAGTGGGAGGTACAGCTCACCAAGCACCGTGGTCTGCAGGACAATTACGAGGCGCACCTCGCCTGGCTGCTGCGCACCGGCAACCTCGAACTGGGTTCGATCGCGACGGTCAATCTCGCCACCGGCATGGGCCCCTCCTACGCCTTCAGCAAACCGACCTACGAGGACGGCCCGGACGGACAACCCAACCAGGGCGAGTACCAGTTCCAGAACTACATCACCTTCGAACTCGAATTCGGAACGCCCGTCCTGCCGGACTGGTCGCTGGCCCTGCGCGTGCATCACCGCTCCGGCATGTACGGCCTGATAGCGCCACGGCGGGTCGGCTCGAATTTCTTCGCCCTCGGCATCCGCCACACCTTCTAGAACCTATCTCATTATTCCCCATTCCCCGCCCGGTCTGCGTGCCGCGACCACGGCCACCCGGCATGGGGTATCATAGCCACGACGCAGCAATCCCGCGGCCGTGACCGCGGCGATAGGCACTCTGGCAGGTTTCGGCATGCGTGGCGCGAGCGTCGTTTCCCGCGCCGACCGGCACGGCAGAGCCGCATTCACCCGGGGTCAGACGGGTTGCGCCGGCCAAGCGCACCGCGCCCGCGTCAGCACCCGGCACCAGGACCTGAACACATGCAGCAGGACAAGCGCACCACCCCCAGTTACCCACCCGCCGGCCTGGCGCGCCGCCTGGTAGCCATGTTTTACGACACCCTCCTGCTGCTCTCCGCGCTGCTGGTAGCGACTGCCGTGGTGATGATGCTGACGCGCGGCACGCTCTCCTATCACAACCCCTGGTACAAGAGCCTGCTGTTCCTGATCTGGTTCTCCTTCTACACCTGGTTCTGGCTGCACGGCGGCCAGACCCTGGGAATGCGCGCCTGGCGGCTGCGCGTGCAACGCATCGACGGACGCCCCATCACCATCTGGCAGGCGCTGTTGCGCTTCATGGTCGCGATACCGTCGCTGGCCCTGGGGGGGTTGGGCTTCTTCTGGATGCTGCTCGACCCGAACAGGATGACGCTGTATGACCGGCTCTCGGAATCCGTCATGGTGGTACTGCCACGGCAGCAGCGCTGAGCGGCCGCCCGGCCCGTGCCACGCAGGCGCACGCAGCTCAGACCTTGCCGGCCTCCAGGCGCCGCACCGCGCGGATACCGATGAGCAGGAACAGCACGTTCGGGATCAGCATGGTGACGAGCGGCGGCAACCGGTAGACCTGCCCCACCTGGGCAGCCATCTGGCTGAGGATGTAGAAACCGAAACCCACCAGCACACCCACGAAGATGCGCTGCCCTGCACTGACCGAACGCAGGCTGCCGAACACGAAGGGCACGGAAATGAACAGCATCACCAGCGCCGCCACCGGCGTCATAAAGCGGCCCCAGAACGCGAATCGGTACTGGCTGGTATCGAGCCCGTTGTCGGCAAGGTAGCCCACGAGCTGATCCAGATCCGCTACCGACATGTGCTTCGGCTTGAGCATGACGATGCCCAGCAGATCCGGCGTCAGCAGCGATGGCCACGACACCGTATCGAAGCGACTGATGCCGATACCGCCATCGGAGAGACTCGACTGCTGCACCCCGTGCAACACCCATTGACCGTCACGGAACTCCGCATGCGTGGCGCGCGTCGCCACCCGCAGATGCGCGCTGTCATCGAACTCGTATACCGTCAGGTCCGCGAGGCGTTCGCGGTCCAGTACGCGCCGGGCATTGATGAACAGGCGGTCGTCGCGCACCCACAGACCCTCCCCGCCCAGGAAACTGATACCCCGGGTCGCGGCCGTCACGCGCAGGTGCTGGCCGTATTGCTCGGCGACCGGCGCCACGGCCTCGCCGACAAACACCACGACCACCAGCATCATGACACCGGCCTGCAGGACAGCGCGCACGATGCGCCAGACCGACAGGCCGCCGGCACGCATGGCGATGAGTTCGCTGTTGGCTGCGAGCGTGCCCATGCCCATCAGACTGCCGAGCAGCGCCGCCATGGGAAACAGCTCGTACACACTCTGCGGCATGGTGAGCGCGACATACTGCAGCATGGTGAGCATGGTATAGCCACCACGCCCGACGTCCTCGATCTGGTCGATCACGGTAAAGAAAATGTCCAGACCGACCACCACCAGCAGCGCCACGAGCGTGCCGCCGGCGACCACGCTGCCGATGTAGCGGTCGATCAGCTTCATCGCACCAAGCCCAGCCGGCACAGGAGCGGACGCCCCTGGTACAGCAACAATGTCATGACAACCGGCAGCAGCGACACCCACCAGAGACCGAGCAGCGGCGGCACGCTGCCCTTGCCCACCCAGACCTTGGCCGTAACCAGCAGGTTGTAGTAGATGACGAACATCAGCACGGCCAGCACCAACCGTCCGTAGCGCCCCTGGCGCGGCCCGCCGCGGGTCAGCGGCACGGCCAGGAGTACGAGTACGATGACCGACAGCGGCATGGACAGGCGCCACTGCAATTCGGCGATGTCCCAGGTGTCGCCGGATGCGAGCAGGCGTCGGGTCGGCACGGATTCGCGCAGATCGCCGGGGTCCACGGCATCCGGCAGGTCGACACGTACGCCATAGCGGCCGAATTGCATGATCCGGTAGTTCGCCGTGCCCGGCGTCCCCTCGTAGCGGTAGCCGTCGTACAGCACCAGGAAGTCATCGCCGCTGGCGGGATCGGTCGTGCGCTCGGCGGTCTTCGCGGTCAGCAGCTGCGCCGGCTGCCCCTGCCCGTCCTTGCCGCGCACCACGATGAACAGATTCTCCATGTGCGTGCGATCCTCGGACAAGCGCTCGGCATAGAAGGTTACCCGGCCGCCATGCAGGTCGTTGAATCGGCCGGCACCGAGCACGGTGAGATCGGCCTGCTGCCGGGCTACCGCCCTGAGCCGGTCGCTCTTGCCCTGCACCTGGGGACTGACGAACAGCGACAGCCAGGCGATCAGCACCGCGACCAACCCGGCGAGCAGCAGCAGCGGCCGGTAGATGCGTCCGGGACCGACGCCGCACGCCGACATGACCACCATCTCGTTATCACGGTACAGCCGGCTGAGCGCGAGCACCACGCCCAGCGCCAGGGCAAAAGGCACCACCAGCACCAGGTACTTGACCATCTGCAGACCCAGCAGGTTGAAGATCAGACTGCCGGGGATATTGCCTTCCGCCGCATCGGCCAGGTACTGCACCAGGCGGTTGCTGACCAGTACCAGCCACAGCACGACGGTCACCGCCAGCCAACCGGAGACGACTTCTTTCAGCAGGTAGCGGTCGAAGATTTTCAGCATGTATCCGGAACCGGAAACCCTGTGAAAATCACGGCAGCTTCCAGTACACTCCCTTGTCAAGTCGATGCCCCGGACGGGCATCTGTTGGAACTGCGGCTACCGTATACCACCCGGCCCGCTAACTGCAATCACGACGACAATCAGTTGAGGGATGTTGTATGAAATTCTCCGTCAAGTGCGAGGACCCGGCCGGCAGCAAGACCGACTGCCTGATCCTGGGTGTATTCGAACATCGCAAGCTGTCCGACGCCGCCAGCCGGTTCGACCAGACGGCAGGCGGACTGCTGGCCAGGCTGCTCGCCGGCGGAGACATGGACGGCAAGTGCGGCCAGACCCTGCTGACACACTATCCGCAGGGTGCGAAATGCGAGCGCGTACTGCTGGTCGGCTGCGGCAAGGCCGATGGGCTCGACGACCGCGCCTATCGCAAGATCATCGCCGCCGCGATCCAGGCCGTGCGCGACTGCGGTGCGCGCGATGCACTCAGTCACCTCGCCGATCTGGACGTCAGCGGCTGCGACCAGTACCACAAGGTACGCGCCCACGTGGAAGTCACCCGCAGCATGCTGTACGCACCCGACCGGCTCAAGAGCAAGCAGGACAAGAACGTCCGGCCGCTGCGCCGCATGGCCGTGAACGTCCATACCGAGGCACAGGAGACGGCACGCAAGGCGCTCACGCACGGCGAGGCGATTGCGAACGGCGTGGAACTCGCACGTACACTTGGCAATCTGCCGGGCAATATCTGTACACCATCCTACCTGGCCGGCCAGGCGCGTGAACTGGGCAAGTCCAGCCCACGTCTGAAGGTCAGTGTCATGGACGAAGCTACCATGAAGAAACATGGCATGGGCGCCTTGCTGTCGGTCGCGCGCGGCAGCGACGAGCCGGCGAAGCTGATCACGCTGCAGTACAGCGGCGGCAAGCCCGGCACGCGGCCGGTGGTGCTGGTCGGCAAGGGTGTCACCTTCGACTCCGGCGGCATCTCAATCAAGCCGGCTGCAGCCATGGATGAAATGAAATTCGACATGTGCGGCGCCGCGAGCGTGCTGGGCACGCTCAAGGCCTGCGTGGAAATGAGCCTGCCACTCAATGTGGTCGGCGTGATCCCGACTACCGAGAACCTGCCCGGCGGGCGTGCCAGCAAACCGGGTGATATCGTGACCAGCATGTCGGGCCAGACCATCGAGATCCTGAACACCGACGCCGAGGGCCGCCTGATCCTGTGCGATGCACTGACCTACAGCAAGCGCTTCAAGCCGGATGTCGTGATCGACATCGCCACCCTGACCGGCGCCTGCGTGGTGGCACTGGGCGCCCATGCTGCCGGCCTGCTCAGCAACGACGACACCCTGGCCTCCGATCTGCTCGCTGCAGGCACGGCAGCAGGTGACCGCGCCTGGCAGCTGCCGCTGTGGGACGACTACCAGCCCCAGCTCGATAGCAACTTCGCCGACATGGCGAACATCGGCGGGCGCGAGGCCGGCACCATCACCGCGGCCTGCTTCCTGGCGCGCTTCACCAAGGAGTATCACTGGGCGCATCTCGACATTGCCGGAGTGGCCTGGAAAGGCGGCAAGGAAAAAGGCGCAACGGGGCGGCCGGTCTCCCTGCTCACCCAGTACCTGTTGGACCGCTGCGCCGACTGATGACGCAGGTTGATTTCTACATCCTGCAGGAAGACGGCGCGGATGCACGCCCCCTGTTTACCTGTCGGCTGACCGAAAAGGCCTATAAGCAGGGACATCGGGTGTTCATCAACACCGAGTCCGAGGCGCAGATGAAACAGCTGGACGACTTGCTGTGGAGCTTTCGTGCGGGCAGTTTCCTCCCCCACGCGGTATACGCCGGCAGCCGGGACGACACAGCACCGGTCCTGCTCGGTCACGCGCTCGAACCGGATGGCCCCGAGGATGTCCTGGTCAACCTCGGCAGCACAGTACCGACCTGGTTCGGACGCTTCCGGCGCGTGGCCGAACTGGTCGGCGGCGACGAGACAGCACGCGCTGCAGCGCGCACGCGCTACCGCTTCTACCAGGACCGGGGCTATACCTTGAACACGCACAAGCTATGAAGGATGAATACAGCGAGCTGCCGGTTGATTCCGAGGGGGTCCCCATCCTCACCGATATCGTGGATGAGGATGAACTGCTCGCTGCCGAGCCGGTGCCGGAAGAGCTGGAGGAACTGGAGGAGCTGGAAGAACTGGAAGGCGGCGGCCTGACGACGGCCGAGCTTGCCGAGACGCTGCTCGCCAGCGAACTGTTCCAACAGCAGCTCGACGAAATCGCCGCGGAGCTGACCCGCGGCATCAGGCTGCAGGTCGAGCAGACCCTCGGTATCGCCATAGAGAACGTGATCAACCAGGCCCTGGACGACAACAACGTCCGTTCCTTCGAACTGATCCGCACCCAGCTGGAGGATGCCCTCCCCGGGTTGCTGGCCAAGGCCCTGCAGGACGAAGGCTACGTACCCTGAGCCAGCGCTCCGGGCATTTCGCCTGCCGTCGGGTATAATCTCCGGCCTTGAACAGCCAGGCCCGGCCGGAATCGAAGCACATGGAAAAGACCTACAATCCGCACGCCATCGAGCAGCACTGGTACGAAACCTGGGAGCGGCAGGGCTATTTCGCCCCATCCGGCGCCGGAAACCCCTACTGCATCATGATCCCGCCGCCGAACGTCACCGGCAGCCTGCACATGGGTCATGCCTTCCAGGACACGCTGATGGATGCGCTGACACGCTATCATCGCATGCGCGGCAACAATACGCTCTGGCAGGCCGGTACCGACCATGCCGGCATCGCGACCCAGATGGTGGTGGAGCGCCAGCTCGCCGCCACAGGCGTCACGCGTCACGACCTGGGACGCGCGGAATTCATCCGCCGCATCTGGGAATGGAAGCATGAATCCGGCGGCACGATCACACGCCAGCTGCGTCGCATGGGCGCATCCCTGGACTGGTCCCACGAGCGCTTCACCATGGACGAGGGCCTATCCGATGCGGTGAAGGAAACCTTCGTGCGACTGTACGAGGAAGGCCTGATCTATCGCGGCAAGCGCCTGGTAAACTGGGACCCGGTCCTGCACACGGCAGTGTCCGATCTCGAGGTGGTGGCGGAAGAGGAAGCCGGTCATCTCTGGCACATGCGCTATCCGCTCGCGGACGGATCCGGGCATCTGGTGGTGGCGACCACCCGGCCGGAAACGATGCTCGGCGACACGGCTGTCGCAGTTCATCCGCAGGATGAACGCTACCTTGCACAGATCGGGAAGAACATCCGCCTCCCGCTCACCGGCCGCGAGATCCCGATCATCGCGGACGACTATGTCGACCCCGAATTCGGTACCGGCTGCGTAAAGATCACGCCGGCGCACGATTTCAACGATTACGAGATGGGCAAGCGACATGACCTGCCCATGATCAATATCTTTACCGTCGACGCCTGCATCAATGACACTGTCGATTGCGCCTACCAGGGCCTGGACCGCTACGAGGCACGCAAGCGTATCGTTGCCGATCTGCAGGCACAGGGCTTGCTGGAGAAGATCGAGGATCACCGCCTGATGGTGCCACGTGGCGACCGCTCCGGCACGGTCGTTGAACCTTACCTGACCGACCAGTGGTTCGTACGGATCGCCCCGCTGGCGGAGCCGGCGATACGCGCGGTCGAGGACGGCACCATCCGTTTCGTGCCCGACAACTGGAAAAACACCTATTTCGAGTGGATGCGCAATATCCAGGATTGGTGCATCTCGCGCCAGATCTGGTGGGGCCATCGCATCCCGGCCTGGTACGACGACGACGGCAATGTCTACGTCGGACGTTCGGAAACCGAGGTACGTTCGACTTACCAGCTCGGCAGGAGCGTGCCACTGGCACAGGACGAGGACGTCCTCGACACCTGGTTCTCGTCGGCGCTCTGGCCGTTCAGCACGCTTGGCTGGCCGCAACAGACCGAGGAACTAGCGACTTTCTATCCCACCAGCGTACTGGTCACCGGCTTCGACATCATCTTCTTCTGGGTCGCGCGTATGATCATGATGGGTCTCAAGTTCATGGACGATGTTCCGTTCCGCGAGATCTATATACACGGCCTGGTGCGTGATGCGCACGGCAACAAGATGTCGAAGTCCAAGGGCAATGTGCTCGACCCGATCGACCTGATCGACGGCATCGACCTGGAATCTCTGGTGGCCAAACGTCGCTCCGCCCTGATGCAACCGCAGATGGCCGACCGTATCGAACGCCAGACCCGCAAAGATTTTCCCGATGGTATCCCTGCCTACGGCACCGACGCCCTGCGCTTCACTTTTGCCGCGCTAGCCTCCACCGGCCGCGATATCAATTTCGACCTGGGTCGGATCGAAGGCTATAGAAACTTCTGCAACAAGCTGTGGAATGCCGCACGCTATGTGCTTATGAACACGGAAGACCAGGACTGCGGACAGTCCGGCGGCGACATCGAGCTCACTGCCGCCGATCGTTGGATCATATCGCAATTGCAGGACACCGCCCGAACCGTGCAGGATGCCATCGGAAACTATCGCTTCGATCACGCCGCCCAGGCCATGTATGCCTTCATGTGGGACGAGTACTGCGACTGGTATCTGGAATTCTCCAGCCGGTGCTGACCGACCCGGGCAGCAGTGCCGCCGCCTTGCGCGGCACCCGCCGCACGCTCGTGCAGGTCATGGAAGCGGTGCTGAGACTGATCCACCCGCTGATACCGTTCATCAGCGAGGAAATATGGCAGCGCATGGCACCGCTCGCGGGCGTGTCCGGCAAGACAATCATGCTGCAACCCTACCCGCTACCCGACCAGGCGGGGATGGACAGCGCTGCAACAGCCGAGATCAGCTGGGTCAAGGAATTCATCAACGGTGTTCGCAGAATCCGCAGCGGCAGCAACATCGACCCGCGCCGGATGCTCCCCGTCCTGCTGCAGGACGGCACAGAGGGCGACCGAATATTGCTCGAGCGCAACCGCCATTACCTGAGCACGGTCGGCCGTATCGAGTCCGTGACCTGGCTGGATGCCGGAGCAACCGCGCCGGAATCCTCCACCGCGCTGGTAGGCAACATGAAATTGCTGATTCCGCTCGCCGGACTGATCGACAAGGACGCAGAAGTGCAACGGCTGCAGAAAGAGCTGGAGCGCCGCCGCGGGGAGCTGTCACGCTGCGAGCAGAAGCTCGCCAATGCCGGCTTTGTCGACAAGGCTCCCGCCGAGGTCGTCGAGAAAGAGCGGCAACGTGCGAACGAGCTTCAGGCTGCGGTCACCAGCCTGGAAGTACAGCTGGAGAAAATCCGGTCGCTGTGATCAGACGCCGGCCAACCTCATCACCAGCTTTACCACACCCCACACGGAGAGGATAAACACTAGCGTCAGCAACAGGCCAATAATGATGTATTGCGACGGCTTGCCGTGCGTGAAATCCTTTTCGCGGTTTTTGTTACTCTGTACCCCGAACATGCTGGCCAGCACGCTGAATAACACCTCCCGTAACGAAGGCGCTTTGCGTTCCTGAATGTCGTTGCTTTCCATGATCACCTCGTAGGCGGGCTAGCGGTATTGTACAGGCCGCCCCAGGCCCCGCAACCCGGGCTCCATACCTGACTGGTGGATGATCTCCCGATTTGCAGGCGCCGCCGCACCTCCCCGACCATGTCCACATCTGACTGAAAGATTTAAGTTTTTTGCGATCCGTGCCGATACAACGGCGTGATCGTGGAGAATATATATATTTCTTTAGAATCAGTCTGTTATGTGACGCGGTTCGCGAACCCGGCAACGTGATCCGGGCCACATATCCCGTTATGCAGACGATACCTGAAGGATCCTTGAGTGATTCAGAGTCAGTGATATGAGCACGATTTTGATAATTGACGACCAGCTGACCAGTCGCCAGATACTCAAGCAACTGGTCAGCACCATCGAGCAGAACCTAGTCGTGCAGGACTTTGCCAATCCGCTCGAGGCACTGGCCTGGGTATCCAGGAACCCCGTGGATCTCGTTCTCGTCGACTACAAAATGCCCGAAATGAACGGGGTCGAATTCATTCGCAAGTACCGCATGAGTCCGACATCCGCGCATGTGCCTGTCATCATGGTCACATCCATCGAAGACCGCAATGTGCGCTATGAGGCGCTGGGTGTAGGCGCCACCGATTTCCTGATGAAACCGGTTGACCACCACGAATGCCGCGCACGCTGCCGGAATCTGCTGACTCAGCACCAGCAGTACAAGATCATCAGTGACAGATCACGTTGGCTTGAGCGCCGTGTCGCCGAAGCGACCAGCGAAATACGCATGCGCGAGCGCGAAACATTACTCAGGCTCGCACGAGCCGGCGAATATCGTGACGAAGAAACCGGCAACCACATTATCCGGATGGCGAAATACTCGAGAATCATCGCTGAGGAACTCGGTCTCTCACGCGACGAAGCCGAGGTCATCGAAATGGCCGCGCCCATGCACGACATTGGTAAGATCGGGATCCGTGATGACATCTTGCTCAAACCTGGAAAACTCACGCCGGAAGAATTCGAGGTGATGAAAACCCACACCATCATCGGGTACGAGATTCTCAAGGATAGCCCGTCGAAATTTCTCCAGATGGGCGGAATCATCGCACTAGGACATCATGAAAAGTACGACGGCAGCGGTTACCCCTATGGGAAGAAAGGCGATGAAATCCCTATCGAGGCGAGAATTGTTGCAGTCGCGGATGTTTTCGATGCGCTAGTATCGGAACGGCCGTACAAGAATGCCTGGTCCACATCGGCAGCACTTGAATACATGCAAAGTCACCGCGGCAGACATTTCGACCCGCAGGTACTGGACGCCTTCAATAAGCAGATCGATGCTGTATCAAAGATACAAGGATTGTTGCCCGATATAAAAGCAAAACATAGTGAATCGGTATGAAAGCAATAGCATCGATAACTAAAAATATATTCGCCAGATATTTAATACCTAACTATAAGCTAACCGAAGATGGCAAAAGCGAATTTCAGCAAGCGATCATCCGTGTTGTAATTTTAAGTGCGACACTAGCCTATTTCATTGCACGCTCCTATATCCATGGCTCGCACAATATCTCTACAGAGCCAATGGTTGTTCTCGTTAGTCTATTTGTTGCTGCCTCTTTCGCCAACATACTAAGCTTTAGGTTTGTTCCGGACAGATGCCCAGTTAGACGAACGCTCACTTTATTAGTGGATCTCAGCGTACTTTCCTACGGTCTACATTTAGGAGAGGATGCTTCCACAATATGCTTCTCAATATATCTCTGGCTCATGGTTGGCTATGGTCTTAGGTATGGACAGAATTATCTGATCGCTGCAACAGTTATCGGCGCAATCGAGTTTTACTTTGTATTGCAACATACCGAATATTGGTTGGAACAAAAGACCGCGGGAATCGGTCTTTTAATAGGACTGATCATCCTTCCAATCTTTTTCTCATCACTCCTTAGAAAACTTACTTCTGCAAAGGCGCAAGCGGAAGAAGCCAGCAAATCTAAAAGTCAATTCCTGGCAAATATGAGCCATGAAATTCGCACCCCATTGAATGGGGTGATATGCATGAGCGAACTCCTTCGTAACACGCATTTAGATGACGAACAAAAAGAACTCGCCTTCACGCTAAATGCTTCCGCGAAATCTTTATTATCACTGATTGAAGACATCCTTGATATATCAAAAATCGAGGCAGGCCGTTTAACGCTTGAAGAAACACCTTTTGATTTACATCGACTTTTCAATAACATCACGACCATGATGCGTGTACAATCCGACTCAAAAGGACTGTTACTTAAATTATGTATTTCGCATAGCACACCATTCAAACTCATTGGTGATCCGCATCACCTAAGACAGGTTTTTGTCAACCTTATTGGCAACGCCATTAAGTTTACCGACGCCGGATCTGTTTCTCTAAAAATATCTAGCGTTTCTGAAAATGAAAAATCTGTAAAAATCCGCTTTGAGGTCATCGACACCGGCATTGGCATTGCCAAAGACGCACAAAGAAATATTTTCGATAGTTTTACTCAAGCCGACAGCTCCACAACGAGAAAATATGGTGGTACTGGATTAGGAACCACAATATCGAAACAAATTGTTGAGCTCATGGGCGGTCAAATCGGACTGGAGAGCTCCGTAGGACAGGGAAGCAAATTTTGGGCAGAAATTCCCTTTGCAAAGGAATTTATAAATGATAAATACGACTACAGTGAAATCGAATCTATACGAGTATTTGTTATATCGAAAGAAAAAACAGATGACATATTAAAGTTATTAACTGACTTACAGCTAGAAACATACTGGCATTCTAGTGTCGATGATATTGCAAAGACCATAAGTAGCACTACTCGTCGCCCTACACTCACAACAGTTATCGTGGATAATATCGCACAAGAATTTGCATTGAATGAAATCTACAATGCCATCGAAGAAAATCACACGCTACAAAGCATTCCCTTTATAGTTCTATCAGAGCACCCTGATTCAGACTGCATTCAGACAAATATTCCTACGCGCACAAATATTTATCATACACCGCCAAATGGCGTAGCGCTTTATAACACACTACATCTAGCCAACATTTCACGGATTGAAGATAGTGAGAGCAACCAGTTGATTAGAACATCAACTGATAAAAAATTCGTCTCCCGCAAACTCAATATATTGATTGCTGAAGATAACCGCACAAATCAACTTGTAATAACAAAGATCATGGAGCGCGCTGGACATGTTCCGCATATTGTAAATAATGGGCAAGAGGCGCTGGATGCGCTTGAAAGGGATGATTACGACTTGATTATTTTGGATATGCAAATGCCAATAATGGGCGGCGTAGAGGCCGCAAAAATATACAACTATTCAACACCTTCTTCTGATAAATCACCTATTATTATTTTGACCGCCAACGCAACCAAGGAAGCGCTTGAAGAATGCGAAAATGCAAATGTTGACGCCTACTTAACCAAGCCCATAAACATACAAAAGCTACTAACCACGATAGACAAACTTGTCAGCACTGCTGATAGAACCAGTCGCAACAGCAGTCCAAATACAGCGCCTCATCAAACGAGTAAATCAAGCGACTCAGCAGCGCCGCTTATTGAATTTAGCGTTATAGAATCTATAAGAGAGCTATCAACGAATGATGACTTTTTTGTAAGTCTTGTTTCTGGATACATTAATGACTCACGCACTCTAATTAACAAAATGGAGCAAGCCATCGCCTCTAAGGATTACGCTAGATTTAATGAACATGCGCACGCTCTAAAGGGAAGCTCAGGCAGTATTGGCGCAATTCAGATGTACAATCTATGCAGCGAAACCAAACTGAAGAAATACAATGCTACGACATATATTTCCCTGCTAAAGGAAATTAAATTAGTTTTCGAGAGTACAACAGAGGCACTTCTTGAAGCTATACCTGCTGATCAAGCAGGCATGATCAAATCAATTTAATAGGCTCAAGCAACTGATTTACGCATTCACATTTACCTTCTCCTCCAGCGGATTCACAAGCGACTTCGCCATTTTATCCTGAGAGCGTACTAATCTTTCCATTACTTTTAACTCTTTTGGAGTTAGCGACAACGCCGCGTCAACCCAAATTTCACCGACATCCATCATCTCCTGGAATCTAACAGGATTAATTCTATTCCTCACTTTTAACACAGCATTTCGAGTATTACTGGTTTTATCAATCTTCCGTATAAAATTCATTACATCGTCTTTACAATCACCACTTTCAGATAGAAGGTGTATTAAACCCATTTCATAGAGCTCTTCAGCATTATAAATTCTTCCGCTAAGAATCATCTTTTCTACTCGAGCAGAATCAAGTCGCCTCGCCAGAAAGCTATATGCGCCCATGCCTGGAAACATGTTAAATAAGACTTCTGGGAACCCTAACTGGACTGTTTTTTCAGCAACAATATAGTCACACGATAATGCGCCCTCGAACCCAGCACCTAACGCATTACCTCTAATCATTGATATAGTTGTTATTGGCATGTCCATATTTGTATAAATGTTATACATTACTTCTATACTCAGTCTCATATACTCACTGAGCCTTTTTTTGTCTGACGAATTAATACAATCTAAAAACAATCTCAAATCACCTCCCAAACTAAAAACACCGGGCTTATGAGACCCAAAAACGATATACCTTACTTTTGATCGCCCCTCTATCGCCAGTTCTGACGAAATAGTATTTTTTACGACATGGAGGAATCGGTTTAGATCGTTCAAAAGCTGAGGTGTGAAGCAAGGACGCGGATGTGGGTTCATATAACACCACATCACGCCGGATTCTTGGTCAAATTCTGTCACTAATTGGTTATAAAACTGAGAAAGCACTCCTTTATTATTCTTATCCATAGAAACACCTCCGATGGTTTCTGCAGTTAACTGACTCGTGTGGACTGCAACAAAACTCTAGTATTTGTATTGTTTTCAATATGAATACTTACATATCTCTGCAGATGCAGGCAAATGATTACTTGCAGGCCGCAACTTAAAGTTTTTATCAATACAAAACAATACATTATGCGTCATACAGATGCGCGCTGGTGATCGTTTTTCAGCGCATGAGCCGCCACGATCGCCTTTGGATCGACTTTCAGCAGGACCATGGCGCCGATCATAAACAAAACCAACAGCGACAACAAACCGACGCGCGAGCTTTCGGTCAGAACGCCGACCCAACCCATCATGATCGGTCCAATGATGGCTGCGAACTTGCCGAGCATATTGTAAAAACCGAAGAATTCCGCCGTGCGGCCTTCCGGTATCATCCGCGCGTAGAGCGACCGGCTCAGCGCCTGTACCCCACCCTGGGCAAGCCCGATCATGAGTGCCAGCAGGTAAAACTCGATTGCCGTGCTCATCAGCGAGGCCCAGACGGTAACGACCGTGTAAATTCCCAGCCCGGCAATAATACCTGCCTTGGGTCCATACCGGCCACCAAGCCAACCGAACACCAGCGCCGCAGGAAAGCCAACAAACTGCGTTATTAGCAGCGCGGCTATGAGACTGTTCTGATCGAAACCGAGCGATAGCCCGTAATCGACAGCCATGCGTATGATCGTGTCGATGCCATCGATGTAGAGCCAGTAGGCAATCAGGAACAGCCATACATGGCGCAAGGCCCGTACCTCGTGCAGGGTATGCCAGATACGCGTGAAGCCCTGCCGCACGTAATACCCTGCACCGGCTGTTGCCGCCTTCCACGGCTCGTCCACCAGCAGCATCAACGGCAGCGAAAACACCAGCCACCAACATGCCACGACGAGGAACGAGAGCTTGACCGCGGCAATACCGTCAGCGAGGCCGAACCAGGAAGGATGCATGGTCATAAGCACATTGACTGCCAGCAGCACCCCCCCACCCAGATAACCCAACGAGAAACCAAGCGCGGAAACCTGGTCGACATTCCCCGTATCGGACACGAACGGCAGTAGCGAATCGTAAAAGACATTGCTGCCGGAGAATCCTATTAGCGAGATCACGTAAAATCCCGCAGCCAGCTGCCAGTCGCCCTGCCCCACGAGATACAGACTGCCGGTCATCAGCACACCGAGAAAAGCAAATCCGAACAGCATGGCCTTGCGCCGGCTCATGCTGTCCGCGATCGCACCCAGCACCGGTGCCATCAGCACGATGATCAGGCTGGCCAGGGAATTGGCCATGCCGAGCCGAAAGGTGCTGTCGACCGCGCTGAGGCCGTCGTTCCAGTATTCCTTGAAAAAGACCGGGAAAAAGCCCGCCATGACAGTTGTTGAATAGGCGGAATTTGCCCAGTCATAAAATGCCCAGCCCCACTTCTGTCGCGCATTGCTCATGGTTGCTTTACACCCCGGATCGATCCTGCTATGGATAACGCACGCTGCCAGCAGGAAAGGGTGTATGGTTGCAGAAGGCATGGCATTTTGGAATACAAAGACGCTGGACCAAATGACACCCTCCGAATGGGAGTCTCTGTGCGACGGTTGTGGCCGTTGCTGCCTGCACAAGCTCGAGGACGTGGATACCGGCCTGGTTTTCTACACCCGCATTGCCTGCAGGCTGCTGGATGGCACGACCTGCCGTTGCCGGGACTACAGCCAGCGCAAGGAACTGGTCGGTGACTGTCTGGTGCTCGAAGCCGGAGATTCTGCAACTTTCAAGTGGCTACCGCGCAGCTGCGCCTACCGGATGGTTGCGGAAGGCAGGCCGCTGGAATGGTGGCATCCGCTCGTTTCCGGCTCGCCCGAGACGGTACAGCGGGCAGGTATCTCGGTGGCAGGACGCACGCTGCCAGAGGATAGCGTACACCCGGAAGCCTTCGAGGATTACATCATCAGCTGGATAGACTTGTGACCGTCAATGCTCACGCGTGGCGTGAAACTCGATGTCGGGCCACTTTTCCATCGCCAGTTCCAGATTCACGCGTGTTGGCGCAATATAGACCAGCCCCCCACCCTGATCCTCGGCAAGGTTCTCGTAGGCCTTCTCCCGGAAGCGCTCCTCCATGACACCATCCTTGCATTCCACCCAACGCGCGGTGGCTACCGAAACCGACTCGAATGCGCAGTCAACGCCGTATTCGTCCTTGAGCCGGTGGGCCACGACGTCGAACTGCAGGATACCGACTGCTCCCAGTATCAGGTCATTGTTCTTTAACGGGCGGAACAGCTGCGTGGCGCCTTCCTCGCACAGCTGGTCGAGGCCTTTCTGCAGCGCCTTCATGCGCAGCGGGTCCCGCAGCACGGCCCGCCTGAACAGTTCCGGGGCAAAACTCGGGATGCCTGTGAACTTCAGGTCTTCGCCCTGGGTGAAGGTATCCCCGATCCGGATGGTACCGTGGTTGTGCAGCCCGATGATGTCACCGGCAAAGGCTTCATCGACATGATCGCGATCTGACGCGAGAAAAGTCAGCGCATTGGATACCTGCACATCCCGCCCGATCCGGACGTGATGCATTTTCATACCCTTGGTATAGCGGCCGGAACAGATCCTGAGAAACGCGATTCGGTCGCGGTGTGCGGGATCCATATTCGCCTGGATCTTGAATACGAAACCGGTGAAACGATCTTCGTCGGGCTCCACCTTGCGCGTTGTGGTCTGGCGCGGCAACGGACCTGGCGCGGTCGCGACGAAGTGATCGAGCAGCTCATCCACGCCGAAATTGTTGATGGCGGACCCGAAGAAAACTGGTGTCAGTTCGCCAGCCAGGTAGGCCACCTGATCGAAGGCATGACTGGCACCGCGCACGAGTTCGATCTCGTCGCGCAGCTCCTGCGCCAGATCCCCCAGTACCTCGTCCAGGAGGGGATTGTCCAGTCCGTTGATTTTTCTGGACTCCTGTCGCTGTGCGTTCTTGCCCGGCTCATAGAGGTGCACGGCATCGTTGAGCATGTGATAAATACCCCTGAGCCGCTTGCCCATCCCGATCGGCCAGGTAACAGGCGCGCACCGGATATTCAGGATCTCCTCGATCTCGTCGAGCAGTTCGATCGGCTCGCGGCCCTCGCGGTCGAGCTTGTTGATAAAGGTGCAGATTGGTGTATCACGCAAACGGCACACCTCCATCAGCTTGATGGTGCGCGCCTCCACGCCCTTGGCACAGTCGATCACCATCATCGCCGAATCGACCGCGGTCAGCACGCGGTAGGTGTCCTCGGAAAAATCCTCGTGCCCCGGGGTGTCCAGCAGGTTGACCATGGCATCACGGTAGGGGAACTGCATGACGGAGGAGGTCACGGATATGCCGCGCTGCTTTTCCAGCTCCATCCAGTCGGACGTGGCATGCCGCGCAGCCTTGCGTCCCTTGACCGTGCCGGCAAGCTGAATGGCGCCGCCGAACAGCAGCAGCTTCTCGGTCAGGGTGGTCTTGCCTGCGTCCGGATGGGAAATGATAGCAAACGTGCGACGCCGCGCCGTCTCGGTACTTTGCCTGGCCATGGGAACGTGAAACCGGGGTAATTCTCGATGGGCTATTCTAGCCGATCGACCGCGTATTGGGGAGAATTCAAAGCGTCCTGGCCAGGATCAGGGCATCCTCCCTGCCCTCGTGCAGCGGATAATAGGCCCTGCGCGCACCAAGCTCGTTGAAACCCTCCGATTCATATAATCTGCGCGCAAGCTGGTTCGATACCCGCACTTCCAGGAACATGATCTCGGCATCATGACGACGCGCAATGGACACGAGGTGCCTCAGCATCTTGCGCCCGGTCCCCCGCCCCCGCGCAGCTTCCCGTACACACAGGTTCAGCAGGTGCGACTCGCCGACCGCGACCGAGATGATGCCGTAGCCCACGATGACGCCGCCGCGGGTACACACCCAGCAGCTGTAGCCGGCATGCAGGCAATCGCCGAAGATCGACCTCGACCACGGAAAGGGATAGCTCTGGCGCTCGATCTCGATGACATCATCGAGATCCTCTTCCCGCATGGGGCGGAATTCGAGGGCAGGTTCCCTGAGAATGGCACTCATACCGACGCTCGCCCCCTATCGTTGCGACCCAGCCGCGGACAGATCGGATTCGCTGTAAACCCGTAGCGCAAATTGCAGATCATCCCACACCTTCCTCTTCTCCAGCGGTGAACGCAGCAAATACGCCGGGTGATATGTCACGACCAGAGGAATCCCCCGCGCTCCGTAGCTGTGCCTGCTGCCGCGCAGCCGACCGACACTCAGGTCCGTCTGCAGCAGGTTCTGCGCCGCGATGCCACCCAGTGCGAGAATGATCCGCGGACGCACCAGTGCGATCTGGCGCTGCAGGTAGTCCTGGCAGCAGGCAACCTCCTGTGGCAAGGGGTTACGGTTACCCGGTGGCCGGCATTTCAGGATATTGGCGATATAGACCTGGTCGCGGCGCATGCCGGCGGCATACAGCATCTCGTTCAGCAGCTGGCCGGCGCGCCCCACGAAAGGCTCGCCCTGGCGGTCTTCATCCGCACCCGGCGCCTCGCCGATCAGCATCCAATCGGCATTCCTGTCGCCGGTACCGAATACCGTCCGCGTGCGCGTCTCGTGCAGCGCACAGCGGGTACAGCCGGCGACCTCCGCCCGCAGGGCATCCCAGCTGGCGCCGCCATCCGCGACCGCCGCCCGCCGCGGCGCCGGCTCAGCGTTAACGGGCGGCGGCGGTGCACGCACGACCCAGCGCTGGATACCCAGCGCTTCCAGGTAGGCGTTGCGCAGTTCTGCTCCCATCCCGCCGTTCCTAGACATCGCCCAGTTGCGGATGGGCGCGCTCGTTGGGCAGAATGATCTTGTTGAGTGCATTGATGTAGGCCTTGGCGGATGCGATGACAATATCGGTATCCGCACCCTGGCCATTCACGATGCGTCCGCCCTTCTGCAGGCGCACGGTTACCTCGCCCTGCGAGTCGGTACCGCTGGTAATATTGTTGACCGAGTAAAGCTGCAACTCGGTACCGCTGTTGATAAGCGCCTCGATCGCCTTGAACGATGCATCAACCGGCCCACTACCGGTACCCTCGGCAGGTTTTTCCTCGCCATCGACCCACAGGGTCAGACGCGCGTGCGGCGTCTCGCCCGTCTCGGAGCAAACCCGCAGCGCGACCAGCTTGAGCCAGTCGTTTTCCGATTCCAGCCCCGACTCGGTCACCAGCGCCTGCAGGTCCTCGTCGAAGATCTCGTGCTTCTTGTCGGCGAGTTCCTTGAAGCGGGCGAACGCATTGTTCAGGTCTTCTTCGGCCTCGAACTCAATGCCGAGTTCATGCAGGCGGGTGCGGAATGCATTGCGACCCGAGTGCTTGCCGAGCACGATCCGGTTGGCTGTCCAGCCGACATCCTGGGCACGCATGATCTCGTAGGTCTCGCGGCTCTTCAGCACCCCGTCCTGGTGTATCCCAGACTCGTGCGCAAAGGCATTGGCGCCGACGATGGCCTTGTTCGGCTGCACTGCGAAGCCCGTGATGCCCGAAACCAGCCGCGAGCAGGTCATGATCTGGGAGGTATCGAGGCCGGTTTGGCACTGAAACACATCCTGGCGGGTCTGCACGGCCATGACCACTTCCTCGAGCGCGGCATTGCCGGCACGTTCGCCCAGACCGTTGATGGTGCATTCCACCTGGCGCGCCCCGTTGAGTACGGCGGAAAGGGAATTACCGACCGCCAGACCGAGGTCATTGTGGCAATGCACCGAGAACACGGCCTTGTCGGAATTGGGCACCCGTTCGATCAGCGTCCGGATCAGTTCGCCGAACTGGTGCGGCAGGTTGTAACCGACCGTATCCGGAATGTTGATGGTCCGGGCACCGGCATCGATCACGGCCTCGATGACACGGCACAGAAAATCCGTCTCCGAACGACCGGCGTCTTCCGGGGAAAACTCGACGTTGTCCGTATAGCGCAGGGCATGCCTGACGGCGCGCACGGCCTGTTCGATGACCTGATCCGGCTGCATGCGCAGCTTCATCTGCATGTGTATGGGCGATGTGGCGATGAAGGTATGGATGCGCGCGGACGCGGCCGGTTGCAGCGCCTCGCCGGCCCGGTCAATGTCCTTTTCCAGCGCGCGCGCCAGGCCACACACGGTGCTGCCGGAGACCGCGCGGGCGACGGCCTGCACGGATTCGAAATCCCCGGGACTGGCGATGGGAAAGCCGGCCTCGATGACATCGACGCGCATGCGCTCCAGCGCCTTGGCGATACGCACCTTCTCGTCCCTGGTCATCGATGCGCCAGGGCTCTGCTCGCCGTCGCGCAAGGTGGTATCGAAAATGATCAATTTGTCTTTGCTGCTCATAATCCTGCTCCCTCGGACACCCGCCTGCTGCAGGGGGTGTCGGAACCGGTTTGCGCCAGCATAGCAAAACTGCCGTTAGCTGCGGCTGGCTGGATAGACTCGGGTTGCGTTTGGCCTCGCCAGGCAAGGGAATTATCTGCCCGAAGGCAGCAGTCGCAGGAAGGACAGCAGCACTGACCTGCGCCGCACGGCGGGCCGGTCGTTACCTGTGCTGAAAATTGCGCAACTCATGGTCCAAGACTAAAGGCAAACAGGCCCGTTTTGCAAGCCCCTAGTCCTGCCCCTGCTGCTCACCCCGCCGCCTGGCCCGGCGCCGGTTGCGGATACCGATCAAGGTGTAGACGATCCCGGAGATCGCATAGATCAGGAAACCCGCGAACAGCACCTTGGGCGGGTCGATGGACGCAAAGGCATAGATCAGCACCACCAGCAGCAGGGCTACCACCGGCACCCGGTTCTTCAGGTTGAACTCCTTGAAACTGAAATACCGGATATTGCTTACCATGAGCATGCCGGTCGCGATCGTAAGCACGAACACGGGATAGACCAGATCCCTGCCGTCGATTCCCAGGTCGGTGGCTGCCCAAACCAGCCCGGCCTGGACCCCGGCTGCGGACGGGCTCGGCAGACCACGGAAATATTTCTTCTCGGCGGTGCTCACCTGGGCATTGAAGCGGGCCAGCCGCAGCGCCGCGCTGGCAGTGTAGATGAACGCCGCGAGCCAGCCGAGCTTGGCCCAGCCGACACTCTTCATGAAATGCAGCGACCATTCGTACATGACCAGCGCCGGTGCGAGCCCGAAGCAGACCATGTCCGAGAGGCTGTCGTACTGTACGCCGAACTCGCTCTGGGTATTGGTCAGCCGCGCCACGCGGCCGTCGATCCCGTCCATGATCATGGCCACGAAGATGGCGACGGCCGCCGGTTCGAAGCGGTTGTTCATTGCCGCGACAATTGCATAAAAGCCGGCGAACAGGCCGGCGGTGGTGATCATGTTCGGCAACAGATAGATGCCACGGTGTCTCCGCTCAACGGATTCGTCCTCGGCGAGATCTTCGGGCTCCCTGTCCATGTCAGTTGTGTACCAGTTTCGCGATGACATCGGCGCCGGCATGTACGGCGTTGCCGGCGGACACCTGAGGCCTGCTGTTCTCCGGCAGGTACATGTCCACACGCCCGCCAAGATGCACAAAACCACACCGCTTGCCCTGCCCTACCCGGTCGCCGATACGAATATAGCAGCGCGGCTTGTTATGCAGTCGCCCCCTGTTCATGACCAGCACAATATCATCGCCTTCGTCGGTTTGCAGCCAGACACCGTGCGGCGACTGATCGCCGCGGGGGTTGTTCGGCGGCTCCATCACCTTGCCGGATATGGGACTGCGCGTGGTGTAGACGCCTGCGGCATTCATTTCGATGGACACCTTCAGACTCGCCCTGTGCAGGTACGGATCCTCGGCCTTTTCGATCTCCACGACCCGGCCGTCCGCCGGGCTGAGCACGGACAACGGAATGGACGGTATATCCCGCTCCGGATCACGGAACAACACCAGTATCAGCAGCGCCAGCACCCAGAACGGCAACGATTCCGGCAGGCCGATGAAGTGCAGCACGAGCACGCCGGCCAGCGTCGCCACCAGCAGGGGCACCAGACCCTGGCGCGAGATCAATGTATTGCGATTCACGCCCAGTTACCCGAACGCCCGGTCATGGCTGTCGCGCGGTGACGGACTAGTTGACGCTCTTGTCGACGATCTTGCCTTCGTTGATCCAGGACATCATCCCGCGCAGCCGGTCACCGACGATCTCGATCGGATGTTCACGCCCTAGCCGGCGCTTGGCCTTGAGCGTCGCGGCGCCGGCCTGATTTTCGAGAATGAATTCGCGCGCGAACTCGCCGTTCTGTATCTCGTCGAGAATGCGCCGCATCTCGCGCTTGGTCTCGGCGGTCACCACCCGCGGGCCGCGCGTCAGGTCACCGTATTCCGCCGTATTGGAGATCGAGTAGCGCATGTTCGCTATGCCGCCCTCGTACATCAGGTCAACGATCAGCTTGAGTTCGTGCAGACACTCGAAATAAGCCATCTCGGGCGCGTATCCCGCCTCCGTCAGGGTCTCGAAGCCCGCCTGCACCAGCGCGGTGGCGCCACCGCACAGCACGGCCTGTTCGCCGAACAGGTCGGTCTCCGTCTCCTCCCTGAAGCTGGTCTCGATGATACCGGCCCGGCCGCCGCCGTTGGCGGAGGCATACGACAGCGCGATGTCGCGCGAACGACCGCTGGCATCCTGGTAGACCGCGATCAGACTCGGGACACCGGCACCGGCCTTGTAGGTGGAACGCACCAGATGACCCGGCCCTTTCGGTGCGATCATGATGACATCGAGATCGGCGCGCGGCTCAATCTGCTGGTAGTGGATGTTGAAACCGTGCGCGAACGCCAGCGCCGCACCCTGCTTGATGTTCGGGGCGATGACATCGCGGTACAACCGCGCCTGGTGCTCGTCCGGCGCCAGCACCATGACCACGTCGGCACCCTTGACCGCTTCCTCCAGCGGCCTGACGGTGATGCCGGACTTCTTCGCCTTGGCCTCGGAAATCGAGCCGGACCGCAGCCCCACGGTCACGTCGACGCCGGAATCCTTCAGGTTGTTGGCATGTGCATGCCCCTGCGATCCGTATCCGATAATGGTCACCTTCAACCCGCGGATGATGGAAAGGTCAGCGTCTTTGTCGTAATAGATGTTCATGGTCGATACCTGCCCTGTTGCCTGTCGTCGATGTCATACGGCGACATCATGAATTGAGTAAACCGTCCGCCGCTACCGGTCAGAGTTTGAGCGAACGGTCGCCGCGCCCGATCCCGGATACACCGGAACGCACCACTTCTATGATTACCCCCGGGTCGAGCGCCTGCACGAAGGCATCCAGCTTGTCCCCTGCGCCGGTCATCTCGATGGTGTAGGTTTCCGGGGTCACGTCGATTATGCGCCCGCGGAAGATATCCGACATCCGTTTCAGCTCGTTGCGCTTCTCGCCCGTCGCCCGCACCTTGATGAGCATCATCTCGCGCTCGATATGCGGCCCGTCGGTCATGTCCATAAGCTTGACCACGTCGATCAGCTTGTTGAGCTGCTTCGTGATCTGCTCGATGATCTCGTCGGTGCCACGGGTAACCAGCGTCATGCGCGACAACGAGGGATCCTCGGTCGGCGCCACGGTGAGCGACTCGATATTATAGCCGCGCGCCGAGAACAGGCCGGCCACGCGCGACAGCGCACCGGCCTCGTTTTCCATCAGGATTGAAATGATGTGGCGCATGTTAGGGCCTGTTCACACTAGATCAATATCATTTCGTTCTGGCCGCCGCCGGCCGGGATCATCGGGTAGACATTCTCTTCCCGGTCAGTGAGAAAATCCAGGAACACAAGGCGGTCCTTCTGCCGCATCGCCTCGACCAGGGCACCCTCCACGTCTTCGGGCCGGGTTACCTGGATGCCTACATGGCCATAGCTCTCCGCGAGCTTCACGAAGTCCGGCAGGGACTCCATGTAGGACATGGCGTAGCGCTTCTGGTAGAAGAATTCCTGCCACTGGCGCACCATGCCCAGGTAGCCGTTGTTTAGATTGACGATCTTGATCGGCAGCGCGTACTGCCGACAGGTGGACAGTTCCTGGATGCACATCTGGATACTGCCCTCTCCGGTGATGCAGGCGACGGTACTGTCGGGATGGGCGAGCTGCACGCCCATGGCCGCCGGCAGACCGAAGCCCATGGTGCCCAGGCCGCCGGAGTTGATCCAGCGCCGTGGCTGGTCGAACTTGTAGAACTGCGCGGCCCACATCTGGTGCTGCCCCACATCGGAGGTGATGAAGGCATCCCCTGCGGTCACCTGGTAGAGCGTCTCGATCACGTACTGCGGCTTGATACGGTCACTGTCGCGGTCGTAGCGCAGGCAGTCGCGCGAGCGCCATTCGTCGATCTGCTGCCACCAGGCCGCCAGCGCACCGGCATCCGGCTTCTGGCCGCTGTTGCCGAGTTCGGTCAGCATGGCCTTGAGCACATTGTCGACGCCACCCACGATGGGGATGTCCACCTTGACGTTTTTGGAAATACTGGCTGGGTCGATGTCGACGTGCACTATCCGCGCCTGCGGACAGAACTTTTCCACGTTACCGGTCACGCGGTCATCGAAGCGGGCCCCGATTGCGATCAGCACGTCGCAGTGGTGCATGGCCATGTTGGCCTCGTAAGTGCCGTGCATGCCCAGCATGCCGACGAACTGCCGGTCCGTTGCCGGGTAACCGCCCAACCCCATCAGGGTGTTGGTCACCGGGAAGTCGAGTGCCCGTGCAAGCTGCGTCAGGGATGCCGCGGCATCGCTGAGTATCACGCCACCCCCCGTGTAGATCATGGGGCGCTTCGCATCCAGCATCAGGCTGACGGCACGCTTGATCTGCCCGATGTGCCCGGCATGCACGGGGTTATAGGAACGCATGTGCACCTTGTCGGGATAGTGGTACTCAGCCTTCTGCGCCGTGATGTCCTTGGGAATGTCCACCACCACGGGGCCCGGCCGGCCGGTGGTTGCGACATAGAAGGCCTTCTTGATGGTCTCCGCGAGCTTGCTCACATCCTTCACCAGGAAGTTGTGTTTCACGCAGGGGCGCGTGATGCCGATGTTGTCGGCTTCCTGAAAGGCGTCATTGCCGATGAGGTGTGTCGGCACCTGGCCGGTGAACACCACCATCGGTATCGAGTCCATGTAGGCGGTGGCGATACCGGTCACCGCATTGGTCGCCCCCGGTCCGGAGGTTACCAGCACCACGCCTGGCTTGCCGGTCGAGCGTGCATAACCGTCGGCGGCGTGAGTGGCGGCCTGTTCGTGACGCACCAGGATGTGATTGACCTTGTCCTGCACGTACAGGGCATCGTAGATGTGCAGCACCGCACCACCGGGGTAGCCGAAGACATACTCGACCCCCTCGTCCTGCAGCGAACGCACAAATATTTCCGCACCCGTCAATTCCACCTGCGACTCCCGCCACCTGCCCTAGGGCCTTGTGATTGCGTAAAAAAAAGCCCGCTAGACGGGCAGCCCTGTCACCTGCTGAAAACGGGAAAAGTACTGATAATCAAGGCAAAGGTCAAGGGATTCCGGGCGCTGCCGATAGTATCCGGGTGCCGGTCTCGGTATGACACCCAGAGTGTGAACGGTAGGCTTGTTCCGGCACGAACTTAACCATAGTATCCGTACAGATTTGATCTACAGGGACCTAGCCATGACCTTTGCTCGCCTGCCTGTCTTTTCACGCAACAAATTGATTTATATGTTTTTTACGGGAGCACTGCTGCTACTGGGGAACCCGGCAGGTGCAGAAGTCTACAAGTGGCACAATGAAAATAACGAGGTGCAGTACACCCAGATGCCGCCGCCGCCGGGCATCGAGTATGTCGTGATCCAGACCGCCGAACATGCCGCGGCGCTGCAGGCCGGCGGTACGAACGGGGCGGCCGAGCAACCCGCAGAGCCGGACGCGGCCGCGACAGATGCCGCCCGCGCCAAGTCGGAATACGAGGCCGAGGTCGCACGGATCTCCAAGGAAAACTGCCGGATCGCCAAAAACAATCTGGCCCAGCTCAACCTCGGCGGCCACCTGCGCTACCGCAACGAGAAAGGCGACTACGTCAACATGAGCGAGGAAGAGCGCCAGAAGCGCATCGCCGAGGCCAACCAGCAGGTCGAACAGTTCTGCGGCAAAGACAGCGAGTAATGCCCTTTCTCAGAATTCAGGTCAATACCGTATTGACTCCCGGCCAGGCCAAGACGCTCGCGGCCAGGGCCTCGACGGTGGTCGCCGGGCAGCTCGGCAAGCCGGAGCGCTATGTCATGGTCTCGGTCGAGCACAATCCCGCCATGCAGTTTGCGGGAACGGATGCCCCGCTGGCCTATCTCGAACTCAAGAGCATCGGGTTGCCCGAATCTGTCACGGCGGATGCATCCCGCGTGCTGTGCGAACTGGTCAGCGACGCCACCGCGATCGACCCGGAGCGCATCTATATCGAGTTCACCGATGCACCGCGCCGGATGTGGGGCTGGAACGGCGGCACGTTCTGATGCGACTGGCCTGGTTGCTGCTGCTACTGGCTGCCGGCACTGGCCTCTGGTTCTACACCCACCCTGAATCGGTGCGCCAGGTACGGACCCTGCTGCCGTATCACCCCTTCCCCCCGAAAACCGAGCGCCTGTACAAGTGGCGTAACGCACGCGGCGAGTGGCAGGTGACTGACACCCAGCCCCCGCCGGGCACCGCCTACGAAACCCTCGATATCCGCGCCGACGTCAATGTCCTGCCGGTACCGCCGCAACTGGAGCATGACCGCTGACTCGTACAAAGCCGGCAGGACCGCTACAATCGTCAGCCTGTCAAACCACACGACCCTGTCACCATGCGCCTGTCCCAGTTTCCCCTCTCCACCCTGAAAGAAACTCCGGCCGATGCCGAGGTCGTCAGCCATCAGCTCATGCTGCGAGCCGGCATGCTGCGCAAACAGGCCGCAGGTGTCTACAGCTGGCTGCCGCTCGGCCTGCGAGTCCTGCGCAAGGTAGAGGCGATCGTACGCGAGGAAATGGACCGTGCGGGCGCACTGGAACTGCTGATGCCGGCCGTGCAACCGGCCGAACTCTGGCAGGAATCCGGGCGCTGGGACAAATACGGGCCGGAACTGCTGCGCATCACCGACCGTCACCAGCGTGATTTCTGCTTCGGGCCGACCCACGAGGAGGTCATCACCGACATCGCACGCCGCGAGCTGCGCAGCTACCGGCAGCTGCCAGTCAACTACTACCAGATCCAGACCAAGTTTCGCGACGAGATCCGGCCGCGCTTCGGGGTCATGCGGGCGCGCGAATTCCTCATGAAGGACGCCTACTCCTTTCACGCCGACCAGGCGTCGCTCGAGGAAACCTACCAGCTGATGTACGAAACCTACTCGCGCATCTTCACCCGTACCGGCTTGAAATTCCGCGCCGTGCGCGCCGACAGCGGCGCCATCGGCGGCAGCGTATCGCAGGAATTCCACGTCCTGGCGGACTCCGGCGAAGACGCGATCGCCTTCTCCACGGACAGCGATTTCGCCGGTAACGTCGAGACCGTGCCGGCGCCGCCGGCCGCGGTGCCGGTACCGGCCGCGACCGCGGCCATGACCCAGGTGGACACCCCCGGCGTGCACAGCATCGCCGAGGTCTGCGCCTTTCTGGGTGTCCGTCCCGACCAGTGCGTCAAGACCCTGATCGTCAGGGGCAGCGAGGACGAGGTGGTCGCACTGGTGCTGCGCGGAGACCACGAACTCAATGCCATCAAGGCAGAGAAGCACCCGGCCATTCAGGCCCCGCTGGAATTCGCTGCCGACGCGCGGATCCGTGCGGCGACCGGCTGTCCGAGCGGCTCGCTGGGGCCGGTCGGGCTGCGCATCCCCGTGCTCGTCGACCATGCCGCCGCTCAACTGGCTGACTTCGTCTGTGGCGCCAATACCGAGGGCCGCCACCTGCGCGGGGTCAACTGGGGCCGCGACCTGCCGGCACCGGAATCCGTCGACCTGCGCAACGTGGTCGCGGGCGACCCCAGCCCCGACGGCAAGGGCATGCTGGTCATCGCGCGCGGCATCGAGGTGGGACATATCTTCCAGCTCGGCACGAAATACAGCGAGGCCATGAAGGCATCCGTGCTGGATGAACAGGGCAAGGAAATCCCGATGGTGATGGGCTGCTACGGCATCGGCGTCTCGCGCATCGTCGCCGCCGCCATCGAGCAGAATCACGATGAGCAGGGCATCATCTGGCCCGACGCCATCGCGCCTTACCAGGTCGCGCTGTTACCGATGAACATGAAGAAATCCCAGCGCGTGCGCGAGGCCGCCGAGGCCCTCTACAGCGAACTGCAGCAGGCGGGTTTCGAGGTCCTCCTGGACGACCGCCCGGTACGCCCCGGTGTGATGTTCTCCGACATGGAACTCATCGGAATCCCGCATCGCATCGTGGTGGGCGAGAAGAATCTCGACCGGGATATGCTGGAATACAAATCGCGGCGCGACAGCGACAGTCGTGACATCCCGCGCGGCGAAATCATCGCCTTCCTGCAGGGTCAACTGCTGCTGAACTGAGCCGTTAACACCGGGTATGCTGCCGCACACGCCATACACCAGCCGATACCTGCTTGCCGCCGCCCTGGCGGGCCTGCTGCTGTGCGCGACACCGGCCAGGCCGGCGACCCAGGAGCGACCGGACGCGGAAATGCGCCAGTTGCTGATCGACGCGATCAGTTCCAGCGACAGTTTCACCGATCGCTTCGATGCGGAGGTCTGGCTCACCGACATGTCCAATCGACTGGCATCCCGCGTCGACAACCCGCAGGAGCGCCTGGACATCCTCAAACAGGTGCACTACGAAGCCAGGCGCGCCAGGTTGGACCCGGAACTGGTACTGGCACTCATCACGGTGGAAAGCAATTTCGACCGGTTCGCAATTTCCACGGCCGGCGCCCAGGGCATAATGCAGATCATGCCATTCTGGCTGGACGAAATCGGCAAGCCGAATGACAATCTGTTCGACATCGCGACCAACCTGCGCTTCGGCTGCACCATCCTCAGCATTTACCTGCAGCGCGAAAAGGGCAACATGCACAAGGCGCTGGCGCGCTACAACGGCAGCGTCGGCAAGCACTGGTACCCGCGCCGCGTGTTCAAGGCGCTGCGGACCATCTGGTATCATCAGTAGCAGCTGTACCCTAATTCCACGCGCGCCGCGTGATCGGCCGCAAACCTTTGGGATCGGGCTGATTTCGCAACTGGCCGTGTTGCGGCGCACGCATGTCGCCACGACTACACCTCGCTCGCCGCGCCCTGCCAGGCGCAAGCAATCGCCACAGCCGCGCGGAACTACGCCTCAGGTCCTGATCACCGAGACGCGAATCGCGGACGAACAGCGGGCCGCACTGCGTGCGTGGCTGTGGCCGACCGGCCCGGCATCGCGTCCGCAACGTGGCTGCGGTCGGAACGCGTGCATTTTCCCTGGCCTGGTAACCACCCTCTCGGGTAGCATGGGGCACGCCATGACCGAAGCCAGTCACCAGGAACAGGATCATCGTACCCGCACCGGCGCCCCTGGCGCTGCCGGTGCCGCGCAGCCGGATTCGGATCGTACCGCTCACGCTGCGCGAACCATCCCGGTCGCCGGCTTTCCGCCGATCCCAGGCGCCTTCCTGCTATCGCTGCTCCTGCTGTCGGGATGCGTTGCCACGGGCACCAGCAGCCTGTATGTGTACGGCTACGACAAGCACTTCGAACCGACTCCCAGAACCAATGAGGGCAATATGGGTTTCGTTGGGTATTCCCGGGATTACAGCCGCGACAAATGGAATTTCGAGACCGGGATCAGCACCTACGTCGATTCCTACAGCAAGCAGAGCCTGATGGTGTTCTCGAACGTCTCCCACGAGGATTACCGGTATCGCTATTTCACACCGGTTATTTCCCTGAACTGCGCCTACAAGGGTAACAGTTACGAAAAGGACACGATGAAGCTGATTTGCACGCCGCCCGTGAGCCTGCGCTTCGGCGCCGATACCGGACTGTTCGTCAATGTTACACCGGTTCCCAAGGTCGGCAGCCTGACCAACGGCCTGATCAGCGCGCTCATCGGCTACAAGTTCGGCAAACGGTCGCACCCGCGTCCGGCAGTGACAACACAGGAACTCATGCCTTCGACTGCGCCGGTGAACGCCATCCCGTGAGCACCGACCACCAGCAACCGGCAGCATGAACAGCATGGCGCAACCCGCGGCGCCATGGCCGCGCTGCCGGCCGGGCTATGCCGTCGCCGGCAGCATCGCGTTACTGCTCGGCATCACCTTCGGGCGGTTGGCAGAGGACAGCCTGCTCTGGCGTGAACTGCAGAATACCGGGCATACCCTGCTGTTCGGCGTGCTTGCCCTGCTCGTGCTGTGCAGCTATCGCGCCTACGCCAAGCGGTGCACGCGGCGGGGGGTGGCCGATTACCTCGTGGCCGGTGTCGTCTGTCTGACGTGCGGTATTGCAGTCGAGCTGATCCAGGAAGTCACCGGGCGCGATGCCGATGCCATTGATGTGCTGCGCGACCTGGCCGGCATCCTCAGCGCCCTCGGTCTCAGCGCCGCGTTCGACCCCGGGCTCCGCGCCCGGGGGCAGCCGCTGCAGCGGGCATCCCGGCGCCTGGCATTGCTGGTACCGGTTGGCTGCCTGGCCATCGCCAGCATCAGTCCGTTCTGCGTCCTGGCCTGGGCCTATCAGCAACGCGCCCACGCCTTCCCGGTTCTCGCCGATCCCGCCGCGCGCTGGAGCGCACCCTTTCTGGCGCTCAGCCATGCCAGCCTGGACCGGCCGGGGGATAGCATGGCATGCGCTGCAAACGGCAAGGCGGGGCTGGCCAGGCTGCGCCTGGAACCGGTTCGTTATGCCGGATTTTCCATCATCGAACCGCAACCCGACTGGCGTGGACATACGCAGCTGCTGCTCGAGCTCTATTCGATCCAGCCCGAACCGCTCGAACTGAGCATCCGCATCGACGATGCCCGCCATAACCAGGAGCAAACCGATCGCTACAACCGGCGGCTAGCGCTGGCCCCCGGGGAAAACACGATCCACATCCCGCTCTCCGAGGTGCTGCATGCGCCCGCCGAACGCCGGATGGACATGGCGCACATCGCCGGTGTCACGCTGTATATCACCGACACTTCCCGGCCGGTGGTGTTCTGCATGGGTCCGCTGCGTCTGGAATGACGGACTGGGTGCCGGTTCAGCCCGACTCGAACAGCGCGATGGATTCCACGTGGGCGGTATGCGGGAACATGTCCATCACGCCTGCCGCAGCGAGCCGATAACGGTGTTTTCTGACCAGGATGCCGGCATCACGCGCCAGCGAGCCGGGATGACACGACACGTAGACCAGGCGCCGGGGATGGATGTTGCCGATCACGTCGAGCACCGCCGCCGCTCCGCTGCGCGGCGGATCGAGCAGGATCTTGCTGTAGGCCACGCCCGCCCACGCCGCCTGGCGCTGATCACCGTCCAGATCGGCCACATGGAACGAGACGTTGTCCAGACCGTTGCGCCGGGCATTATCGCGCGCCCGGCTGACCAGCCCGGCCTCCCCCTCGATTCCGGTCACGCTGCCTGCCAGGCGTGCCAGCGGCAACGTGAAGTTCCCCAGCCCGCAATACAGGTCGAGGACGCCATCTTCAGGCTCCGGCGCCAGCAACTCCAGCACGCGCGCGACCATGCTGCGGTTGATGGCGTCGTTCACCTGGGTGAAATCGTTCGGCAGGAAGCGCAGTTCGACATCCTGTTCCGGCAGCCGGTAGGTCAGCACGGAATCCGCAGGCGCCAGGGCATGCACACTGTCCGGCCCCGCCGGCTGCAGGTAGACATGGATGCCCTGCACGCGCGCGAAGTCCTGCAGGCGCGCCAGATCGGCAGCGTCCAGCGGTTCCAGGTGGCGGAACACGAGCGCCGTCACCGCCCCGCCCACCGCGACCTCGATCTGCGGTATGCGCGCACGCGCCGCCAGCCCCCCGACCAGCGCGGCCAGGTCTCCTAGACGGGTACCGACCGACGGATGCAGCACCTCGCACCGGGTCAGATCCGCCACATAGGGTGCGCGGCGCTCGCGGAAACCGACCACGACCCGGCCTTTCTTGTTGACGTACTTGACGCCGAGACGCGCCTTGCCGCGATAACCCCAGACCGGACCGGTAAGTGGCGGCAGAACCGTGGCGGGAACGACGCCGCCGAGCCGCTCGAGATTGTCCAGCAAGGTCTGCTGCTTGGCCCGGATCTGCGCCCCGGCCTCAAGGTGCTGGAGACTGCAGCCGCCGCAGACGCCGAAATGCGGACAGCGCGGTTCGACCCGATCCGGGGAAGCCTGCCGGATTGCGGTCACCCTGCCCTCATCGAAGTTGCGATGGGTTGCGAGGTATTCGAAGCCGACCGTCTCGCCGGGCAGTCCGCCCTCGATAAAGACCGCCTTGCCGGCGACATGCGCCACACCGCGACCGTCGTGCGACAGCGATTCGATGGTGACCTGACCAACCGGTTCAGGCAGACGCGGCCTGCGGGTGCGTTTGCTCATGGTTTGATGGCGAAGTCAGCCAGCCAGCCACGGAGCGCACAGGGGATACAGCGAGAATTGCTGTGCAGCGCACTGGCGCCACGAGACGGAATCGCGCCTGGATGCGGCAGCCCGGAGACGATCAACGGGGCGTCTTGCATAGCAAAAGCGGGGGCGGCGGCGCCATGGCAAACCGGCTCATTAAACGCCGCATACCGCAGCAGCGGCGCACGTATCAGCACGCCACAACTCTCGAATAACCGCATCGCCAACCGCTACTGCCACCCCTGCCTCCAGTAGTGCCAGTGATGATCCACAAGCGCAATTCCATGCTGGCCCTGCCGTCATGTTTACCTTGTGCCTTGGCGTCTTTCCACGAGCGGATTTCCTGTACTCAGGCATACCGCCAGTTTGCGAGAAACTCGTGCAGATGCGGCTTGTCCATCGCCACCAGTTCCTCGCGCACCCGCTCGCACTCCTTGCCGTACTGCGTCGCGCTCAGGTGGCCGCGTATGAGTTCGAAGCGCTGATATACGAGGTAGGTATTCAGCACATCGGTTTCACAGTAGTTGCGAATACCCTCGATATCACCGCCCAGGTAGCTGTCCCAGACATGCGCGCCACTCATGCCCATCTTGCCGGGAAATCCCAGCAGGGTCGCGATCTCGTCGAGCCTGGCGCTGGCCCGCGGCTGATAGCCGGACAGCACGTCCATCAGGTCGGTGTGACGTTCGTGGTAACGGCTGATGTAGTTGTTCCATTTGAAGTCGCCGCCGGTATCCCAGTACCGCGCCGCCACCACGCCATGCAGCAGGCTGCGGTAATGGATGACGGGCAGATCGAAGCCGGAACCGTTCCAGGACACCAGGGTCGGCGTGAACCGGTCGATACCGTCGAAAAAACGCTGCAGCAGTTCCGCCTCCGGTGCATCCGGTTCACCGAGGGACCAGACACGCAAGCGCTCCGGCGTGCGCAGCACTACCGAGATCGCGACGATACGGTGCAGGTGATGGCGCAGGAATTCCGATCCGCCGGTCTCCTCGACGCGTTTGTGATACATCACCCGGCCCACGTCCTTGTCATCCAGGCCATCGAGATCGTACAGGGTGCGGCCCGCCGCCACGTCCGGCACGGTCTCGATATCGAAAACGAATATATTCATGAAAAGACCAATGCCACGGAGCACACGGGGTGAACGATGAATTTTCCCTGTACCCGCGGTGGCGGGATATTTGTCAGCTCACCCTGTCGAATTATTTCTGTTTCCAGGCGCCGCCGGCGGCCTGGTACCACCAGCCGGCACGCGCATTGTCCACCCAGCGCCGTGCAAAGGTGGCGCGGATCTCGCCTTCCCACTCGGGATGGCCGTTCGCCCGGGCCATCTCGGCATACAGGGCGCTGCGGTCACGGTTCTCTTCCGCCACCAGGTTGCGGACGGTGTTGCGTTCCGCCAGCGGCACCAGCTTCTGGTCACGCAGTTCGATCTGTCCGTCCTGCGTCATACCGATCGCGCCGGTGGCGTAGTACGGTGCCAGGGTGCGGTGGCGCGCTTCCATACTCGCCGTCAGCTGGCGGATTGCCGGCGTGTTGACCGAGAGATCCGCGCCGGCCTGGGCCGGAGTCACCAGCCAGTCCAGTACCGCTGCCAGTGCCGCCGGCACCATGTCCGGGGATTCGAGCCGTGACTGCGGCTGCGGTTCCACGGGCGTCTGTTGCGGCGCGGCCGGCGGTGTGGATCCGTAGACATCCTTGATGATCCGGTCAGCCGCCTTTTCCGCCGCCTCGGCCGGGAAATACACATTGATGGTGACGCAGGCGGTGACGAACAGCAGCAGCAACAGTGACATCGGGGCACGCAGTGCGCTCATGGCCATACCTCTCGGTGGATTCTGTATACGCTCACAATGACTAACGGAACGGCAAGCGGGAGGTTAACACGGCAGCGCTCCCACGCCGTCATTGTACGACAACATTCTGCTGCCCGGTGACCGCGATGATCTGCGCCACCAGGCCGTCCCAGTCGACCCGATCCGCATAGCCGATCACATCCAGGCGCGGCGGTATAAATCGGCCCTTGACCAGGTAATAGCCCTGCTCCGCCGGCTCCACCCCGCCCATCTGGCAGATGCCGTTCTCCAGCCGGCAGCGGATCCCGAGCCGGTCGTACGGGAAGTCCTCCAGAAAACGCAGAAAGCTGCGCGACAGCGCGCCGCCGACCCCACCCCCGCCGATATTGGAGATCGTGTCCACCGCCTTCTGGCTGATGCGGTGCCGTGACCTGTCGTCCTCAGGCGTGGCGAAGTCGGCATCGAATGCCACCGGCCGCCAGGATTCCATACGCAGACCCTCGATGCTGCCGTCCAGGCGACCCTCGATGCGACCGAACGCGAAGGTACGGGTGAGCTGTTCCAGATCGATGTTGTCGATGTGCGCATCGACCTGCAGTCGCGGCACCAGCCCCAGCGGGCTGTCGAGCCTGAGGTCGCGCAGGGTGACCACACCGTCGAACACCCGTACCAGCAACACACCGCCCACGACCAGGCTGCCGCCGTCGTAACGTACCGCGGGAATAACCCCCGACAGCTTGCCGCCGAACTCCGGCCAGCCCAGGGCGGCGGTCAGCTGCTGCATTGAGATCGGTGTGAGCAGGCCGTCCACCTGCCAGCGCAGCGGCTGTCCCGTCTCGGCGGCAAGATCGAAACTATCGAGTTGCAGCAAGCCGTCCAGCACCGGTATCTGGGTCGAGCGGACGAGGTGCACGGTATTGCCGCTCGATTCGGTCTCGATCCGGGCTGGCCCCAGCGCGATGCGATAGACATGCCCACCGGTCCAGGACAGCTCGCTGTACTCCGGGTTCCGTCCCGCCGACCAGTCCAGGTTGCCCGCCAGGCCCGTGAAGCCGAATCTGGCATCCTGGTCGTCCAGATCCACATCCTGCAAACGCACGCTTGCCGCGACGGCGGCATTGTCGCGCAGTTCCAGCTGGCCGGACAGGGCGCCGGCCGCCGTCAGGCGCCCGGCCGGCGTTCCGCTGAGCCAGGGCTGCAGGTAGCTGCTGTACAGCGGCCCCAGCGCCGCCTCGCGCACATCGATCCGCAGTGCGCTGATCGTGGGCGCCGCCGCGAATCCGATCCGGCCGTGCGCATTCAGGCGCACACATGCAGGGTGCTGGTATTCGAGCTCGCGCAGCACCAGCTCCTTGTGCCGTGTCAGCCAGTCCAGCCGTGCCGAGACCGTCACCGGCTGCCCTGCAATGGCGACATAGACCGGCTCCGCATAAAAGCCGCCGCGCTCGGCACGCGCGCGCGCGAGCACCCGCCAGCCCGCCGTGATCGTGCTGGCCTGCAGCGTGACGCTCAGGTCAACGTCTTCCCCGGCGATACTGCCGGCGGCGTTGGATATCGCCGCACCCTGTACCCGGGCCTCGATAGTGGCCTGCGCCAGCGCGCTGCCGCGACCGCGCATGCTCGCAGTCAGCGTGAGCCGACCGTCACCCTCCAGCACCGGGACGGCAGCATCCAGCGTAGCGGCCAGCCGGCTGGCTTGCTGCAGCGACAGCTGCCGGCCGTCCAGCACGATCGACCAGTCACCGTCATCATAAGCGGCCGTCAGCGACAGCCGCCCCTCCAGATAACGGATCCCGCGCAGCTCGAGTTCGAGCCGTCCCGTGTCCTGCTGGTATCGGAAACTGGTCGCGAGCTGCTGGTGACCCAGTTGCGAGGAATCTCCAACCAGGGTGCCGGCCGCACAGCGGATGCCGCCGGTATCGAAGCGGAGATCCGGACAGGACAGCGTGACGGCACGCAGCGTGCCGAGGGGTTGCGGCAACTCGGCCCGCGCCGCGGTCAGCGCCATGCCGGACTGTCCGGACTGCGGCCAGTCGGCGTGCAGCATCACGTCATCGAGCGCCCAGCCCGACCCGGCCACACGACCGAGGCGCAGCGCGGCCGTGTCGAGTGCATACCCGGGACCGATCGCGACCGCCAGCAGACCCAGCGCCGCGCACGCGGCGACGACGACCCGTGCACCGGGCATGCGCATTCAGTCGGGAAACACCCCGGTGGAAAGATAGCGGTCGCCGCGGTCGCAGATGATGGCGACGATGATCGCGTCCTCGACCTGCCGCGACAGTGACAGGGCGGCGGCCACCGCACCACCGGAGGAAATCCCGGCAAAGATACCCTCGCGCGCGGCCAGCGCCAGCGTGGTTGCTTCGGCATCGGCCTGGGTCACCTCGATGGTGCGGTCGACGCTCGCCGCATCGAAGATCGCGGGCAGATAGGCCTCCGGCCAGCGGCGAATACCGGGTATCGCGGAGCCCTCCGCAGGCGTCACGCCGACGATCTCGATGGCGGGATTGCGCTCCTTGAGGTAGCGCGACGTGCCCATGATGGTCCCGGTGGTGCCCATGGCACTGACGAAGTGTGTCACGCCGCCCCCGGTATCGCGCCAGATCTCGGGACCGGTACCCTCATAATGCGCGAGCGGATTATCGGGATTGGAGAACTGGTCGAGTACCTTGCCTGCGCCGCGCGCCTCCATGTCCTTGGCCAGATCGCGCGCGCCCTCCATGCTCGCCTCCCGGCTCACCAGCACGATCTCCGCGCCGAACGCCTTCATTACCGCACGCCGCTCCACGCTCATGTGCTCCGGCATGATCAGCACCATGCGATAGCCGCGAATCGCCGCCGCCATGGCCAGGGCGATACCGGTATTGCCGCTGGTCGCCTCGATCAGCGTATCGCCCGGCTGAATTTCCCCGCGTTCCTCGGCATGACGAATCATGCTCAGCGCCGGACGATCCTTCACTGATCCGGCCGGATTGTTGCCCTCGAGTTTCACCAATACGGTGTTGCTGGTCGTACCCGGCAGGCGCTGCAGCCGCACCAGCGGCGTGTTGCCGATTGTCGCTTCGATCGTCGGGAATTCCATCACTCGCTTCCTCGCTGGGGGAGAACAGTATACCCAAGAACCGGCAGTTACTGGCAGGCGGAGTCGGAAGATTCCGACAACCCGTGCCTGGCGTCGGTGCCGTGGATGGCCTAGTCTCAGGAAGTAATGCCGCTGCTCCGGCATGTGTCATACCGGCCGCACCACCCCGATACCGATAACGAGATGAAGACCCTGTACGAGGAAGTGATCGACCTGCTCCGGGACTTGCGTGCCAGCTGGCGACGCCCTGCGTGCCGCATCGTGCACGACCGGCCGGACACCGGAACAGCCGTGCGCACAGCGCCCGGCTGCGCGCCGGAGGATGTGCATATCGATACCCTGGCACGGGAATTCCCGCGCGAGCTGTTTGCCCGCTTGCTGCTGGAACTGCCGCTGCAACGCAGCATGCTGGTCGAGGCCCGTGCCAGTGGCGACCAGCGCCGCCTGCGTGACTGCGTGCACCAGATCCTCGGGGCCGCCGCCTACTGCGAAGCCGAGGAACTGGATCAGGGCCTGCGTGAATTGCGCCATGCGCTCAGGGCGGGTGACAGACGGAGCATCGATGACTGCTACCACCGTGCACTCCGGGCCATCGACAGCACCCTGCGTAACAGCGGTACAGCGGTGGAAGCACTGAAGACGACGTCCGCCGTGCCCCGGCCCCTCAGCAGCGCGCCTGCAACATCAGCGACTTCATCTCCGCCACCGCGGCGGACAGGCCGGTGAACAGCGCTCGGGCGACGATCGCGTGGCCGATGTTGAGTTCGCGTACGTCGGTGAGCGCGGCAATGCGCTGGACGTTGCCATAGTGCAGGCCGTGGCCGGCGTGCACGATCAGACCGGCGCTGACACCCTGCGCCACGGCGGCCTCGATGCGCGCGAATTCCGCCGCCTGTGCCGGCGCATCGACGGCATCGGCGTAATGCCCGGTATGTATCTCGATACAGGGTGCGCCGCACTCGGCAGCGGCGGCGACCTGCGCGGGATCCGCATCGATGAACAGCGACACCCGGACGCCGGACGCCGCCAGCCGGGCACAGGCATCGCGCACCCGCGGCAGCTGACCCGCCACGTCCAGGCCGCCTTCGGTCGTCAGCTCCTCGCGCCGTTCCGGTACCAGGCAGCAATCGGCCGGCCGGATCCGGGAGGCGAATGCCAGCATCTCCTCGGTCACGGCCATCTCCAGGTTCATGCGCGTAACGAGCAGATCCTTCAGCAGGATCACGTCCCGCTCCTGGATGTGGCGCCGGTCCTCGCGCAGGTGCAGCGTAATGCTGTCCGCCCCTGCCTCCTCGGCCACGCGTGCCGCTTCGACGGGATCCGGATACGCAGTGCCACGCGCCTGCCGCAGGGTGGCGACGTGATCGATGTTGACGCCCAAATGCATGCCGAACAGACTCCTCTCAGGTTTGCGGTGCCGGACCGGTACTGCGCGCAGTCGGTCGTGCCAGTGACGCCAGCTGCCGCAACACGGCGCGTGTCTTCAACGGCCGGGCGCCGAGATACAGGTCCAGCGCCGCGCGGGTCAGCGCCTTCACCTCCCGGCATGCCCGCACGTCCTCCAGCGCCTCGGCGTGTAACGCCAGCAGGCTGGCACCGTGCAGGTAGATCCCGTCGCCGGCCGGTGACTCGCGCCGCACCGGGCCGCGCTCGAGCAGGTATTCGTAGCAGGCCGCCGCATCGACCGGCGTACCGCTGGACACGTCATGATCGAGTAGCAGACCGTAACCGAGCGCCGCCAGCAGGTGTTTCTCGAAGCAGCGCAGCGCCTGTTCCTCGTGCAGCGCCAGCCGGTTCAGTGCCAGCTGATAGGCATCGAACAGCGCCGGGTGCGGGTCGTGCCGCGTCGTCAGGCGCAGCAGCAGTTCGTTCAGGTAGCTGGCGCATAGCACGTGGCGACCGGACCAGGCCTGCTGCCCCGGTACGCCTTCCGCATCGATCAGTGTCCCGAGTTCCCCGTGCAGCTGCCAGGACAGCAGCAGGGGCCGCAGGATCTGCAGCTGGTTGCGCCAGCGCCCCTTGCCCGCACGCGCGCCGCGCGCGACCAGTCCCACCCGTCCGTAGGTGCGGCTGAATACCTCGAGCAGCAGGCTCGAATCACGGTAGGGATAATGGTGCAGGACCCAGGCGGGTTCCAGCAAAACCTTGATGCGCTCGGTCATGGTGATATCAGCCGTCCTGATTGTAGCCAAGGCTGTGCAGCGCGCGCTCGTCGTCGGCCCAGCCCTCCTTCACCTTGACCCACAGCTTCAGGTTCACCTGCGTGTCGAGCAGCGCCTCGATGTCGCGGCGGGCCTGCTGGCCGACCTCCTTGAGCAGCGCGCCCTGGCGGCCGATGACGATCGATTTCTGGCTCTGCCGCTCCACCCAGATCAGCGCATGGATATGGGTGACGCGGGCCTCGCGCCGGAATGCCTCCACTTCCACCGTCAGGCCGTAGGGCAGTTCGCGGGCGAGCTTGCGGAACAGTTTTTCGCGGATCAGTTCGGCGACCAGGAAACGCTCCGACCGGTCGGTGACCTGATCTTCCGGGTAATAGGGCGCCCCGACAGGCAGACGCGCCTCGATGGCAGCTTCCAGCGCCGCGATATTGGTGCCCTTGGCGGCCGAGACCGGGATGATCGCGGCGAAATCGTGCCGCCACGAGAGCGCTTCCAGCTCCGGCAGCAACAAGGCACGGTCCGGCAGCCGGTCGATCTTGTTGACGGCGACGATGACCGGGGCGCCCAGGCCCGCGAGTTTTTTCAGCACCAGCTCGTCGTCGGGCAACCAGCGGCCGGCCTCGACGACGAAGACCACGACGTCGACGTCCTGCAGGACCGTGCTGGCAGTACGGTTCAGATGCCGGTTCATGGCGCGTCCGGCATAGTCGTGGATACCGGGGGTATCGACATAGATCAGTTGCGCATGCGCCACGGTCTTGATGCCGAGTATACTGTGGCGCGTGGTCTGCGGACGGCGCGAGGTGATGCTGATCTTCTGCCCCAGAATCCGGTTCAGCAGCGTGGACTTGCCGACGTTGGGCCGGCCGATCAGCGCGATATAGCCGCAATGGAATTCCCCGGTCATGGTTCAGGCCGACTCCAGCCGCGCCAGCATCCGTGCCGCGGCATCCTGCTCAGCCTGCCGGCGGCTGCCGCCCTCGCCCTCGGCCGGCGCATCACCGTCGACAGCGCATTGCACCCGGAACAGCTGCGCATGCGCCTCGCCGGTGATACTGAGCACGTCGTAGGACGGCAGCGGCCGGCGCCGGGCCTGCAGGAATTCCTGCAGCCGCGTCTTGGGATCCTTGAGTACAGCCGTCTCGGTCAGACCCTGCAGCCTGGCTGCGAACAGCGTCAGGATGCAGTGCCGGCAGGTGGCGAAATCGCTGTCCAGGTAGATGGCACCGAATACGGCTTCCAGGGCGTCTGACGTGATGGAATCGCGGCGGTGCCCGCCGCTCTTGCGCTCGCCGGGCCCCAGCCGCAGGTGCTGGCCGAGCTCCAGGCCGCGGGCGATCTCGGCCAGCGACTCGCGCCTCACCAGCGTGGCGCGCAGACGGCTCAGCCGCCCCTCGCTGGCTGCGGGAAAACGCTGATACAGCTCACCGGCGATCACGCTGCCGAGCAGGGCATCGCCGAGAAATTCCAGACGTTCGTTGTTCCTGCTGCCGGCGCTACGATGGGTGAGCGCCTGCTGGAACAGCGCGCTGTCGGTGAAGGTGTAACCCAGGCGCTGTTCGAGCCGCTCCAGTGACTGTATCAATGCTTGCGGACCAGTACCTGTTTGTCGAAGGACATCACCACGGCTACGTTGCCGAACAGGTGCTCCACGGCATCGTACTGGGCGCGGACGATGTAATTCTGGCCGGAGGATTTGATGCTCACGTCCTTGGGCAGGATCACGTTGACATAGCTGATATCGAAGCGGCGTCCGAGCAGGTCCCTGATCTCGGCCGGCGAACTGAAGCCGGATTCCTCCTCCAGCGACTCCAGCGTCGACACGATCTTGTAGTACTCGAGGTAGGAAGGGACCATCTTGAGGGTAATCAGCACGAAAAAGCCGATCAGGCCGAGCACGATCAGCCAGCCGATGCCCGTCATACCCCTCTGCCGTATCAGTGAACGCATAGTCATCCCCTCATCTGTGCCTATTGAATTTTGTCGCCGATCCGGTCCAGGTCGATGCCGCCGCCCGCGCTGTCCCAGTTCATCCAGATACGAAATGCCTTGCCGACCAGGTTGCCTTCCGGCACCGTGCCCCAGTAGCGGCTGTCATTGCTGTTGTCGCGATTGTCGCCCATGACGAAGTATTCGTTCGCAGCCACCGTGAATTCACCCTCGAGGCCGGGCGTACGCGGCATGACCAGGATGTCGTGCTGCACCTCCCCGAGTTGCTCCCTGCGCTTGCTCGCACCGGACATGGACACCCCTGAACCGCTGCCGATGTAGACCCCCGCAGGCACCTGTCCGGCCGGTTCGCCGTTAATGTAAACGACCTTGTTGTAGTAGCCAATCCTGTCGCCGGGCAGGCCCACGACCCGCTTGATGTAGTCGACCGTGGGATCCTTCGGATAGCGGAAGACCACCACGTCGCCGCGCTGCGGCTCGCCCACCTCGATGACCTTGGTGTCGAGCACCGGCAGACGGATGCCATAGGCGAACTTGTTGACCAGGATGAAATCGCCCACCAGCAGCGTCGGCATCATCGAGCCGGAAGGGATCCGGAACGGTTCCACCAGGAACGACCGCAGCAGCAACACCGCAAGGATGACCGGAAAGAACGATTTGCAGTACTCGACCAGCGTCGGTTCGCGCAGCGCGAGCCTGACCTCGTCGCCCTCCTCCCTGGTGCCGGCCGCGACCAGCGCCGCCGCCCGGGCGCGCCGGCGCGGCGCGAACAGCAGCACATCCACGGCCCAGACGACGCCCGTGAACAGGGTCGCGGCCACCAGTAACGTCGGGAAATCAAAGCTCATCGTCGTGCCTTCCACAGCAGGTTCATGGTCACCCCATTATATGCATGCCGCTCATTCATTATCCACGCGCAGCACGGCCAGAAAGGCGGCCTGCGGGATCTCCACCTTGCCGAACTGCTTCATGCGCTTCTTGCCGGCCTTCTGCTTTTCCAGCAGCTTGCGCTTGCGCGTGATGTCGCCACCGTAGCATTTGGCCGTGACATTCTTGCGTAACGCCTTCACATTTGTGCGTGCGATGATCTGGCCGCCGATGGCTGACTGGATGGCCACGTCGTACATCTGTCGCGGGATCAGTTCCTTCATGCGCGAGGCCAGCGCGCGGCCGCGCGCTTGTGCCAGGTCACGGTGCACGATCACCGACAGTGCATCGACCCGCTCGCCGTTGATCAGGATGTCCAGCTTTACCAGCGGCGCCGCCTGGAAACGCAGGAAGTGATAGTCGAAGGAGGCGAAGCCACGGCTCACCGACTTGAGACGGTCGAAGAAATCCAGCACCACCTCGCTCAGCGGCAGCTCATAGTTCAGCGAGACCTGGCTGCCGAGGTACTGCATGTCGCGCTGTACACCGCGCTTCTCTATGCACAGGGTGATGACATTGCCGACGTAGTCCTGCGGCACCAGGATCTTGGCCAGGATGATGGGCTCGCGGATTTCGGCGATCTGGTTGACCGGCGGCAGGCTGGCCGGGTTGTCGATCTTCACGGTCGCGCCCTGCGTGTCCAGCACCTCGTAGATCACCGTCGGCGCGGTGGTAATCAGGTCGAGATCGTATTCGCGCTCGAGCCGTTCCTGCACGATCTCCATGTGCAGCATGCCGAGGAAGCCGCAGCGGAAACCGAAGCCGAGCGCTTCCGAGGTCTCCGGCTCGTAGTGCAGCGCCGCGTCGTTGAGCCGCAGCTTCTGCAGGGCATCGCGCAGGTCCTCGTAAGCGTCCGAACTGACCGGATAGAGACCGGCGAACACGTTCGGCTGCACGGTCTTGAAACCGGGCAGCGCCGTGTCGGCCGGATTGCCGACCAGCGTCAGGGTATCGCCCACCGGCGCGCCGTCGATGTCCTTGATACCGGCGATCACGTAGCCTACGTCACCGGCCTCGAGCAGGTCGCGGTCGGTCTGCTTCGGCGTGAACACGCCGAGCCGCTCGACCTGGAAACCGCGCCCGGTCGACATCACGCGGATCTTGTCGCGTTTTGTCAGACGACCGTCCATCACCCGGATCAGCGAGATGACGCCGACGTAGTTGTCGAACCAGGAATCGATGATCAGGGCTTTCAGCGGCGCGTCGGAATTGCCGGCCGGCGGCGGGATGCGCCGCACCACCTCCTCCAGCACGTCCTCAACGCCGGCACCGGTCTTGGCGCTGCAGCGCACGGCGTCATGCGCATCGAGGCCGATGATCTCCTCGATCTCGCGGATCACCCGCTCCGGCTCCGCTGCCGGCAGGTCGATCTTGTTCAGCACCGGCACCACCTCGAGGTTCAGATCGATGGCGGTATAGCAATTCGCCACACTCTGCGCCTCCACGCCCTGCGCCGCGTCGACCACCAGCAGGGCGCCCTCGCAGGCGGCCAGCGAGCGTGACACCTCGTAGGAAAAATCCACGTGGCCGGGTGTGTCGATCAGGTTGAGCTCGTACACCACGCCGGAGCGCGCCGTGTAGTTCAGGGACACGCTTTGCGCCTTGATGGTGATGCCGCGCTCGCGCTCCAGATCCATCGAGTCCAGCACCTGCTCCGCCATCTCGCGCTCGCTGAGCGCCCCGCAGATCTGGATGAAACGGTCCGCCAGCGTCGACTTGCCGTGATCGATATGGGCGATGATCGAAAAATTGCGGATGTGCTGGTTGTCGGTCATGGCTGCTGGTCAGCAGCGGCCGGGGCCCGGCCGGCGGTGCTGCGGGAACTCCCCGGGTACGCGCTGGCGTATCCCACAAGTTACTGATTGCCTGAAAGGTTCGGGATTATACAGCAAGCCTGCGGCAAGTCACTCACGCGCACGCGACGCGGCAGGCCCGCAATGCGCGCGCAGCCGTTCCTCCTCCAGGAAGTAGTAGCAGAGCTCCTCCCCGTCCCCGACCAGCACCGGCACCCGTGTCCCGTAACGGCTGGCCAGGGCGGGATCGCGGTCGATGTCGACCGTGGTGTAGGAAAAACCGAGCTCATGACGCAGGCGCTCGAGCGCCTGCGTCATGTCGCTACAGAGATGGCAGCCCCGGCGCACGTAGACGGTGAACGCGTGCGGCACGGGATCGCCGACAGCTCAGCCGTCACCCGGCACCCTGAGTGCCAGGAAGGTCGGGCTACCGCCACGCTGCACCAGCACCGCGATGGTCTTGCCGGGTGGCAACGCGTCGATCATGCCATTGAACTGCTTGACGTCCTCGACCGTCTTGTTGTCGACGCTCAGGATGACGTCGCCCTTGCGCAAACCGGCGCGCGCCGCGGGGCCCTCGACCACCTGCGTCACCAGCACACCGGCAGAGACCCCGGATTCGCTGATCTGCTCCTCGGTCAGGGCCGCGACGGTGATGCCCAGCCGGTTTGGCTGGACCGACTGCGGGGCGCTGGCACGGACCGGCTCTTCGCCCTCTTCCGGCAGTTCGCCGAGGGTGACCATGACGGTCTGGTTGCGCGCTTCACGCACGACCTCGACCGGCAGTTCCACGCCGACCTGGCTGCTGCCGACAATGGGTGGCAGGTTCGCGGAATTGATCACGTCGTGATTGTCGAATTTCACGATCACGTCGCCCACCCGGATCCCGGCGGCCTGGGCCGGGCTGTCGGGCAGCACCTTGGCGACCAGTGCGCCGCGCGGCTTCTTCATGCCGAAGGATTCGGCCAGATCCAGGGTGACATCCTGGATCAGCACGCCGAGCCAGCCCCGGCTGACACGGCCCTTGGTCTTGAGCTGATCGACCACGTCCATCGCCACCTCGATCGGGATCGCGAACGAGAGCCCCATGTAACCCCCGGTGCGGCTGTAGATCTGGGAGTTGACGCCGACCACCTCGCCGTCCTGATTGAACAGCGGGCCGCCGGAGTTGCCCGGATTGATGGCCACATCGGTCTGGATGAAAGGCACGTAGTTCTCGCTCGGCAGACTGCGGCCCTTGGCGCTGACGATGCCCGCGGTCGCGGACAGGTCGAAGCCGAAGGGTGAACCGATCGCCAGTACCCACTCGCCTACCTCCAGGTCGCGCGACTTGCCGATCCTGACCACCGGGAGATCGTTGGCATCGATCTTCACCAGGGCGATGTCGCTGCGCTTGTCCTCGCCGATCACCTCGGCCTTCAGCTCACGCCGGTCGCTCAGGCGCACAATGATTTCGTCCGCCTCGTTCACGACGTGGTAGTTGGTCAGGATGTAGCCGTCAGGCGAGATGATGAAACCGGAACCGAGCGATTTTGCATCCTGGTAACCGGGATCGCCCTCCCCCTCGTGGTCGAAGAAATACTTGAACAGCTCGCCGAAGGGACTTCCCTCGGGCAGGTCCGGGATCTCGAAGCCCTCCGGCAGGTGCGGCATGCCGCCCTTGATCTTCTGCGAGGTGCTGATGTTCACCACCGCCGGACTGGCGTCCTTGACCAGCTGCGTGAAGGACGGCAGCTGGCCCGCACGGGCGGATTGCAGGCAGGCAAGCGACAGCAGCAGCGCCGTGACCAGGAAGCCTGCATACCCTTTTCGAATGATCATAGTACTCTCCATGCTGTAAACAGATCTGTCAGTGTCACCCAGCGCTGCCGTCCTGCCGGCGCAGCACGACCGGCTGCAGCCCGGTATCGACCCGGGCCCGCCGGCTGGCGCAGACCAGCCAGTACAGCCCGCCGCCGAACCCGACCGCAGCACCGGTGATCGCCGCCGCATCGCTGCCGCCGCCCAGCCACTGGCCGCAGAGCGCGCCGGCGAACAGGCCGAGCAGGGGGACAGCATAGACCATGAGCGCACCCCGCAGCAGGCCGCGCTCAGCCAGGCCGATCACCACGCGGTCCCCGACACCGGCATTGATCCGGTTCAGGACCCGCAGGGTCACGGTACGGCTGCCGAAGGCGCGTGCGATGACACCCGTGCCGCAGCCGTCCTGCGAGCCACAGCCGCTGCAGGCGCTGCGTCGCTCGCTTTCGACCCAGGCGTATTCACCCTGCACATCGACAACCCGGCCGGTTTCTTCAATCACGGGTGTCGTCGGCACTGCGCTCGACCGTGGTGGCGATCATCTCCACCGTCGCGGCCGGGACCTCGCCGACCACGGTGACCTGGCTGCCGTTCAGCATCACGCGGTAGGCGTTCATGGCCCCCATGCTGGACAGCCCCGTGAATCCCGGATGCCCGGAAGGTGAAGCCTCCACGTACACGGACACGGTCGCCAGGCCGTCGGTGAACACCATGTGTTCGGCGTCGCCGCGGCCCTCGCGCATGCGCTTGTGCTGGAAATTGATGAGCTTGAAACCGCTCGGCAACCGCCCCACGCGCCAGCCCGGGGTACCCGCCTGGCGGTCGGCGGCAGACTGGTGAATATCCTCCTGACGGTGCCAATCGTAACCATCACCGGTCAGCGAAGGTTGCAGGTCGTCGGTCGGGATATCGGGCCCGATCACCAGCCGGGTAAACATCACCTGCTCGATGGGCTTGCCATCGACGCCGATCAGGTCCGACTTGAGCAACATGCGGGTGTTCTTGTCGATCCAGAATCGGTAGCCGTAGCGATAGGCATCGCGCGGTGTGATGGCGATGACCCGGGCACTGTAGCCGGCCATGCGGTCATCGCCGGCATCCTCCAGCGCGTAGTACGGCGACACGCTGTCGAGGTCCTTGGGCACGACCGGGAACGGCTGGCGCGGGCGGCTCTGCCCGACCATGACCGAGCGGTGGTCCGGCATGATGCACGTGACCGCCTTGTCGTCGCGCAGCACCTCGCGCGCGCTGCCGGTCAGCGAGACCAGCCGTTCGCGCTGGCCACCGGCATCCATACGATGGATGATGCGCATGGCCTCCAGCTTGTCATCGTGCAGATAGACGAAGACCCCGTCGTAGTCGAGGGTCTGCAGGGCACTGGACATCTCGTCCAGCCACTCACGGGCGCCATCCTCGGCAAAGGCGTGACCACAAGCGGCCAGCAGCACGAGCAGCAACCCCTTCACGGCTTCAATCCCTGGTCCTCCGCCCTGCCACCGGCCCGGCACCGCGCTCAATCAGCGCCCGGCATCATCATTCGTGTCGGGCTGCAGATCCTGCCCCACGATACGGACATAGGGTAGCATGCCCTGCATGCCCCGGTTGACCGCGTATTCGTTATGGTTCACCAGGTACACATCCAGACCGCGGGCACTGTTGTGCTGCGCGACCGACAGGGGGGTATCGGTGGCGCGGATGTAGTCATTGACACTCGGGGCACTGGCGACGACCGGCGTGTCCGCCGGACCCGCCTGACGCAGCGATTGCAGCGACATCACGGCCACCACGGCCACTGAGGCGGCCAGCGCCATGCCGGCAGCCGGCCTTACCAGCTGTCTGAAGCGGGACGGGGATGCATGGAGCTCGGCTTCCGCGGCCAGCGCCGCGTGCACCCGCTGGCAGAACGCGGTGTCCACCCGGTGCGGCAGGTTGCTGTGCAGCGCATCGCTGATGAGCTGATAGCGCCCCAGGCGGTCGCGCAGCTCGGCATCCCGCGCCAGCTGCCGCAGCAGGAGCGGGTGCTCGGCCTCGCCCAGTTCATCATCGATCAGTGCCGAGAGCTGTTCGTTCAGTATGTCCTTCATGGCATCCAACCTGTTTTTGGGTTACTTCAACAAGGGTTTCAGTTTCGTGTCTATCGCGTCGCGCGCCCGGAATATCCGTGACCGCACCGTGCCTATCGGGCAGTCCATGGCCTGGGCGATCTCCTCATAGCTCAAGCCCTCGAGCTCGCGCAGGGTGATCGCGGTACGCAGGTCGTCCGGCAGCTCGCTGATCGCGCTGGCGATCGTCTCCTTGAGCTCGTCCCGCAGCAACACGTGTTCGGGTGTTGCATACTCTCTCAGACCTTCGGCGCCGTCATATTGTTCCGCTTCCTGTGCATCGAGATCGCTCCGCGGCGGGCGCCGGCCGCTGGCCACCAGGTGGTTCTTGGCCGTGTTGATGGCGATGCGGTAGATCCAGGTGAAGAAGGCACTCTCACCCCGGAAATTGTCCAGCGACTTGTAGGCCTTGATGAAGGCCTCCTGCGCCACATCCAGCGCCTCGTCATGATCGTGCACGTAACGATACGCCAACTGTATGATTTTATTCTGGTATTTCAGGACCAGGAGATCGAACGCCTGCTTGTCGCCCTGCTGTACCCGCTCTACCAGCGCCTGATCTATGCTTCGCTCGCCCATCCGGGCCGTCTCCCGTCAACCCGGTACTGCCCATCGACAGCCCGGATCCTGGATAGTTCATGTTACGTAGGGGAATCATGCAGTTCCAGCGGGAAGCGCCGATCGCTTCCCGGCCGAGAGCGAATTGTACACGTTCTCTTGACGCTGGCCTGCCCGGGTAACGATGATTGGCCGTAGACCCTCAGGACCGAATCCGCATGCCCGAACACCCACATTATGATGTCCTGATCATAGGCAGTGGCGCGGCAGGTCTGAGCCTGGCGCTGCGCCTGCCGGAGACCGTGCGGGTGGCGGTGCTGGCCAAGAGCCGCATCGACGAGGGCTGCACGCTCTACGCCCAAGGGGGGATCTCGGCCGTCACCGACCCCTCCGACACCTTCGAGTCGCACATCGCGGATACCCTGGACGCCGGCGCCGGTCTGAACAAGCCGGAGGTGGTGCGCTACACCATCGAACAGGCACCGGCGGTAATCAGCTGGCTGGTCGAACTCGGCGTCCCGTTCACCCGGCACGGCGCGCAGGGCGAGCCCACCACCTTCCATCTGACCCGCGAGGGCGGTCATTCGACCCGCCGGGTGCTGCATGCGGCGGACGCCACCGGGCGGGCCATGGAAACCACCCTGGTCGACGAGGTCCGCAAACGCGGCAACATCGCCCTGTTCGAGCACCACATCGCCATCGACCTGATCACGGCGGCCAAGCTCGGGCATGCCGGAAACCGCTGCCTCGGCGCCTACGTGCTGGACATCCGCGCCCACCGCGTCGAGGCGTTTGCCACACGTCACGTGGTGCTTGCTACCGGCGGGGCCAGCAAGGTCTACCTCTACACCAGCAACCCGGACACCTCCAGCGGCGACGGCATCGCCATGGCCTGGCGCGCCGGTTGCCGGGTCGCCAACATGGAGTTCAACCAGTTTCATCCAACCTGTCTCTACCATCCGCAGGCCAAGTCGTTCCTGGTCACCGAGGCCGTGCGCGGCGAAGGCGGCGTGCTGCTGCTGCCAGACCGGACACCCTTCATGGAACGCTTTGACGCGCGCGGCAACCTGGCCCCCCGCGACATCGTGGCACGCGCCATCGACCATGAGATGAAGCGCCTGGGTATCGAATACGTGCTGCTGGACATCAGCCACAAGCCGGCACCCTTTATCCGGGAGCACTTCCCCACCGTGTACGCCCGCTGCCGCGAGCTCGGCTACGATATGACGCTCGAACCCATCCCGGTGGTACCGGCGGCCCATTACACCTGCGGCGGCGTGATCACCGACCTGCACGGCCGCACCGACCTGCCCGGCCTGTATGCGGTCGGCGAGGTGGCCTGCACCGGGCTGCACGGCGCCAATCGCATGGCCAGCAACTCGCTGCTGGAATGCCTGGTCTTCGCCGCCGCGGCCGCGGCCGACATCAGCGCAACCCTGGGGGACGTCCCGCCACCGCCACCGCTCCCGGCCTGGGACGAGTCGCGTGTGCGCGATTCCGACGAGGAAGTCGTGGTCACCCACAACTGGGAGGAGCTGCGCCGCTGCATGTGGAACTACGTGGGCATCGTGCGAACCAACAAGCGGCTGGAACGCGCCTGGCGCCGGGCGGACATGCTGCAACACGAGATCCACGAGTACTACAGCAACTTCACTGTCTCCAGTGACCTCATCGAGCTGCGCAACCTGGCTCAGGTCGCCATCCTGATCATCCGCTCGGCCCAGCTGCGCCGGGAAAGCCGCGGCCTGCATTACACGCTCGACTACCCGGAAACCGATCACGTGCGGCCGCCGCAGGATACCGTGCTCGATCCGCGCAGCTTCGACCAGCAATCGACCGCCTAACCGGTGGCAAACCCCGCGGGGATGTCCGTATCGGCCGCGACCGGCTCGCATTCCACCGCGCTGACCTGCGCCTGCGCCGGACCGTTCCAGAGCCAGGCGCACAGGCCCTCGACGGCAGCCGCGTTGCCGCAGGCCAGCACCTCGACGCGCCCGTCGGGGAGATTGCGGGCATGGCCGTGGATACCGCGGGCCAGCGCCTCGGACCGGGTACTGGCACGAAAGAACACGCCCTGCACCCGCCCCGAGACGAGGCAGCGCCGGCAGATCACGGCGCCTGCCGGGTGCCGGACGGCACAGCGGCCGGCAGCGCGAGCGCGGCCTGCTGCGCACGCTCGGCCTCCTTGCGCGCAATGTACTGCTCGATGGCGTCGCGGGTCACCGGGCCTTCCTGGCGCGCCGTGCGCACGCCTTCGGGAGAAATGATGTAGGTGGTCGGCAATCCCGTCACCGGTCCGAGCGGGGTGACCGGCAGCGGATCCATGCGCATGACCGGGTAGGACACCATGTGGCTCTCGACGAACTGGCGCAGATAGTCCTCATTCACCTCTTCGTAGTTCACGCCCAGCACGACCAGCCGCTCGCTGTTCTGCTCGTACAGGTCGACCAGGTCGGGAATCTCTTCCAGGCAGGGCGGGCACCAGGTGGCCCAGTAGTTCACGATCACCCACTTGCCGCGGTAATCCGACAATGAGACCGGCTTGCCGTCCAGACCGGGCAGGGTGAAATCGACCGCCTCGGCGGCCTGCACCGTCGCGGTGAACAGCGTGGCAATCAGTAGCAACAGACGCATACTCGACTCCTGAGATCCTCTGGTGGCAATTATAACCCGCGCCACGCGGCCGCGGATTATTCGCACGTCCCGGTCCGACAGGCTACAATTGGGACCCCTCGGACATTTCAGGGTTCCCGCCGCAGGCTCGTGAATACCATCACCAAACAGGACTTTACCGACAGCATCCGGGACGCGCTGCAGTACATATCCTACTATCATCCACCGGATTTCATCCGTGCCATGCACGCGGCCTGGCAGCACGAACAGGCCCCGGCCGCGCGCGACGCCATGGCCCAGATACTGATCAATTCGCGCCTGTGCGCCGAAGGTCGCCGCCCGATCTGTCAGGACACCGGCATCGTCAACGTGTTCCTGAAGATCGGCATGGACGTGCGCTGGGAGACCGACACCGGCATCGATGACATGGTCAATGCCGCGGTCAGGGCGGCCTATCTGGATCCCGCCAATCCGCTGCGCGGCTCCATCGTCGCCGACCCGGCAGGCGCACGTCGCAATACCGGCGACAATACGCCGGCCGTCATCCACAAGGACGTCGTGCCCGGCGCCACCGTGGAGATTACCGTCGCCGCCAAGGGCGGCGGCTCGGAGAACAAGTCGCGCTTCGCCGTTCTCAACCCGAGCGACGATATCGTCGAGTGGGTGCTGGCACAGGTGCCGACCATGGGCGCCGGCTGGTGTCCGCCGGGCATCCTCGGCATCGGCATCGGCGGTACCGCCGAAAAGGCCATGCTGCTGGCCAAGGAGGCGATCCTCGAACCGATCACCATCCACGAACTGCAGGCGCGCGGCGCGCGTACCCGGCTCGAGGAACTGCGCCTGGAGCTGTACGAAAAGGTCAACGCGCTCGGCATCGGCGCACAGGGACTCGGCGGACTCACCACTGTCCTGGACGTCAAGCTGAAGGACTATCCAACGCACGCCGCCTCCAAGCCGGTCGCCCTGATACCTAACTGCGCGGCCACCCGTCACCTGCATTTCACCCTCGATGGCAGCGGCCCGGCACGGCTGCTACCACCACGGCTGGAAGACTGGCCCCGGATCGCGCAGGATCCGGCCGCCGGCAGCCGGCGCGTGCGGCTCGAGGGACTGACGCGCGCGGACCTGGCGGACTGGCGGCCGGGCGAGACACTGCTGCTGAGCGGAACATTCCTGACCGGACGCGACGCCGCCCACAAGCGCATCGTCGACCTGCTCGCGCGCGGCGAACCGCTGCCCGCGGGGCTCGACTTCAACGGCCGCTTCATCTACTACGTCGGCCCGGTCGACCCGGTGCGCGACGAGGTGGTCGGCCCGGCCGGACCGACCACCGCCACGCGCATGGACAAGTTCACCGATGCAATGCTGGAACAGACCGGTCTGCTGGGCATGATCGGCAAGGCGGAGCGCGGTCCCCAGGCCATCGCCTCGATCGCACGCCATGGCGCGGTCTACCTGATCGCTACCGGTGGGGCCGCCTATCTGGTGTCGAAGGCCATCCGCGCGGCGCGGGTCGTCGCCTTCCCGGAACTGGGCATGGAGGCGGTATACGAATTCGAGGTGGAGGACATGCCGGTCACCGTGGCCGTCGATGCCCGCGGCAACTCGGTGCACGAAACCGGACCGCGCGAATGGCGCATGCGCATTGCCGACATTCCCGTGGTCAGGGGCTGACCGTCACCGCATCGCAACGCGGCAAATACAGGAAGCTGATCCCATGAGCGAGACCGTCACGATCTATCACAACCCGCGTTGCAGCAAGTCACGCGCCACCCTGGAACTGCTGCAGCAGCACGGCGTGCAACCGGCGATCGTCGAATACCTGAAGACGCCGCCGTCGCGGCAGGCCCTGGGCGAGCTGCTTAACCTGCTGGGCGTGGAACCGCGCGAACTGATGCGCCGGAAGGAACCGGAATACCGGGCTGCCGGCCTGGATGACCCGGCGCTCACGCGCGCGCAGCTGATCGACGCGATGGTACGGCACCCGCAACTGATCGAGCGTCCCATCGTGATCCGTCACGGCAAGGCAGTGCTCGGACGCCCGCCCGAGCGGGTACTGGAGCTGCTCTAGCCGGCAGCGCAAGCTTCCGATCCAGGACACCGGAGCGATTCCTCCATGCACGAGATACTCGTCCTCTACTACAGCCGCTACGGCGCCACCGCGGCAATGGCACAACAGATCGCGCGCGGCATCGATGCGGTCGACGACTGCGCGGCACGCATCCGTACCGTGCCGCCGGTATCCGCGGTGTGCGCAGCCACGGCGGACGACATACCGGCGGAGGGTCCGCCCTACGCCACACTCGACGACCTGCGGGAATGCGCGGGACTCGCCCTGGGCAGCCCGACCCGCTTCGGCAACATGGCCGCACCGCTCAAGTACTTCATCGATTCCACCAGCAGTCTGTGGCTGGCGGGCACCCTGTCCGGCAAACCCGCCGCCGTCTTCACCTCGACCTCCAGCCTGCACGGCGGCCAGGAAACCACGCTGCTGGCGATGATGCTGCCACTGCTGCATCACGGCATGCTGATCCTGGGCCTGCCCTACGCCGAAACCGAGCTGCTGACCACGACCAGCGGCGGCACGCCGTACGGCCCGAGCCATCTGGCCGGGACCGACAGCAAGCGTCCGCTGAGCGGGGAGGAAAAGACCCTGTGCGTGGCCCTCGGCCGGCGCCTGGCGCGGGCGGCGCGGGCGCTGCAGGCAGCTTGATGCGCACCGGCCAGCTGCTGTATGCGCTCGTACTGACCGGCTATTTCGGGACCTTGGCATTGCTGCTGGCGTGGTACGCCTGGCTGGCCCCTTCCCCGCACTTCCCGCGCGCCCTGGTGCTGCTGGCGCTGGTCTCGCCGTTGCTGTTTCCTTTGCGCGGCCTGCTGCACGGCCGCCGCTACACCATCGCCTGGAGCGGCTTCCTCGCCCTGCTCTATTTCACCCACGGCGTCATCGAGGCCTGGCACGCGCCGGCGACGCGCACGCTGGGGCTGCTCGAGATCGCGCTGACCAGCGCGTGGTTCGTCGGCGCCATCGGCTATGTCAAGGCGGGAAAGTCAAAAGCGTAGGGGCGCGCCGCGTCACCTTGCTCGCGCAGCGTCAATCCAGTCCTAAAACCGATTTCACGAACGGCACCGTGAGCCGGCGCTGCTCGATCATGGAAGCCTCGTCGAGGCGGTCGAGCAGGTCGAAGGCTGTAGCCAGGTCGCGCGGCAGGCGCGTGATCAGGAAGCGCGCCGTCCCCGCCGGCAGCTCCAGGCCGCGGGCGCGGGCGCGTTGCACCAGCGCGGCGAGCACCTCCGCCTCGGTCAGCGGTTTGAGCACGTAGGCCGCGCCCCAGGCCAGGCGCGAGGCCAGATCGGGCAGCGTGAACCCGGCCGTGTCGGGCCGCGCGCGCCCTGCCGCCAGCAGGGTCGTGCCCGCCGCGCGCACGCGGTTGAACAGGTCGAACACGCCGCGTTCCCAGTCCGCATCGCCGGCCAGCGCATCGACGTCGTCAAGGCAGACCAGCATGAGTTGCTCCAGCCCCCCCAGGACGGCCGGTGCCAGACCTGAGCGGTCGCCGAGCGGCAGGTAGGCGGCGCTGCGTCCGGCCTCCGCGGCCTGGCGACAGGCGGCCTGCAACAGGTGGGTCTTGCCCAGGCCCGCGGCACCGCTGAGGTAGACGTAGCGCTCCCCGCTGCCGGCCACGGCCTGCTGCAGCGTGGTGACCAGCTCGCCGTTGCGGCCGGCATGGAAATCCGCGAAGCGCGCGCTCGCACGCAGCGCGAGACCGAGCGGCAACTGGGGGTGGTTCATGACGGCAGGCAGGCGCCCCGGCAGGCCCGTCAGTCGCCGTCGCGCGCCTGCAGGGCCTTGCGACTCCAGGTCCAGACGTAATCGACGCCGCTCCAGAGCGTGGACGCCAGCACGCTGTAGAGCAAGACGTCCAGCCACAGCGGTGGCAACGGGTAGAGGGCATGGTTGATCATTACGGCCAGCACCAGCAGGATCTGCGCCAGGGTATTCAGCTTGCTGATCATGCTGGGCGCGGCGACCAGCGGCGCAATCAGCAGGTGATAGCTGATCGCACCGGCGACGATCACCAGGTCGCGCAGGCAGACCAGCACGACCAGCCATGCGGGTATCTGGTGCAGCCAGCCCAGGGTGACGAATGCGGTCAGCAACAGCAGCTTGTCCGCGAGCGGGTCCAGCAGCGAGCCGATGCGGCTGGTCCAGTGATAGTGCTTGGCCAGGTAGCCATCCAGCGCATCGGAAAATCCCGCCACGCCGAATACCAGCAGCGCCAGCAGAAAACGGTCCTCGAGCATCAGCCAGACCACCGGCGGCACCAGAAGGAAGCGGAACAGCGTGATGAGATTCGGTATATCGCGCGGGTTCATTGCCGCAGCCGGTAGTTCCCCGGAATACCATCGGGCGCCGGTTCCAGCACCGTCCCGATGGCGATGGTGCGCATCAGGCTGTCCTGGCTGCCGCCGAGCTGCAGGGAATAGCGGACCACGGTGGGGGTCACCTCGCTGACCTCCACCTTGCGTACCGAGGTCAGGGTGGTGAGGTAGTTGTTGATGCGCGCATAGGCCGCGAGCGTCTCGATGCCCTCCACCTGGATGGCGACACCGCCAGCCACTGAGGTGGCCGTGGCCACCGCCAACTGTTCGGCCTGCCGGTCGGCCACGTCGGCGATGCCCTGGCGCGCCAGCGCGTCGAGCTGCTGGTTGCTGTCGGTCCAGCTGCCGGAACGTCCGCCCACATTCAGCTCCCAGCGCGCGGCCCAGCCACCCGACGGGCTGCGGTTGAGTCGCCCGATCAGCACGGACTGTGGCCGGTAACGCGCGGATGCCGTGACCACCTTGTCGAAGTAACCGCCCCAGATCACCGAGAAATGCACCGCGGCCTGGTCTTCCAGGTCCATCAGCGGAAACACCACCGGGATACCCCGCGCCCGTGCAGCCGCCGCCAGCGCGCGGTGCACGTCGCTGTCGTCGTCAGCCGAGACCACGTAGCGGCGACCACGGTCCTCGACCGCCAGCCAGATCAGCGTATCCGGTCGCTCGCCGCCCCAGTAGGCCAGTCCCTGCTGCTGGACGGCCTCGCGAATGGCATCCCCGTCGAATCGCACCCACAGCTTCAACACCGGCGGAGTCTGCTGTGCCTCGGTGAAATAGCGGTATTGCTGGACGAGCTGTTCGGGATGTTTGAGCAGTTCCTGCACGGGTTCGGTATCCAGCACCCCCCGCTGCCCGCTCACCCGCACCACCACCTCGCGCAGGGCGGCCTGCAACGCGCTGTTGCGCACACCCGCTGACTGGTCGCTGACCACCATTTCGGACTCGAACAGGTCCGTTGCGGCCCGCGCGAGCCCCCAGGGCAGGCATAGCAACACAATCAGCAGCAGCGTCCTTTGTCCTGACATATCCATACGTTACCAGTGATGTTTCGCGACTGGCTGCAAAGCATACGGGTATCCGCGGGGTTTGGCCATATCGTCGGTGGGCGGCGGGTTTACAGCGGCAATAGCCGACCGCTAACATAGCGCCCTCTTTTCTGCCCGCCACGGGAGCCCGCGCGTGACCGCCCAGGACAAACCCGGCACCTCCGCCAGCCCTGCCCATCCGCTGAGCTACCGAGATGCCGGGGTCGATATCGATGCCGGCGAGGCGCTCGTCGAGCGCATCAAGCCAGCCGTGGCGAAAACCCGGCGTCCCGGGGTGCTGGCCGGCCTGGGCGGATTCGGCGCACTGTTCGAACTCCCGCTGGAACGTTACCGGGAACCGGTGCTGGTGTCCGGGACCGACGGTGTCGGCACCAAGCTCAAACTCGCGATCGAGGCCGGCATCCACGACAGCATCGGCATCGACCTGGTGGCCATGTGCGTCAACGACATCGTGGTAACCGGTGCCGAACCCCTGTTCTTCCTCGACTATTACGCCACCGGCAAGCTCGATCTCGAGGTCGCCACCAGCGTGATCAACGGCATCGCCCGTGGCTGTGAACAGGCTGGCGCGGCACTGGTCGGGGGCGAGACCGCGGAGATGCCCGGCATGTACGGCAGCGGCGACTACGATCTGGCGGGCTTCAGCGTCGGGATCGTGGAAAAGTCCGCCATCATCGACGGCAGCCGCGTGCACGTGGGCGACGCCCTGGTCGGGATCGCCTCATCGGGTCCGCATTCCAACGGCTATTCACTGATTCGCAAGATCCTGGAGATCAGCGGCAGCCGACTCTCCGACCGCCTGGCCGGACGCAGCCTGGCCGAGTGGCTGCTGGCCCCGACCCGGATCTACGTCAAGCCGCTGCTGTCGCTGTGCAGTCACTTCGAGGTGCACGCGCTGGCGCATATCACCGGCGGCGGCCTGATCGAAAACGTGCCGCGCGTGCTGCCGGCACGCACACGTGCCGTCATCAGCACCGGTGCCTGGCAGCCGCCCGAGATCTTCGACTGGCTGCAGCGCCACGGCAACGTCGAACCGCACGAGATGTACCGCACCTTCAATTGCGGTATCGGCATGGTGGTGTGCGTCGCCGACAGCGACTGCGATGCGGTGATCGAACATCTCAACGCCGCGGGTGAATCCGCCCGGCGCATCGGTCACGTCGAGGCGGGGGATGACGACGCACCCGAGGTGCGCCTGACCCGCTGATGCCCGTGCCGGCTTGCCTCCTGCCCGCCTCCGCATGACAGCCCCGTTAACCGAACGCCTGCCGATCGTCATCCTCATTTCCGGACGCGGCAGCAATCTGCAGGCCATCATCGACTGCGCCGCCAGCGGTGTGCTGGGGGTCGATATCCGCGCCGTGATCAGCAACCGCCCGGCGGCTGCCGGGCTGCAGCTCGCCCGCCTGGCCGGGATCCCGGCCGAGGTTGTCGATCACGCGGCCTATCCCGACCGCGCCACGTTCGAACAGGCGCTGCAGGCCCGCATCGATGTCTACCAGCCGGACCTCGTGGTACTGGCCGGTTTCATGCGCCTGCTGAGCGCCGGATTCGTGACGCATTATCGGGGACGCATGCTGAATATCCATCCCTCGCTGCTGCCGGCGCTGCCCGGCCTGGACACCCACCGGCGCGCGCTCGCATCCGGTCTGACCGAACACGGTGCCAGCGTGCATTTCGTCACAGCTGAGATGGACGGCGGCCCGGTCATCCTGCAGGCACGGGTGCCGGTGGCGACGCACGACACCCCCGCTTCACTCGCCGCCCGCGTCCTGGCGCAGGAGCACCGCTTGTATCCGCTGGCGCTGCAGTGGTTTGCCGCAGGCCGAATTTTTCTGGCCGAGGATGGTCATATTGTCTTCGACGGCAAACATTTGACAGAGCCGAGACAACTCGCCAGGGAGAACCCGTTGCCATGCTGACCCGCCGCCGCATGCCCGCCCTGCTGCTCGCGCTCGCGGCCGGCGCGGTACAGGCCGGTCAGGCGTTGCCCGCATTCAAGGCGAGTTACGAACTCTCGCGCGGTTCGATGAAGATCGGCAATGCCACCATCGAGTTCTCCACCGGCGCCAACGGCAGCTACACCTACAAGTCGCGCAGCTGGCCGGTACGCTGGGTTGCCTGGTTCCTCAAGGACAAGCGCTACGAGACCAGCCGCGGCAAACTCACCGCCAGTGGTATCCGTCCGGACAAATACCGCTACCAGCGCACCGGCGGCAGCAGCGAGCGCGAGGCCGAACTCACCTTCGACTGGCGGACCATGCGCGTGCACAACGACGTCGAGGACAGCAAGTGGGAAATGGACATCCCCGCGGGTACACTCGACAAGCTCGTGGCGCAGCTCGGCATGATGTACGCGCTCGCCGACGGACGGACCGACGTCACCTTCAACATCGCCGACGGCGGCAAACTCAAGGACTACCGGTTCAAGGTGGTGGGCGAGGAAACCGTGGAAACGCCGGCAGGCACCTTCGACACGGTGAAGGTCGCCCGGTTGCGCGACGACAACAAGCGCGAGACCTTTGTCTGGTGCGCGCCCGAACTGCATTACCTACCGGTACGAATCTGGCAGCGCGACAAGGACGACGCCGAGTACCAGAGTGACCTGGAAAGCTTCAGCGCCGCGCTGAAAACAGCAGGCGGCACCCGCTAGCGCCGCAGGCGGCGGCCCGAAAGCGGCCCCTGCCACTGCTGCGACCACTTCCTCAACGCACTGACCGAAGACGATGAACACATCCAGACAGATCCTGATCCCGCTCCTGCTCGCCGTACTCGCGCTGCCCTGGCTGGGCGGCTGCAGCCTGCCCGGCGCCATCCGTCCGTTCGCGTCAGCGGCCGACACGCAGCCGCGCGAGGTCGAACTCTACTTCGTGACCAACCGTGCCCCTGCCGGTGAAAGCGGCCTGTTCTTCAGCAGTGAACGCGGCGACCTGAGCTACGGTATCGCCAGCGTCGGCATACCGCCCGGTCACGTCATGGGACGTCACGAGGAGCCTTCGCTGCTGAAGCTGGAGACAGCGCCCGATGCGCACAAGCACATCAGTCTGCAGCACGTGCTGACACTGACGCGCGACGAGTTCGCCGAGCGGCTGAAGCAGGCGCTGGCGGCCAGCCCGGACAGCAAGCTGATGATCTTCGTCCACGGCTACAACGAGGAATTCCCGGCCGTCAGCAAGCGCGTGGCCCAGTTCGCGAACGACCTGAAATTCTCTGGCCCGATCGTGCTGTTCAGCTGGCCTTCGCAGGGCAGCCTGACCGGCTACACCGTGGACGAGACCAATGCCGAGTGGGCCCAGGCGGATTTCGTCCGGCTGATGGGCGAACTGCTCGACTATATCCCGGTGAAGAACATCTACCTGGTCGGGCACAGCATGGGCAACCGTATCATCGGCCGCGCCATGGCCTCGCTCGCCAGCGACCGGCTGGAAAGTGACATGCTGCTGTTCCGCGAGATCATCATGATCGCCCCGGACATCGATGCCGAGGTGTTCCGGATCGACATGGCCCCGCGGCTCGCCCGTACCGGCATCCATGTCACCCTGTACGCCTCGTCCAACGACCGCGCCCTGCTCGCCTCCAAGGCCTTCCACGGCTATGCCCGTGCCGGCGAATCGGGCAGCGGCCTGATCGTGGTGGACGGGGTCGAAACCATCGATGCCAGCGAGGTCGCCGGCGGCATCCTCGGCCACTCCTACTTCGCCGAGGACCGCCGCATCATGGAGGACATCTTCGCGCTGCTGCAGACCGGTCAGCGCGCCGACCAGCGCTTCGGGCTGCAGGCCGTGGACGCCCCGGCCGGCCGCTACTGGACACTGCGCAAGTAACGCGCGTGCCGGCGCGGTCAGTCGGCCCGGCGTGCCGCGCACGGCGCAGGAACCGGCGCGGCAGCAGTTTTTTGCAGGCTTGGGTGACCTGGATCACCGGCCGGCAGGAGCGGCAGGCAGTATAATTTTCATGCCTGCAGTTGCATACAACAGTCACGAGAGGAATCTGTCATGAAAGGCAAACTTCTGGGTTCAATCGCACTGGCCACCACCCTGGCCATCACCGGCTGCGCCACCTACCAGGGGCCACAGGAGCAGACCGGCATGGTCATCGGCGGCATACTCGGCGGTGTGCTCGGCAACCAGGTCGGCGGCGGTCACGGCCGCACGGTAGCGATCATCGCCGGTACGCTGGCGGGCGCGGCCATCGGCGGTGCCATCGGCCAGAATATGGACGCCAACGACCGCATGCGTGTCAGCCAGACGCTGGAAACCGTACGTACCGGCGTACCCTCGCGCTGGCATAACCCGGACACGGGCAGCGACTACACCGTGGTGCCCACGAGTACCTACGAAAGTTCGTCCGGCCCCTGCCGGGAGTACACCATCGATGCCGTGATCGGCGGCCGCAAGGAGAAGGTCTACGGCACCGCCTGCCGCCAGCCGGACGGCAGCTGGAAGGTACAGAACTGAGCACCACACGCATGCGCCGTGATGCTGGCGGGGTGGGTAGCGCTCACCCCGCCGTGGTGACTGCGACGCGACCCGACCGCTGCGCACACGCGGCCCGCACCCGCGCGGGGGCGCACTGCCGGTAACAGTGCAGCGCATGGCCGCTGCGGGCCGCCAAGCCCGCTCGCGGCACTCGTACATCCCTGTAAGTCGCGCGTGAACACCGCCGGCGCGTCCTGCGTGGACGCGAACCATTGCCGCGGTTTGCCACGGCGCCTACTCGACGCCCAGACTCGCTGCGATGGTATCGGCGACATCCTCGGCATACAGATCGCGGAAGAAGTGATCCGCACCGTCGATCTCCACCAGCGTCACCCGCCCGTCACCGACCAGCGGCCGCACCTTGTCGGCCAGACCGGTCACCACCGTATCCTCGCTGCCGGCGAATACCGTGACCGGCACCCGGATCTGCGGTATCAGCTGCGGGGTATCCATGTTCTGGTCCGGCGCATGATAGGACAGGAACGACTCGGCGCTGGCACGGGTCTTTTCGCAGTAGAGAAAATCGATGCCGTCCATGAGTTCCTGCCCTTTGCCCGCCGCCACCAGCCGCTCGGCCCGGGCCAGTAGTGGAAACAGGTCGGCATGATATTTTTTCTTGTAACCCTGTGCGTCCGAGTCCGCATCCCAGGTCTGCGGTGCGAGGAGGAACACCGCCGTGACAGCCGGATCCTCGGTGGCCGCGGCGTAGCGCGCGGTCTGGTTGCCACCGCGTGAATGTCCCAGCAGCGCGACCTGCTGCGCGCCCTGCCCTTTCAGCCAAGCCAGCCACGCCCCGATCTCGCCCACCGCATCGGTGTGCTTGTGCGTGTGCGGTACGGCACAGTCGTACATCGCCGCCGCGCGATTATCCAGGCCGAGACTGAGGTTGATCGCCAGCGAGCTGATGCCACGCTCCGCGAGCAGACCCTGCAGGGTCGCCATGATTTCCATACCGCGATGCGCGAGCGTACCATGCGTCAGCAATACCACCGGCCCCGCCGGCCAGCTTGCCCCGGCCTTTTCCAGGTTGGCGTTCAGCGTCAACCCCTGGTACGGGAGGGTTACCACCTCGGCTGCCGCGCTGCCGAGCAGCCCGAGGCTTAATATCAGGGTAATGATCAGGTTGCGCATGACGTGCTCCTTGCCGGCGGTTTGTTATCAGTGGCCCGGACGGGCCTTGTACAGCGTTACAGGTTAGAACCTCGGGCACGGGAGATCAATGCAGCGACCGGCGCCATGCGGTTCGCAGCGGGACGCTGGCACCGCCGCTGCGCGCTCAGCCGCCGCCCGCAGCGGCCGTCGCGGACTGTCGCACCCGCTCCCGGTGCGCGTCAAACGCCCGCGGTGACAGATACTGCAGCAGATCCCGGCCGCGCGCGCTGAGCAGCAGGTCCAGCCCGATGTCCGGATACAACCAGTGCTGTTGCTCGTCGAGCATGACGACCTCGGCCGGTTCGCCGAACCGCGCGCGGGCGATATCCGCATCGAGATCCAGGCTGGGCATGAAGGTGATGACCCGGACCGGAGCGGCGCGAGCAACAGGCAGATCGTCCGGGTGCAGCAGATAACGGCGCGTGCCCGCATCCTGCTGTGCCCGGCCGCGCAGCCCGGCGAGCACGGCAGCGTCGACATCCAGCACCAGGATCAGGCTGCCGGTGATCGGACCGACCGTGTAATAACGGTAGAATGCCTCGAGTGAACCGCGCTCGCCCGGCGCCGCGATGATGGCCAGTTCCATGTCATCGCCCAACCGGCGGGCAGCCTCGCCCAGCGAGGTCGTCCCGGGCGTAATGCCGAAGACCCGGGTGCTGCCGTCAGCCAGCCTTTCGATCTGCCAGGGCAGCCCGGTGATCGGCGCATCACTGTGCTGTCCCGTGCGCTCGACGAACAGCAAACCGGCGGTGAGTGCCAGCAAGACGCACAGGGTCACTACGTATTTCATCGGGGCATCCACCGCTTTCCGATCAGCCAATCCAGGGCGGGAGTATAGCGAATCCGCGGCGTGCACGACGGCCCGACGCCAGCGGCCCCTGCACCACAACCCGGCTGGCGTGTGCCCGCAGATGAACTATGCTTAACCCAAGCGGAGCCCCGCCCACGGCAGGGCGAGGGAGCAGTCGCACGGAGGGCCTACCATGACGGAACACTATGCCGCGCTGTCGCACACCCGCCTGCGCCCGGGTATCCCCTGTCACACCCCGCACGGCCTGACACCGCTAGTGCATGCCAGCGACCCGGCCATCCGCGTGATGACCGATTTCAGGCTGGTCACGCCGCTCACCATCGAGCCAGGGATGACCATCGATGCGGCGCTGGACAAGATGAAGGCGGCAGGCGTCAGACTGCTGCTGATACCCGACCGTGACGACAACATCGTCGGCATCATCACGGCCTGCGACATCCAGGGCGAGCAGCCCGTCAGGATGAGCGAAGAGCTACGCCTGCCCCGGCACAGCATCAGCGTGGAAATGCTCATGAAGCCGCTCGACAAAGTCACGGCCATGGACATGATCACTGTGCGGAACGCGCGCGTGGGCCACATCGTCCACACCCTGCGCGATCAGGAATGCCAGCACATGCTGGTGGTGGAAACCGGCCGTACCGATCACAGCCAGACCCTGCGCGGCATGTTCTGTCTGGCGGAAATCGGCAAGTTGATGGGGCACGAGGTCGGCACGCCGGAGCATGCCGCCCACTCGCTGGCAGAGGTATCGCACGAACTGGGCTGAACAGCGCCCGAGCGGCATGCTGCGCCGGCCGGCGGTGATCGCCCGGAGCGCGCCAGCCGGCACGGTTATTCCTGCATTTCCTGCGGCTGCAATTCCTCGCTCAGGCTGTTGAGCATGAGTCGCAGGCGATCGAGCGCCTGCGTCACCTCCCGCGCCTCCGCCGCCGACAGGGCACGATAGCCGCGCAACCAGGGCCAGCCATAACCCCAGCGATAGGGTGTCGGATAGTACGGCGAACCGCCGACACGCACGCCCGCCAGCATGATGACAGCGATCTCCGGCTCGCCGACCTGGGCGACACACGCTTCCAGCGCTCGATCCGCCCCGAGCCGCTCCTCGTAGGTACCCCCCTTCCAGTAGGCGAGGTCGTGCCTTATACAACACTCCACCCACAGCGACTGCTGCTCGATCGTCCCGTCGGGAAAGGCGCTGCAGCCGTCGGTGGTGAACGGTTTCAGCCCCGCACCGGCGGCGAGCGCCGGCAGCGCGAGCAGGGCCAGCGCAGCATGCCGCAACGCCGGGGCGATCGTTTCAGCGCGCATATTCCACCGCTAGCCGCAGCACAGGTATGGTCCCGTATCAGCTGCCAGCGTCATAGGCGTGTTGGCGCACACCGCCGCCGGCTGTGTCATGCCGGGCAATGCCCCGGGTGCCGCGGGCCGGGACCACGGGCGCAGCGGCATGCAGCATCCGGCCGGACTGACAGCAGTCGTCTGCCTCGGCCTGGGGCATCCTGGCCTCCTCCCGGCGCCACCGGCCCACTCATTTGAGCAGCAGCTGGACATGGAATGTCGTGCCGACATTGATATCGGAAGTCACCGCCATATGGCCCTGATGCTGCTCGGTAATGATGAAGTACGCGAACGAGAGCCGCTTGCCCGCGTCGTAGCCGACCTCGGGTGCATCCTTCCGGACGAACGGTTCGAACAGATACATCTGCTCTTCATTCGTCAGGCCGACGCCATTGTGCTGGATCCTGATCCAGAAGCTGCCATAACTCACATTCATCTGAATCTTGATGACCGGCACATGCCCGGGGTCGCTTACCCGGCCCAACGCATCATAGGCATGGCGGAACAGGCTGAGAAACGCCTGCTGCAGCTCGGTCACGTAGCACGGTATCAGTGGCAGGTCCTTTTCGTAGTTTCTCTCGATGCGAATGTCGACGAACCTGAGTCTGGACGGGGCCGATAACACATCACCGGCCAGTTCCAGGGTGTGTTCCATGAGGTCGACGATATTGGATTGCTGCTTTCTATCGCTGCGCCCGCGGGCGAAATCCTGCAGGTTCTGCACGATGGATGCCACTTTCTCGCCTTTCTCGTAGGCGTGCGACAGCAGGGTGCCGAGTTTTTCCGGCATCCCATCGCTCTTGATTTCTTCCATATGCTGGCTGCTGTCGAAAAGAAAATGCTGGAAGGTCCTCAGGTCCAGCAGGATCGACTGCAGCGGCATATTGATATCGTGGGCCATTGACGAGGCCAGCTCGCCCATCGACGAAATCTTGTCATTCTGTATCAACATGTTTTCGGCGAGGATCTTCTTCGTCACGTCGTCAATCAGGATGACCACGCCGGTCTCCGCCTGGTCCTGGAGCGGATAGACGGTGATGTCGAAATAGTACTGGCCGCGCTGGCTGTGCTTGATGGTGATCGTCTCGTTCTGCGCCATCGCAGCGCGCACCTGTGCGGGCGACACGGTGATGATCGGGTAGGCTTCCCACAGGTTACTGTCCAGGACGTCTTCCGCCTTGATGCCGGTGATATCTTCCGCCCGGCGGTTCCACTGCGTGATCTGACCGTCCTTGTTGACGCCGACCAGCATCAGCGGCATGGAGCGCAGGATATCCTGGATATAGGACTCCGAGGCGCGCAGTCTGGCGGCCGTGCTGACATGCTGGGCGATCTCGTTCTCCAGCAGCCTGTTGGTCTCCTTCAGCAGGCGATTGGACTCATCGAGCGTGGCGGTGCGCTCCTGCACCCGCAGTTCGAGCTCGTTGCGGATCGCGTTCAGCTCGCGATTGGATTTGCGGACTTTCCGCCGCGTGAAATAGAGATTGATGACCGCAACCGACAACAGCAGGATCAGGATGGCGCCGGACCAGTTGGCGACATGCTGCCAGTTCGTCGATCCGTCCGGATACTTGAACTGCATCTTGATGGCGGCATACAAGGGCTGGCTTTGCGCCAATGCCGATAGCACCAGGAGCTTACTCGTCGTTTTCAGCAACATTGTCCTGTACCCTTACGCAGCGGCATGCCGGCGTCTGTCCAGCGCTGCACCGGCCCACCCGGCCATGCCCCTGCCGCGCGCGCTGCGGCCCGGCCGGCAAGTGGTTGCTCCCTGCTATCATCGACTCCCGTCATCTCGACACCCGCGCCGCCCGCACCGGTGGCCAGCAGTCCCGCCAGGATTCCGGTTTGCGCTGCGCTCCGTGTCACCACCCGGGACAAACCCCGTCAAGTCTTGGGCAACGTGACCCCGGTCTGGCCCTGGTACTTGCCGCCGCGGTCCTTGTAGGAGACCTCGCAGACCTCGTCGGATTCCAGGAACAGTACCTGGGCGACGCCCTCGTTGGCGTAGATCTTGGCCGGCAGCGGCGTGGTGTTGGAGAACTCCAGCGTGACGTGGCCTTCCCACTCCGGCTCGAACGGGGTGACGTTGACGATGATGCCGCAGCGCGCATAGGTGGACTTGCCGAGGCAGATGGTCAGCACGTTGCGCGGGATGCGGAAGTACTCCACGGTGCGCGCCAGCGCGAACGAGTTCGGCGGGATGATGCAGACGTCGGATTTCACGTCGACGAAGCTGTTGGCATCGAAGTTCTTGGGATCGACGATGGCGGAGTTGATATTGGTGAAGATCTTGAATTCGTCCGAGCAACGGATGTCGTAACCGTAGCTCGAGGTGCCGTAGGACACGATGCGGCTGCCGTTGCCGTTCTGGCGGATCTGGCCCGCCTCGAACGGCTCGATCATCCCGTGTTCCTGCGCCATGCGGCGGATCCACTTGTCGGACTTGATGGACATGTCGGTTATTGGATCAAGATCAATGGGGTCAGACTCGATTGATTTTCAATACTTGGGACATGTCCAAGATTTCCAAAATCAATCGAGTCTGACCCCATTGATCCCTAGTCGTTGGAGATCACGATCTGCGGGAACCGCGCCGCATAGTCCTTGGTCTTGAGCGACAGCTTGGCCGCGGTGCGGCGCGCGATCTCGCGGTAGATCTGCGCGATGCGGCTGTCCGGCTCGGCGACCACGGTCGGCTTGCCGGAGTCGGTTTCCTCGCGGATGCGCTTGTCCAGCGGCAGCGCGCCGAGGAAGTCGACGTCGTTCTGCTCGGCCATACGCACCCCGCCGCCCTCGCCGAAGATGTGCTCCTCGTGGCCGCACTTGCTGCAGATGTGGATACTCATGTTCTCCACGATGCCCAGCACCGGCACCTCGACCTTCTGGAACATCTTGAGCCCCTTACGCGCATCGAGCAGGGCGATATCCTGCGGGGTGGTGACGATGACCGCGCCGCTGACCGGCACCTGCTGCGCCAGGGTCAGCTGGATGTCGCCGGTGCCCGGCGGCAGGTCGACCACCAGGTAGTCGAGGTCCTTCCAGTTGGTGTCGTTCAGCAACTGCTGCAGGGCCTGGGTCACCATGGGGCCGCGCCAGATCATCGGGGTCTCCTCGTCGATGAGGAAACCGATGGACATGGCCTGCAGGTGGTAGCTGTTCATCGGCTCCAGCGACTTGCCGTCCAGCGATTCGGGCTTGCCCTGCACGCCCAGCATGCGCGGCTGGCTGGGCCCATAGATGTCCGCATCCAGGATGCCGACCTGTGCGCCTTCGGCCGACAGGGCCAGGGCCAGGTTCACGGCGGTGGTGGATTTGCCCACGCCGCCCTTGCCGGAGGCAACGGCGATGATGTTCTTGATGCCCTCGATGTGCTTGACGCCCTTCTGCGCCGAGTGGGCAGCGATCTTGCTGGTTACCTCGACGCTGGCGCTGCCGACGCCAGCGACGGATTCGACCAGCGCCTGCAGCTTTGCGGCCAGCTCGTCGCGGTAGCCGGCGGCCGGAAAGCCGAGCACGACCTGCACGGTCACGCTGTCGCCGTCGATGCGGATGTCCTTGATGCATTTGGTGGATACCAGGTCCTTTTCCAGGTAGGGATCCACGTAGGTCGCCAGTTTCGCCTCGATCTGGTCTTTGCTTGCAGCCATGTTGTCTACTCCCGGGTCAGTCAGATCACCCGCCGGGCCTGCGCGAGTGCAAATTGACCGCGGATTGTACACCAAGTTGCCGGGAGCGTCCCCGGGGCTACCCATCCGGGATACCACGGCGGTGGCGGGTCTATGGCATACTAACCCGTCCATTCACAACGGTTTTATGCACCGAGGCCCGGACCCGCGCATGAGTCAGGAAACCCGCACCCTGCTGGTCACCAGCGCCCTGCCCTACGCCAACGGCCCGATCCACATCGGGCATCTGGTCGAGTACATCCAGACCGACATCTGGGTGCGCTTCCAGAAGCTGCGCGGTCACCACTGCCTCTACGTCTGCGCCGACGACGCCCACGGCACGCCGATCATGCTGCGTGCCGGACAGGAGGGCATCACGCCCGAGGCCCTGATCGCGCGCGTGGCGGCGGAACACCAGGCGGATTTCGCCGGCTTCGAGATCGGTTTCGACAACTACCACAGCACCCACTCGGATGAAAACCGTATACTGGCCGCGGGTATCTACCTGAAGCTGCGCGATGCCGGCCATATCACCCGGCGCACCATCAGCCAGTTCTACGATCCCGAAAAGGAGATGTTCCTGCCGGACCGCTTCATCTACGGCGGTTGCCCGCGCTGCGGTGCGGCCGACCAGTACGGCGACAACTGCGAGGTCTGCGGTGCCACCTACGACGCCGGCGAGCTGAAAAACCCGAAATCCGTCGTGAGCGGTGCGACACCGGTGCTGCGGGAATCGGAGCATTACTTCTTCCGGCTTGCCGATTTCGAGGACTGGCTGCGCGACTACGTGCGCGCCTCCACCCAGCCGGAAGTCGCCAACAAGATGAACGAGTGGCTGGCCACCGGCCTGCATGACTGGGATATCTCGCGCGACGCACCCTATTTCGGTTTCGAGATCCCGGACGCCCCCGGCAAGTATTTCTATGTCTGGCTGGACGCGCCCATCGGCTACATGGCGAGCTTCCGGAATCTGTGCGACAGGCGCGGCCTGGATTTCGACGCCTGGTGGGGCGCGGCTTCGACCGCCGAACTCTACCACTTCATCGGCAAGGACATCCTGCGCTTCCACACCCTGTTCTGGCCGGCCATGCTGCACGGCGCCGGCCTGCGCACGCCCACCGCGGTGTACGCACACGGCTTCCTGACCGTCGACGGTCAGAAGATGTCGAAGTCGCGCGGCACCTTCATCAAGGCGCGCACCTATCTCGACCACCTCGACCCGGAATACCTGCGCTACTACTTCGCGGCCAAGCTCGGCAGCGGGGTGGACGATATCGATCTCAATCTCGAGGACTTCATCGCCCGCGTGAACAGCGACCTGGTTGGCAAGGTGGTGAACATCGCCAGCCGCTGTGCCGGTTTCATCAACAAGCGCTTCGACGGCCGGCTGTCCGAGAACTGCAGTGAGCCGGACCTGTATGCGGAATTCGCCGCCGCGGATGCGGCCATCGCCGCCCACTACGAGGCACGCGAGTACAGCCAGGCGGTGCGCCAGATCATGGCGCTGGCCGACCGGGCCAACCAGTACATCGACAGCCACAAGCCCTGGGTGCTGGCGAAACAGGCCGGCCAGGAACAGGCCGTGCAGGCCGTGTGCAGCACCGGACTGAACCTGTTCCGCGTACTGATGACCTACCTGCAGCCGATCCTGCCGGTCATGGCGCAGCACGTGGAGGCGTTCCTGGACATCCCGCCCCTGCGCTGGGACGATGTCGCGACGCCGCTCACCGGCCATACCATCCGGCCCTTCACCCCGTTGCTCACGCGCGTGGAACAGGAGAAGATCAACGCCATGCTGGAAGATTCGAAGCAACACCTGCCCCCCGCCGGACCCGCACCCGATAGCCCGCTGGCGCAGGACCCGATCGCGCCGACCATCGACATCGGCGACTTCGCGAAGGTGGATCTGCGCATCGCACGCATCGCGAAGGCCGAGCCGGTCGCGGGCGCCGACAAGCTCCTGCAGCTCACCCTGGATCTCGGCGGCGAACAGCGCAACGTGTTCGCGGGCATCAAGTCCGCCTACGATCCGGCGGAGCTGGAAGGCCGGCTCACCGTAATGGTCGCCAATCTGGCGCCGCGCAAGATGCGCTTCGGCGTTTCGGAGGGCATGGTGCTGGCTGCCGGCCCGGGCGGCAAGGACCTGTTCATCCTGGGCCCGGATAGCGGCGCGCAGCCGGGAATGCGGGTGAAATAAATGGCGAGTCATGAGATCCCATTTGTATCTGTGGAACCTCTGATTTATTCGTCGTTACGGCGAATGCTGGAATTCACGCGGATTAGTTTCCTGGATCCCGGCATTCGCCGGGATGACTCATAATGTACGATTCAGAGCTTCCCCGAACATGCGCTTATAACTAGCCACTAGCAAACACCATACATGACCGAACTCGCCCTCATCCTCGTCAGCACCGTCCTGGTCAACAACTTCGTGCTGGTGAAGTTCCTCGGGCTGTGCCCGTTCATGGGCGTCTCGCGCAACGTCGACACCGCGACCGGCATGGGACTGGCCACCACCTTCGTGCTGACGCTGTCCTCGATCTGCAGTTACCTCGCCAATGAATACCTGCTCGCCCCGTTTGGACTCGAATACCTGCGCACCATCACCTTCATCCTGGTCATCGCCGCCGTGGTGCAGTTCACCGAGATGGTGGTGCACAAGACCAGCCCGCTGCTGTACAAGGTGCTGGGCATCTTCCTGCCACTGATCACCACCAATTGCGCGGTACTCGGCGTGGCACTGCTGAACGTGCAGCAGGACTTCAATTTCATCGAATCCGCGGTCTATGGTTTCGGTGCCGCGGTCGGCTTTTCGCTGGTGCTGATCCTGTTCTCGTCCATCCGCGAGCGCGTGGCCGCGGCCGACGTGCCGGTGCCGTTCCGCGGTTCGGCCATCGCCCTGGTCACGGCGGGATTGATGTCGCTGGCATTCATGGGCTTTACCGGACTGATCAAGGGTTAGGAGACGCCCGGTCGTATGTTATTTCCAGTCACTGCGCGCGCAGCGAAGCCAGCTCCCCGGGCCTTGCCCGGAAGCGGGAGACTGCTGCGGAACGATGTCCCACACGATGCCGCGCGCTCACTCAGCCAACCGCTGCCGTGCGTGCAGAAGCCATGTTGAGCGCACTCCTGGCACTGGGTATCCTCGCCGTCGTGATCGGGCTGGTGCTCGGCTATTCGGCTATCCGCTTCCACGTCGACAGCGACCCGATCGTCGACCAGATCGACGCGCTGCTGCCGCAGACGCAGTGCGGGCAGTGCACCTTCGCCGGTTGCCGACCCTATGCCGAAGCCATCGCCGCCGGCGCAGCGGACATCAATCAGTGCCCGCCGGGCGGCGATACGACCATCCAGGCACTGGCCGACCTGCTCGGCGTCGATCCCAAGCCGCTCAATCCGGAGCATGGCGTGCACAAGGAGAAGACCGTCGTCGCGATCGACGAACAGACCTGCATCGGCTGCACGCTGTGCATCCAGGCCTGCCCGGTCGATGCCATCCTCGGTGCGCCGAAGCAGATGCACACCGTCATCCAGAGCGAGTGCACCGGCTGCAACCTGTGCATCCCGCCCTGCCCGGTCGAGTGCATCCACATCGTGCCGGTACCGAAGACCCTGAAGAGCTGGTCCTGGCCGCTGCCGCCGGAACCGGGCACGGAGGCCGCGCATGGCTGAAGCACGGCAACGGCCGCATGCGCCGATCGATGCCGACTTCACGCGGCGCTACCGCTTCCACGGCGGCTTGAAACTCGCGGGCTGCCGCGAGGGCGCGGCCGCGCATCCAATCCGGTCCGCTGGCATACCGGCGCAGCTCATCCTGCCGCTGGCGCAGCACATCGGGGAACCGGCCGAATGCCTGGTCAAGCCCGGGGACCACGTCTACCGCGGCCAGACCGTCGCACGCGCCGTCGGCAGCATCAGCGCGCCGGTGCATGCCGCCACCTCCGGCACCGTGCTCGCCGTCGAGCCGCGCCCCGTGCCGCACCCGTCCGGGCTGCCGGCGCCCTGTGTCGTCATCGCCACCGACGGTGCGGACACGGCCTGCCCGGACCTGCCGCCGGCACTGGACTTCCGCAGCGCCGGGATCGACACCCTGCTGGAGCGTATCCGTGCCGCCGGCATTGTCGGCCTCGGCGGCGCCGGCTTCCCGACCCGCGCCAAGCTGGCACGGCGCGAAGCCATCGAACTGCTGGTGATCAACGGCGTCGAGTGCGAACCCTGCATCGCCTGCGACGACGCGCTGCAGCGCGAGCGCGCGCAGGAGGTGATCGAGGGCGTACGCATCCTGCAGCGCATCGTGCAGCCGGCCGCCTGCGTGATCGCGGTGGAGGACAATATGCCGGCGGCGGAACAGGCCCTGCGCGCCGCACTGGCGCAGGGTAACGAAAGCGCCATCCGTGTGGCCAGCGTCCCGACCATCTATCCGACCGGCGGCGAACGCCAGCTGATCAAGGTGCTGACCGACCGCGAGGTGCCCAGCCAGGGCTTCCCTGCAGACATCGGCATCATCGTGCAGAACGTCGGCACCGCCGCCGCCGTTTACCGCGCCGTCGCACAGGGCGAACCGCTGCTCTCGCGCATCGTCACCGTCACCGGCGACGGCGTGCGCGAATCCTGTAACCTGGAGGTACTGATCGGCACGCCGGTCAGCCATCTGGTCGCGGCTGCCGGCGGCTACAGCGCCGCCATCGAACGCCTGCTGATCGGGGGCCCGATGATGGGCTATGCCGTCCATACCGACGCCGTGCCGGTCATCAAGACCACCAACTGCGTGCTCGCAGTCACCGCACGCAGCATGCCGGAACCGGAACCGGCGCTGCCCTGCATCCGCTGCGGCCGCTGTACCGAGGTCTGCCCGGCCAACCTCCTGCCGCAGCAGCTGTACTGGTATGCGCGCAGCAGCAACCACGATGCGGCCCAGGACTTTGGCCTGTTCGACTGTATCGAGTGCGGCTGCTGCGCGCACGTCTGCCCCAGCCACATCCAGCTGGTACAGTACTACCGCCACGCCAAGACCGCGATCTGGGAACAGGAGAAACAGAAGAAGAAGGCGGACATCGCGCGCGCGCGCCACGAGGCGCGGCTGGAGCGGCTGGAGCGCCTGAAGCGCGAGCGCGAGGAGAAGCTCGCGCGCAAGAAGCAGGCGACCGACAAGAGCGCCGGCGACGCCGCGCGCCAGGCGGCGATCCAGGCCGCACTGGAGCGCGTGAAGCAGAAGAAGGAACAGAGCGACACGCTACCCCGCAATATCGACAACCTGACGCCCGAGCAGCAGCGCCGCATCGAGGCCGTCGACCAGCGCCGCCGCGAGCGGACCGCGCCGCCAGAGGACACGGACTGATGGAATTCAGGACCTGGAGCTCACCGCATCTGCCGGTCGAAAACAGCGTCAACACCATCATGCGGCGGGTACTGCTGGCGCTGGTCCCGGGCGCCGCCTGCATGACCTGGCTGTTCGGCTGGGCCGTGCCGATCAACCTGCTGATCGCCGCGCTCACCGCGCTGCTGGCCGAGGGCGTCATGCTCGTCCTGCGCGGACGCCCGCTCACCGCCACGCTGCGTGACGGCAGCGCCGTGCTGACCGGGGTACTGCTGGCGCTGGCGGTGGCGCCGCTGGCGCCCTGGTGGATCACGGTCGTCGGCACCGTCTTCGCCATCGTGGTCGCCAAACAACTCTACGGGGGACTCGGCTACAACCCGTTCAATCCCGCCATGGCCGGTTATGTCGTGCTGCTGGTATCGTTCCCGCTGGAGCTGACGCGCTGGCCCGTCGCAGGCAGCGCGCCGGATCTGGCCACCACCCTGGCGCTGGTGTTCACCGGCGCACCGCCGGCCGGTCTTGCCATCGACGCACTGACCATGGCGACACCGATGGACACCCTGCGTATGCAGCTCGGCCAGGGCAGCGCGCTCACGGCGCTGGGCGGCGACACGCTGTTCGGCCACTTCGCCGGCGCCGGCTGGGAATGGGTCAACCTCGCCTATCTCGCCGGCGGCCTGTGGTTGCTGGCAACGCGCGTCGTCCAGTGGCAGATCCCGGTGTCCGTGCTGGCCGGGCTGGCGGGCATGGCCGGCATCTTCCACCTGGTCAACCCGGACCTGTACGCCGCGCCGCCGTTTCACCTGTTCAGCGGCGCTGCCATGCTGGGCGCGTTCTTCATCGCGACCGACCCGGTCTCGGCCTGCACCACACCGCGCGGGCGGGTCTGGTTCGGACTGGGTGTCGGCATCATCACCTGGATCATCCGCACCTGGGGCGGTTACCCGGACGGCGTGGCCTTCGGCGTGCTGTTGATGAACCTGGCGGCACCGACCATCGACCACTACACGCGTCCGCGCGTGTTCGGACACGGCGACGGAGCGGCGCAATGAACTACCGCCAGATCGGCATCACCGCCGCCATCCTGCTGCTGTTCGCCGTGCTCGGCACCGCCCTCGTCGTTGCCACCTACCAGGGCACGCGTGAGCAGATCGCCGCCAACGAGCGCGCGACGCTGCTGCGCAAGCTCAACCAGCTCGTCGCTCCCGACAGCTACGACAACAGCCTGCTGGACGACAGCTTCGAACTGCCGGCCGGTGCGCTCGCCGACCGGCCGCTGCGCGTATACCGGGCGCGCCTGCAGGGCCGGCCGGTGGCCATGGTGATGAACACCATCGCGCCGGACGGCTACAGCGGCTCGATCTACCTGCTGGTCGGCATCGGCTTCGATGGCCGTGTGGTGGGTGTGCGCGTGGTCGCCCACCACGAAACGCCTGGGCTCGGCGACGGCATCGACGAGGAACGCTCCGACTGGATCCTCAGCTTCAATGGCCGCTCCCTGGACGATCCCCCGTCCGGGCGCTGGGCCGTGCGCAAGGATGGCGGCGTGTTCGATCAGTTCACCGGCGCCACCATCACACCGCGCGCGGTAGTCGAGGCGGTGCACGCCGCCCTGTTATACTTTCGCGCACATCGCGATGAATTGTTCGCGGCACCAGCCGCTGCGGAGCAGCCATGAACGCAACGGGTTACACGAAGATCATCAGGGACGGCCTGTGGGCGAACAACCCCGGGCTGGTGCAACTGCTTGGGTTATGCCCGCTGCTGGCCGTCACCACCAGCGCGGTCAACGGCCTCGGCCTGGGGCTGGCCACCACCCTGACCCTGGCCTGCTCCAACGTCACGGTCTCGCTGATCCGGAAGCTGGTGCGGCCGGAAGTGCGCATCCCGGTATTCGTTCTGGTGATCGCCTCCATCGTGACGGTGATCGAACTGGCCATGAACGCCTGGCTGCATGAACTCTACAAGATCCTCGGCATCTTCATTCCGCTGATCGTCACGAACTGCTCCATCATCGGCCGCGCCGAGGCATTCGCCTCGCGCAACAGCGTCGACCGTGCGCTGCTCGACGGCCTGGCCATGGGCATCGGCTTCACGCTGGTACTGTTCACGCTGGGCAGCCTGCGCGAACTGCTCGGCCAGGGCACATTGCTTGCGCATGCGCACCTGATGTTCGGCGAGGTCGCACGCGGCTGGACCCTAACGGTAATCGAGGACTACCGCGGCTTTCTGCTCGCGATCCTGCCGCCTGGCGCCTTCATGGGGCTCGGCCTGCTCATCGCCGGCATGAACATCATCAATGCCCGGCGCGCGCGCCGGGCGGTCAGCGTGGCCGTGCCCGCCGTACAGCCGGCCGCCGGCGCGTGAACGCGCACCAGCGCCGCGCCATCTTCGCGCGGCTGCAGGCGGCAAACCCGCAGCCGGTCACCGAACTCCGCTACGGCAACGCCTTCCAGTTGCTGGTCGCCGTGATCCTGTCGGCACAGGCGACCGATACCGGCGTCAACAAGGCCACAGCCCCGCTGTTCCGGAAAGTGAAGACCCCCGCCGCGATGCTGCGGCTCGGCGAGGAAGGGCTGCGCGAGTACGTGAAATCCATCGGCCTCTTCAACACCAAGGCCAGCAACATCATCAAGACCTGCGCGATCCTGGTGGAGCGGCACGGCGGCAAGGTACCGGAAGCGCGCGCCGCACTGGAGGCGCTCCCCGGCGTCGGCCGCAAGACTGCCAACGTGGTGCTGAACGTGGCCTTCGGCCATCCCACCATCGCCGTCGACACGCACATCTTCCGGGTCGCCAACCGCACCGGCATCGCGCCGGGCCGGAACGTGCGCGCGGTCGAGGAGCGTCTGCTACGCGTGGTACCGCAGGAATACCGGCTCCATGCCCATCACTGGCTGATCCTGCTCGGGCGCTATACCTGCATCGCGCGCAAACCGCGCTGCGGCAGCTGCATCATCTCAGACCTGTGCGAGTACCGGCACAAGAACATCGATTGAGAACAACGGCTTGTTCAAATTATCACGAATTATCACGGCATTAGCGCGATATCGGGACCAAAAAAAGGCTAGGAAACGCTAACGATTCTCAGAAACTTTTCGTATGCTGCGCAGGTCACAGGCTTTGACAATGACAGGTCGTGGCATGCGACCACAACAAAGCGGAACAGCAGTTCCATTTATCTACAACCATGATGGAGAGTGATCCAATGTCCAAGAAAACACCTCTGAAGCCGCTGGCCGTCGCCGTGGGTGCAGCCTTCGCAACCTCGCTGGCAGGCGCCGGCGTCGCCAACGCAGCAGACAACCCGTTTGCCATGTCCGACCTGCCGGCCGGCTACATGGTCGCAGAGGCCAAGGGGATGGAAGGCAAGTGCGGCGAAGGCAAATGTGGCGAGAAGATGATGAAGTCCGGATCGAGCGAGAAATCCGCCGAAGGCAAGTGCGGCGAAGGCAAATGCGGCGAGAAGCGCAAGGCGCATGAGGGCAAGTGCGGCGAGGGCAAGTGCGGCGAGAAGATGATGCAATCCGGCGAGGAGATGAAATCTCCGGAAGGCAAGTGCGGTGCACAGAAGCAGATGGAAGGCAAGTGCGGCGGGCAGATGAAGCACGAGGATGCCGGCGGCGAAGGCGGCTCAATGTAGCCGGAACAACGGGATCCGAACGGCACCATCGCATGCACGGCAAGCGCTACCCCGTCAGCGGTTCCGGTCTTGGTCTGCGGCGGACCCTCATGGGTCCGCTGCAGGACCAGCCACCGGCAAATGTCGACTTCTACGAGATCGCACCGGAAAACTGGATCGGCATCGGCGGCAGATTCGGCCGGCAGTTACGCTGGTTCACCGAGCGTTACCCCTTCGTGGCGCATGGCCTGTCGTTGTCGATCGGCAGCCCCGCGCCACTCGACGAAACCTTTCTGCAACGCGTCAAGCGCCTGCTCGACGAGCACGGCATCCGCTGCTACACGGAACATCTGAGCTACTGCAGCGACGACGGTCATCTCTATGACCTGATGCCGATCCCGTTCACCTGGGAAGCCGTGCAGCACGTGGCCGGACGCATCCGCCGCGTCCAGGACATCCTGGAACGGCGCATCGCCATGGAGAACATCTCCTATTACGCTGCACCCGGACAGGAACTGGCCGAAATCGATTTCATCAATGCGGTGCTGGCAGAGGCGGACTGCGATCTGCTCCTCGACGTCAACAATATCTACGTCAACAGCATCAATCACCGATACGACGCGGAACGGTTCCTCACGGCGCTGCCGCCCGAACGGGTGGTCTACTTTCACGTGGCCGGCCACTTCGACGAGGCCGCCGACCTGAAGGTGGACAGTCACGGCAGCCCGGTCATAGACCCGGTCTGGCAGCTGCTGGAGCGGGCCTACGCGCATTGCGGCGTGGTGCCGACCCTGCTGGAACGGGATTTCAACATCCCGCCGCTGCCGGAGCTGCTCGGCGAGGTGGACCGCATCGCGCAGCTGCAGGCCAAGTGGGCAGCGCGTACCGACCGGGAGGCCGCACGTGGCCGGCCAGCCTGAGTTCGTCCGCCGGCAATACGCCTTCGCCGCGCACATCCGCGATCCGGAACACTGTCCGGCACCTCCCGATGTCGAGGACCGGCGCATGGCGATCTACCGCGAGCTGTTCTACAACAACGTGGAAAGCTTTCTCAGCGGCACCTTCCCGGTACTGCGCAAGATACACGGCGATGACGCCTGGCATGCGCTGGCACGCGCGTTCTTCGCCGCACACCGCTCGCACAGCCCGCTGTTCCTGGACATCCCGCGCGAGTTCCTGACGTGGCTGCGCGAGGAACGCACGCCGCGGGCGGGAGACTACCCCTTCCTGTACGAACTCGCCCACTACGAATGGGTCGAACTCGCGCTTTCCGTCGCCGAGGAAGACATCGACCTGCAGGATATCGATCCGGACGGCGACCTGCTCGAGGGCACACCCGCGCTGTCCCCGCTGGTCTGGCAGCTGGCATATGACTACCCGGTGCACCGCATTGGACCCGATTTCATCCCGGCTGCCGACGCGCGTCAGCCCACCTGGCTGGTGGTCTATCGCACCCGGGACGACACGGTCGGCTTCATGGAGATCAATCCGGTCACCAAGCGCCTGCTGGAACTGCTGGCGGCGGACACGGGCGCGACCGGCCGGCGCATGCTGGAACAGATAGCGACCGAGCTGGCGCACCCGCAACCTGAGGTGGTGATCCGCGGTGGCCACGACATCCTCCGCAACCTGCTCGCACGCGACATCGTCACGGGAACCCGGACCGCCGCCGGCTGAGACCTGCGGCGACACCGCAATCATCCGACGGGAAGGAACACATGACCGGTTTCCTGAACTGCCTGCAGGACCTGCTCGACCGCACCCGCAGCCTCGACTTCCTCGCCCCGCTGGCGCTGCGCATCTACCTCGCGCCGGTCTTCATCCTGGCCGGTGCCAACAAGCTCGCACATGCCGAATATCTCGGGCCTTACTTCGAGTCGCTCGGCATACCCGCGCCTGCGCTCATGGTCTACGTCGCCGCGCTGACCGAGCTGGCGGGCGGCATCGCTCTGCTTGCCGGCATCGCCGTGCGCTGGTTCGCCCTGCCGCTGATGTTCACCATGGCCGTTGCCGCCGTCACCGCACACTGGGACAACGGCTGGCACGCCCTGCCCGAGACCGAGCTGCAGGTGCCGTGGGAGTGGCGCAGCGACCTGATCGACGAGGCAAACGTCCGCAAGGAACGGGCGCGGGAACTCCTGCGCGAGCACGGCGACTATGCGTGGCTGACCGCAGCGGGCAATATCACCGTGTTGAAAAACGGTATCGAGTTCGCCGCCACCTACTTCATCATGCTGCTGGCATTATTCTTCACCGGGGCCGGCCGCTGGTTCAGTGTGGACCACTGGATCGCGCGTCGCTGGCGGCAGCCGGGCCACTGCTGAAACACCCCTGCGACGCGACAGCGCCGACCGGCATGATCACCGACGCAGGCGCCGGATCTGTTCCATGAAACCGGCCTCGTCCCACTCCCGTCCGCCGATGGCCCGGTAGGCGATGGTGCCGTCCGGCGCAACCACGTAGGTGGTCGGCAGCCCGCGGACCGGCCAGTCCGCGATCACCGCGCCGTCGCGATCCAGCAACAGCGGGAAGTCCGCCGGGTAATCCGCACTGAATACGAAGATCGTGTCCGCGTCCTCGCCCACGTTGACGGCGAGGATCACGACGCCCTCCTCCCGTAATACCCGCCAAGCGCGATTCATGGACGGGATCTCCTCGCGGCACGGTGGACACCAGGTGGTCCAGAAATTGATGATGACGGTCTGCCCGCGGTAGTCCGACAGGCGATGCAGCTTTCCCTCCGTGTCCTCGAGCGCGAAATCCGGTGCCGCCACGTTGCCGGGTACGGGTGTGAGCCGCTGTTCCGCCTGCGCCGGTAGCGCCAACAGGCACACCAGCAGTAACCAGCGGGAAATCCACATGAGGTCGGTCATTGCAGTCGCTCGACATCGGGCGCACACACGATGTTCTCGATGGTCGCACGGTGCGCTACATCGCCTTCGGTCCAGGTCACCTCGAGATCGAATGTCGAACCCGGGGCGATCCCGTATGCCGTCAGGCCCCAATTGTAGTCGCTCGGCAGGTATTCCTGCGTGGTCGGGAACATGCCCCAGCGCACCACCAGTTTCGCCGCGTCGCTGGCATCAGCGGCGCTCCATGAATCCAGCAGCGGCTCCTTGAGCAGGATGCCGGTGGTCTTGCCCGCATGCTGCATGCGCCACTGCGCGAGATCGATGCCCACCGCCTGGCCGCTGCCCGAGGCGCCCGTGTTGCGGATGATCGTCTGGAACATGCAGCTCTGCGCAAGCTGCTCGATCACCGCGCGCGTGAATGCGTGGTTCATGAACAGGGCACGGGTCTGGTCGGGCAGGCGCTGGATCAGTTCGATCTGGACGTCGCCCGCGCTGAACTCCCAGCCGCGCAGGCCGTTGTCCGCATTGACCGTGTGCCGCACGCCGGCCAGGGCGCCGACTGCGGGCAGCAGCCCAGCAAGTATCACACTGCAGTACCGGCTACTTGCGTGCACGTCGTTCCTCCAGTCGGCCACGGACCGCGGCAACCACCTGCTGCACATAACGGTCCGTCATGCGCTGCACCAGCCAGACCGGCAGGTGCCCTCCCGGTTCGACATGAACAGCATAGCGCGCCCGCGTCGTGCCGGCAGCATCGGCCCCGATCTCCCAGAAACCGGACAGGCTGTCGGGACGGACGCCCGCACCGGCATCGAAGCCGGGAAACGCGCGCTGCGCCAGTGTCCACTCGACCCGCCAGGCCACGGGCGGCACGCCCTGCGTCGAGGCCGTACTCTGCAGGATATAGACGCGATCCGCCACCGGCCCCGGCAGATGCAGGCGGTGGTAGACCCACTGCACCGCGCCGTCGACCGCGAGTACGCGGCTCTCGGCCACGTCCGGAATGAAATCCGCAAAGGCAGCGTAGTCGTTGACCAGGGCGTACAGCCGTTCCGGGGCGGCCCGGAACTGGGTCTCGATCATGACCGCCGCGAGCGGCGACCCTGGCCGGCAGCGGTGGAACAGCCTGCCCTCGGCCGTCTCGCGCACCGCGGTCCAGGCATCGCAATCCTGCCCCGCGCACAGCCCCCCCCGGCCCCAGCACGCCGCCAGCAGGAGCAGGCCGGACAGGACCACGCGTCGTGTCATCGCGTTCATTGCCTCAATCTGGCAAACCGCTTGCCGCTGTCTATACTCGGATTACCGCCGGGCGTGGCGGGAAGACTGCATATTCAATCAGGAGGATATCCCATGCAGCAGACAGAGACTCGGCCCGGTGACGCGTACCGCACCGCCATGGGCCGATTGCTGGTCCTGTACACCCAGGTGGACAGGCTGATCATGCTGGCTTGCGCCGAGCGCATCGGCCGCGCCCCCGACGATGCCGCGCGCCTGGCCCTGGCCCGGCAGGTCGGCGATGAATCCCGCCATGTCGCCATCCAGCAGGAATGGATGACGGCGTTCGGCACCGACCGGACCCCGGTACTGACAGCGGCACAGGAACAGGCCATCCTCGGGCATTTCCGTGGCCTGGACTGGGTGGACTTTCTCATCGACATGTACCTGGGCGTGGAGGCCCTCGGCAGCGACGCCGTGGAACAGATCGTCCCGCTGGCCGACCCGGGCACGCGCGAGTCCCTGCGCATCCCGCTCGCGGACGAACTCAACCATATCGCCTTCGGCCTGCAGCGGCTGCGCGCGGAACTGGCGGCACTGCCGGCAGCGCGGCGCACGGCGTGCCTGGCGGGCATTCCGGATCGTATCGGCGCACTCACGCAGCGCTTTCTGGCGACAGGCGTCGACGTGCGGATGCTGTTCGAGGCGGTGGGTGCCGACTTCGGGGCACTGTGCGACGCCGTGCTGGCACGCAAGGACGCCATCCTGCGCGAGGTTGCCGAACCGCTCGCCGCCTGAGGCGCGCACCGGCGGCCGGGCCCGCGGCCAGAGGGGTTACCGCATCGCCACAGGGCGGCACGCTGTGCGCCGGGCGACCGGGTCGGGTATCATCCGCTCACCTTTTGATACCCGCCACAGGATGCAGGCATGACCACCATCGGCACCCCGCTCTCCCCCAGCGCCACGCGCGTGCTGTTCTGTGGTGGCGGCGAACTGGGCAAGGAAGTCGTCATCGAATTGCAGCGGCTCGGCGTCGAGGTGATCGTCGTCGACCGCTATGCCAACGCCCCGGCCATGCAGGTCGCACACCGCAGCCACACGCTTTCCATGCTTGACGGCGCGGCGCTACGCGCCGTCATCGAGCGGGAACGGCCGCATTACATCGTCCCCGAGATCGAGGCCATCGCCACCGACACGCTGGTGGACCTGGAGGCAGAGGGCTATACGGTCATACCCACGGCACGTGCGGCGCGCCTCACCATGAACCGCGAGGGTATCCGGCGCCTGGCGGCCGAGGAACTGGGACTGGCCACCTCCCCCTACCGCTTCGCGGCCACGCGCGCTGAGTTCGATGCGGCGATCGCAGAGATCGGCCTGCCCTGCGTGGTCAAGCCCATCATGAGTTCCTCTGGCAAGGGCCAGAGCACCGTGCGCGAAAGCGCCGACATCGACGCGGCCTGGGCCTACGCCCAGGCGGGTGGCCGCAGTGGCGCCGGCAAGGTGATCGTGGAAGGCTTCGTGGCATTCGATTACGAAATCACCCAGCTGACCGTGCGCCATAGTGGCGGTACCAGCTATTGCGAACCGATCGGCCATGTCCAGGTGGATGGCGATTACCGTCAGTCCTGGCAACCCCAGGCCATGAGTGAACAGGCGCTGGCGCAGGCGCGCGATATTGCCGGCAAGGTCACGGCGGCGCTCGGCGGGCGCGGCATCTTCGGCGTCGAACTCTTCATCCGCGGCGACGAGGCGATCTTCAGCGAGGTATCGCCCCGGCCGCACGACACCGGCATGGTCACCATGATTTCCCAGGACCTGTCGCAGTTCGCCCTGCATGCCCGTGCCATCCTCGGCCTGCCCATCCCCAATATCCGCCAGCACGGACCGTCCGCATCCAGCGTAATCCTGGTGACGGGTGACTCGCAGCAGGTTGCGTATACCGGCCTCGAGGCGGCGCTGGCCGAGCCTGACACCCAGCTGCGCCTGTTCGGCAAGCCGGAAGTCGCCGGGCACCGGCGCATGGGCGTGGCGCTGGCGCGCGCCAGCGCCATCGCTACCGCCCTGGACAAGGCCAAACGGGCCGCGGACGCGGTCAGGCCGCAACTCTAGTCAAGGCCCGGAACCGCCCCGCCATGTCAGTCCCGGCCCTGGAGCAGCGCATGGAGGCACTCGAGGTGCGCCTGATGCACCTCGAGGCCGCCCTCGATGAAATGACGCGCGCCCTGCTGCTGCAGGAACAGCAGTCGCGTGCACAGGCGGCGACGATTCAGCGTCTCGAGGAGCAGTTGCGCGGACTTGCCGCAGGCTATCCCGGCACGACGGATGCCGAGCCACCACCCCCGCATTACTAGAACCTAGCGCACACCCCCACGCGAGCCGGGTTGCAGCCCGCTGCCGGTTTTGTGAACCCGATCACACTATTGCCACCCGGCAGCCGGTGTAATACGCCAACTCCGTCACCGACTAAAGCTCACAGCCGGCGGTGTCGAACATTGGTGTTGAAGCGTCTCAACCTGCATTCCGACCGGACCTATCCAGATGAATCTGATTGACGTGGCAGCCCAGGTTTCCGCCGTCATCACCCTGCTCGCGCTGTGCTGGCTCGCCATCCTCGCCTTCGGCAGGCATCCTGGCTGGGGCGTCTTCGTACTGCTGTTCTCGCCGCTCGGCGCCATGGTCTTCGGTCGCCGGTACTGGCGCCAGGCCAGGAAACCACTGACGCTGTACGGCAGCGCGTTCCTGGTCACCCTTGGCCTGGGACTGTATCTGTTCGGTAGCTGGGGCGGCTGGGAGCTGCTGCGCACCGGGGTGCGCGTCCATCAGGGCATGCGCATGCATACCATCGCCAGCCGCGATGCCAGTAATTTTCTGCGGGCCAACCTCACCTTCGCGGACCGCTCCGGACTTGTGCTGCACGACATCGCAGCGGCCGAATTCGCCCGCAACGCGTTGATCAACGAGGCCCTGGAAGCCGTGCAGCCCGCACCGGCGACCGAGATCGAGGATGAACCGGTCGCGGAGGAAGCGCCGTACCGGGATATGCGCAGAAAGGTGAAATCCGTGGATGATACAGGCTACCGCCTGGTCTACATCCCGATCGACGTGGCGGAAGCGCACAAGTACATCGGCGCAACCGTCAAGGTCACGCGCAGGAATGTCATGGAAAAGGAATATCGCCTGGCGGGCGCCAGCGGCAACCGGCTGCAGTTTGCCCAGCGCAACCGCAGCGGGAACTTTTCCTTCTCCTTCCGCACCAGTGACATCGTGAAACTGCGCGTGCTGGTGAAGCAGCCGACGGAATGAGCCAGGCGCATACCGCTTGACACCGTTGCGCGCCTCTGAAACACTCGGCAGCATGTACAACCGTTTCATGCACTGCATCGCAACACCCGTGCGCCGACTGCCGGCATGGCGGACGGCCGCGTGCGGATGCGGGAAACCGGGTGCAGTGAACGGATAACAGCTGCAGCAACTGAGTAATTCCCAAGGCCGCACGGTGCAAACCCTGCGGCCTTTTTCGTTACTGCGACCATCAACTGAAGGAGAATGTCGTGTCCATCCCGGCCGCCTACATCGGAGTGATCCTGATCTGGTCGACCACGCCACTGGCCATCCAGTGGAGCGGCGACGAGGTCGGCTGGCTGTTCGGCATCACGACGCGCATGTGCATTGGCGTATTCACCGGATTGGCGGTCGCGGCCCTGTTCAGGATCAGCCTGCCCTGGCATACCGCGGCACGCCGCACCTACCTGGCCGCCGGTCTCGGCCTGTTCTGCGCCATGACCCTGGTGTACTGGTCGGCACGCTATATTCCCTCGGGCTGGATTTCGGTGCTGTTCGGCATCGCCCCGATGGTGACCGGTGCCATGGCGCATTTCTGGCTGCAGGAAACCGCGCTGACACCGGCGCGCACCGTCGGGTTGCTGCTCGGCATCGCCGGTCTTGCGGTGATGCTAACCGGCTCGCGCGCGCTGGGTCCCGACGCCATGCTGGGAGTCGCGGGCATGCTGCTGTCGGTAACCGCCTATTCGGCCAGTGCCATCGCCGTCAAGCGTATCGCTGCGGACATACCGGCGCTGGCGACCACCATCGGCAGTCTCGCCGTGGCCGTGATTCTGCTGCTCACGGTATGCGCCCTGACCGGGGAGTCCCTGCCGCGACATGTACCGCTGCGTGCTGCCGCCTCGATCGCCTACCTCGGCATCATCGGCTCGGTGCTCGGCTTCGCCCTGTACTATTACATCCTGCGGCGGGTCGAGGCGACCCGGGTCGCGCTGATCACGCTGCTGACACCGGTGCTCGCGCTGCTGCTCGGCAGCCTGTTGAACGGCGAAGCGATCCAGGCACAGACCTGGTTCGGCACCGCCACCATACTGGGCGGCCTGCTGCTGTTCGAGTACGGTCAGCACCTGCCCGGCCGGCTGGCCGGCTCCTGACCGAACATACCCCGTGGCAGCGACCGCGGCGGGCACGGCGCGGCAAGCGCGCGCCCAGCAGGACAGGAGCGGAAAGCGCCCGCTCCCCAAGGGCGTGCGCCCGCCATGTGGCCGGCGGCGCTGCACTGACTGCGCGCGTCGAGTGCCCTGCTGCACAGCCATGCGGTACGCGCGCAATCCCGAAACAGCTGCCCGGCCGCGGACCGACGTAGAGCGGGCACATTCCGGCCCGTCGCGGCCGGGCGGTGCTGCACGCTGGCCGGGCGGTTTATAATCCCGGCAGCAAACCTGGAGGTGCCCGTTATGCCTGTCCGTTTCATCGCGTTACTTGTCGGCCTGACACTGGCCGCCTGCCCGACCTCGCCCACCGGCAGGAATCAGTTGATGCTGATGCCGGACAACCAGATGAACGAGATGGGACTGCAGGCCTTCACCAGCATCAAGGGCAAGACACCGGTATCCGCCGACCGCCGCGCCAACCAGTTCGTCCAGTGCGTGGCCAATGCCATCACCCGCGAGGTCGGCGGCAACTGGGAGGTCGTCGTGTTCGAGGACGACAGTGCCAACGCCTTCGCCCTGCCGGGCGGCAAGATCGGCGTCAACACCGGCCTGCTCAAGGTCGCCACCAACCAGCATCAGCTCGCCACCGTGATCGGGCACGAGGTGGCCCATGTCCAGGCCCGGCATTCGAATGAACGGGTCTCGCAGCAGTTCGCCGTCGAGCAGGGACTTGGCAGGCTGATCAATGCCGTCGCCGAACCCGACCAGCGGCACCGGCAAGACACTGATGGGACTGCTGGGCGTGGGCGCGCAGTACGGCGTGTTGCTGCCCTACAGCCGGTTGCAGGAAAGCGAGGCCGACATGCTGGGCCTAGACCTGATGGCGAAAGCGGGTTTCGATCCGCGCGAGAGCACGCAGCTCTGGAGCAACATGAATCGCACCAGCGACGGCCAACCGCCCGAGTTCCTGTCCACCCATCCCTCGCATAGTTCGCGCATCGACGACCTCACCCGGCGCATCCCCGCCGCCATGCAGCTGCAACAGCGTGCGCTGCAACTGGGCAGAAAACCGAACTGCAGGCCGTGAAGGCCGCGCCAGCGCGCTCACCTGCGGGTGCGCGGCTTGGCCTGCGCTATGCGCACGCGGATCTCGTCCGCCGTGAGCGGATGTGAAGTTGCCGGCGCGAGATACTGCTGCCCGAGGTAGGGATACATGGTGCTGCGCAGATGCGCGTGCATGTCGTGCCCGGTCCTGCGCTCACGCTCATGGCGCAATGCAGCGATATCGACCGGCGCGACCACCACCTTTTCGCCGGGACCGGCATCCGCCTGCGCCAGGATGCGGCCGTCGTAATCGACCACCATGCTGCCGCCCGGCCAGGAAAACGGCGGATAGTGACCCAGGCTGGCGCCCTGGTTGGACGCCACCACAAAGACGCTGTTTTCGACGGCGCGCGCCCGGTTGAACAGCGTCCACCAGTCCAGCGGGGGCGTCGCGCCCCAGGGGTCCATGTAGGCGGAGACGCGGATGATCACCTCGGCACCATTGCACGCAATCTGGCGGATCGCCTCGGGAAACAGCCAGTCGTAGCAGATGGCGACGCCGAGACGACCGAGCTCCGTCTCCACCACGGGGAACGGCTCTGCCGGATAGTCGGCGATATCATGCGGGCTCGCATGCAGTTCCCAGGGTATCCAGGGATTGACCTTGCGGTACTTCGACAGTACCCCGCCCGGCCCCACCAGCACCGTGGTATTGAACACCGCATCGGGATAGTCGGCATCGGCCTCCAGGAAGGTGCCGGTCTGGATATAGCAGCCGTATTCCCGGCACAGCCGGTGATAGCGGTCGGTATGCTCGTTGGGTACCGGCAGCGCCAGCCGGTCGCGCAACTTCGCCACGCTGTCGTAGATCGGCGCGGCATGCGCAAACTCGGGGAACGCCAGCAGACGCACGTCGTGAAACGGCTCGTAGCCGACAATGGCCTGCTCCGCCAGGGTACACATGTGCGTCGTGCGCGCGCCAATCTCGGCGCGTGTCGCCGGACAGGCAAAATCGGTCTGGCAGGCGGCGGCGTAGTAACGCTGGATCATGGTGATTATTGTGCCCGTTCCCGCCGCGTTTGACGACCGCCACCGGCCGGCGCAAAAAAAAGGCCATCCCACGGGATGGCCTTGCTGAACACGGACCTGCCGCCTGCTGTCAGAACTTTCTCGAGTAGCTGATATCCACCGAGTTCTGATACATCTTGATCGTCGCGGGCACACCGAACGCGGTCGCGTCGTCGGTGATGCTCTCCTCGAAGCCATGCATGTAGGCGAAGTTCCACTCGCTGCTCCCATCCGGCTGATAGGTGAAACCCAGCGTGAGATGCTTTTCAATCACGGCCGGCGCCAGGATGTTGAACAGCACCTCGTCTTTCGGGATCGGCTGATCGTTCACGGCCAGTCCGGCACGCAGCGTCCAGTTGCTGTCATACGCATACTCCATGCCGATGCGATAGACGTTGATATCCTCCCAGCCGAAACCCAGGCCGTTGTCCGCGCCGAGGAAACCGGTTGTCGGCGGGTTCGGCACCGGACCAAAGGCACTGGCAACCGGGCCGGGATTGGACAGCGATTTAACGCCCTCGTAGAGGATGCGCTGGAAGTCCAGTGAAAGCTTCAGCTTCGGCGTGGCCTTGAAGGTGGCGCCGACGGCAAAGTTTGCCGGGACATCGAAATCACCCTGTTCGGCAAACAGGTTGTCGTAATCGCCGAATTCCTTCATGTAGACCTTGCTGGCAACGGTCGCCCCCAGCGTCACGGTGGAAGTGATTTCGCCGATCCAGCCGAGGCGCACACCGGCACCGTAGGTGATGTCGCTGCTGTTGTCGGTCAGACCGTCGGACGGCGTTACCGGATAGCCTGTGGCACACCCTGCCGGGTTCGCCTGCACGTCGGTGGTCAGACACTGGAAGTTCCCGAGACCCCGGGCACTGAAGCGTTGCGATCCGATGATCAGCGTGGCGCCCACGGCATGCCGGTCATTGAGCTTCATGGCGATAGTCGGGGTAAACAGCACCTGTGCCAGATCCACGCCGAGCTTGCCGGTCTGCGGGGCGCCGGTGCCCACGCCGGCGGGGGTTGCGCCGGGGCCGCTGGGATTGAACAGGACGGCAGCCGTTTGATCGTACAGGTTGCGGTCATAGGTGGTATTCATGCCGCCATTGCCGTAAACGCTGATACCCCAGTAGAGCCGGTCGTTGATCCTGCTGGTATAGCCGGCGTTGGGAATGTAGTGCATGTTGCGGCGGCTCTGGTCAGCGACGTCGAACGGCGTGCCGAAGTTCGACCCGGCACCGACCGCGGATGTCGTTATCTCGGCCTCGCGGATCGGACTGAAGAAACGGATACCGACATCGACACGTTCACCGACCAGCGCCATGCCGGCGGGATTGGTTGCCGCGGCGATGGAGTCCTGGGGATTGGAAACGACGGCACCCGCCATGCCCATGGCTTTGGCACCATAACCCAGCGCGAAATAGCCGGTCGTGGCAGTGGCGATCGAAGTACAGACCATGCCACTGACGAATACCGCAGCACGATATAACCCCGGGGTTCGTTTCATAGCTTTGCTCCTCGCTGGTGATTAGTGTCTCGCACGCGCCATTCGAGTTCTTATTGTCGTGTAACAACTACAACCACGCGCGCCGGTTGCGGCCACTTTGACAAAGGGTTATCTGGTTGTCAACCGAAACTGTTGTATAAGCACAGCATGTGCAGTAGTGTATGCAACACAGTGCAGGGGGGCTGACCACGGTCAGGCACGACGGACACCGGATCGGTGTATCGATCCGGCTGTATTGAGATCATCGTGTGCTCCCCGTCAGCTATACAACCTGGAGAGGAGATCACGATGGCCATGTTCCAACCCGCTGTTCGTCGCGGCTGCGCGCTCGGTACCGCTGGGCTGCTGTCACTGGCAATGGGCAACGCGTTTGCCAGCGGTTTCGCGCTCATCGAACAGAGCGTCAGCAGCATGGGTACCGCCTATGCCGGCGCCGGCTCGATAGCCGCAGACGCCTCCACGGTGTTCTTCAATCCGGCCAGCATGTCGCGACTGGACGGCAAGCAGCTGTCGGCCGGAATGCACGTCGTAGTGCCGCAAACCGAATTCAACGGTAGCGCGCAATACAATTCCCTGTACGACAACCCCGGCGTGCCATTTCCGTTCCCGGCCAATCCGACCATCAGTCCCGGCGCGGACAATGATACGGATGCGGGCGTTACCGGCGTGGTGCCGCATTTCACCTACGTGCAGGAACTGAACGAGCGCTGGAATTTCGGCATCAGCGTCAACGTGCCGTTTGGCCTGAAAACCGAGTACGGCACTGGCTGGGTCGGTCGCTACTCCAGCACGGAAGGGGACATCACTACGGTCAACCTGAATCCCACGCTGTCCTATAAGGTCGACGATCATGTGACGATCGGTGCCGGCGTCAGCGCCATGTATGCCAACCTCATTTACAAGCTGGTCATCGACGATGGCTACTTCGGGGGGTTCCCTGGCTTGTCCGACCAGTTCGGCGAGTATGATGTCGATGACTGGGGTTTCGGCTGGAACGTCGGTATCCTGCTGGAGCCCTCGGAGCATACCCGTTTCGGGTTTGCCTATCGCTCCGGGGTGGACGTGAATCTGAAAGGCGACTTCACCTCGACCAGCGCCGTGGCACCGAGCAACAGCGCAGCGGCTGACGTCTCCTTGCCCGGCTCCATGCTATTGAGCGCCTACCATGAAATCGACCCGAACTGGGCGGTCATGGCGGACGTCATGTGGACGAACTGGAACAAGCTGCAATCGCTGGTATTGCGCAGCGGCAGCGGCTCCACCGGCACCATACCGCTCAACTGGAAGGACACCTTCCGCTATTCGGTTGGCGCGAGCTACAAGTATGACGATCGTTGGACGTTCCGCGGCGGCTTGGCGCTGGACAAGAACCCGATACCCAGCTCGCAATTCCGCCTGGCCGCCCTGCCGGACGAGGACCGCACCTGGCTGGCGCTGGGTGCCGGCTACAAGCTCTCGAGCGCGTTGAGCTTCGACTTCGGCTACGCCCATCTGTTCATCGACAACGCCCGCATCAACAGTACCGATGCCTACTCCTCGTCGTTCCCGTTCACCGAGGGCCTGCACCGCATCAACGGCGAGTATGACGCCTCGGTCGACATCCTCAGCGCCCAGGTGAACTGGCAGTTCTGATTGTCGGCGGCGTTGCACACAAACAAAAACCCCGGCCAGTGGCCGGGGTTTTTGTTTGCCTGATACCGAACTGTCGGAGACCGACCCGCTCGGAAGTGTTCAACCCTTGCGCATCAGGAACATGAACTTGCCGCCCTCTTCGGTCGACGACATCAGCTCATTACCGGTCTGCTTGGCGAAGGCCTCGAAATCCTTCACGGAACCCGGATCGGTGGCGATGATGCGCAGCACCTTGCCACTCTCCATACCATTCAGGGCCTTCTTGGCACGTAAAATCGGCAGCGGGCAGTTCAGCCCGGTTGCATCCAGTTCCTCATCAAAGTCCGCCATTGTGTCTCTCCTGTTAGTGACTGCTTCTTTATAGACCCGGCACTGCGGATCTTTGATTATGATATTAGAATAGGGACGATAACTTATGCTAACGCGCCCCGGAAGGCAAGTCCCGGGAAGGGAAAATTAGCGCCCCGGGACGGGATAAGGACTGAACCGAGAGGGTATTTCTCTGTCAGACGGAACATCATGAGGTTAAACCCGGTTTAAATGACACGCGCACTCCGAATGCTGGCAGGCCTGACCCTGGCCCTGCTGTGCAACACTTCCCCCGCCCAGTCGGATTTCGACGATCTGCCAAGTCTCGGCGAGGCCGCGGGCGGGCTCTACAGTCCGCAACAGGACCAGGCGCTGGGCGCCGCCTTCATGCGCGAACTGCGCCAGTCGGACCTGATCCTGGACGACACCGAAACCACCAGCTACCTGCAGAATCTCGGCCATCGGCTGGCCATGCACAGCGAAAATCCCGGCCACGGATTCACCTTCTTCCTGGTCAACGACGAACGTATCAACGCCTTCGCCGGACCGGCCGGTCATATCGGTGTCAACGTGGGCCTGTTCCTGGCCGCGGAATCGGAAAGCGAACTGGCCGCCGTACTGGCGCATGAAATCGCCCACGTCACCCAGCGCCACCTGGCTCGCGCGTTCGAGGCAGCCGACAAGCTCAGCCTGCCGACCACGGCCGCCATTCTGGCCGCGATCCTGCTCGGCACCCAGGACAGCCAGGCCGGCGCCGCCGTGCTGACCGCGACCTCGGCCGCCAGCCTGCAGCAACAGATCAACTTCACCCGGGCCAACGAGCAGGAAGCCGACCGGGTGGGCATCCAGACCCTCGCCGACTCCAGCTTCGACCCCAATGGCATGGCGCGCTTCTTCGAACGCCTGCAGAAGAATTCCAAGCTTTACGGCACCCAGCCGCCCGAATTTCTCAGCACGCACCCGGTAACCACCGCCCGTATCGCCGAGGCCGAGACGCGCGCCGCGGCATTCAGCGGTATCGAGATAGCGGACGATCTCGAATTCCAGCTGCTGCGAGCGCGCCTGCGCGTGAACACGTACCAGGATGCAGGTCAGGTACTGGCCGACTTCCAGCGCTATCACGGCCAGGGCGGCGGCACCTCGGCTGCCGAGCGCTACGAGTATGCCCTGCTGCTGGCCGCCAACGAGCGGTCCGAGGATGCGATCGCGATACTGCAACAGCTGCGCAAGTCCGACCCGGACCGGGTCACCTACCGGCTGGCGCAGGCCGGGGTGCTCGACCGACTGCAGCGTTTCACAGCGTCGCAGGCGATCTACGCGGACACCCTGCAGCTGTATCCGGGCGAATTGACCGTGATCATTCCCTACGCCGGATCGCTGCTGGCCAGCGCGCGCGCCGAGCAGGCCTACGCCCTGCTCTCCGACGCCAGCGCCCACTCGGACAATCCGCAGGTGCACAAGCTGCTGGCGCAAGCAGCCGGACAGACCAACCGTCCGGTACAGACCCATACCGCCATGGGTCAGTACTACTACCTCAACGGTTATACGAAGAAGGCGATCGAGCAGCTGGAACTTGCAGAGAAGACCGAGGGTCTCAGCGATTACCAGGCCGCCACCATCCAGGCGCGCATCACGGTCCTGAAGGAGCTGCAGAAGGCCGAAGAATTAGAATAGTCAGTAATACTAATACAATAAGAAACAATGGCTTGACCTGCCAAAGTGGCGATGCTACTTTGCCAAGACTAAATAATAATTATTCAAACTCTGCAAGTTAGACCCTCGTTAACCTAATCGGAGTTAATTCATGAAGACACGCTACCCCCTCAGGCTGCTGACAACCGCGGTCATGTCTTTATGGCTGGTGAGCGGCTGTGCCGGCACGGCCAACAAGGCGTCCTCTGACTCGAAGGCCAGCCCCGAAGCCATGGCGGCGCTCGCTGCCGCGAATTCGGCCATCAAGGCAGCCAAGGCAAACAACTGGATCTGGCGCGATACCGAAAAATTTGCCGAAGAGGCGCAGGCCGCAGCCGACAAGGGCGACAATGCAGTGGCCATCAAGCTTGCCAACAAGGCCAAGGACGAAGCCGATAACGCCGTGGCACAGTACAACTACGAGAAGGCGCATCCGCGCGGGCTGTAACCGCTGCGTGGCTTGCGAATCCTCAGGCTTTACAACATGAATCCAGGAGATGAAACAATGCGGCAAACCGCTACGAAGCTACTCTTATCAGCATGCTCGGTTGCTGTGATCGCGGGCACTCTGCTGGCTGTCCCGTTCTCCAGCGCGAGCGCGGCCGAGGCTGCTGCCCCGGGCAAGGAAGTCGCCTTCGATCGCAAACTGGGTAACTGCCTGGCCTGCCATGCCGTCGACGACGGCGACCTGCCCGGCAACATCGGTCCCCCGCTGATCAGCATGAAGCTGCGCTTCCCGGACAAGTCCAAGCTGCGTGCACAGATCTGGGATCCGACCGTGAACAACCCGAACACCATCATGCCGCCCTTCGGTCGTCACAAGATTCTCACCGAAGAGCAGATCGACCAAGTCGTCGATTACATCTATACACTCTAGCAACCAAATTCAGGAGAGACATCCGTGACTAGCATGAAACGCAGAATATTCCTCAAGGGTTCGCTGGCCACCGGCGCTCTGGGCGTTGCCGCCAGTGCCGGCCTGCTCACCCCGCGCGCCTCGCTGGCTGCCTGGGCCAAGGAGGCATTCGAGGCGAAGGACGTCAATGGCGCCCTGACCAGTTTCTTCGGCAGCGCTGACCTTGCCGCCAGTGACAAGATCAAGATCAAGGCCCCCGACATCGCCGAAAACGGCGCCGTCGTCCCGGTTTCGGTCTCGACTGACATGGCTGACGTCGAATCCATCACCATCGTCACCGAAAAGAACCAGAATCCCATGACGGCCAGCTTCGCACTGGGTGCGACGGCCATCCCGGACATCTCGACCCGCATCAAGATGGGCAAGACCTCCAGCGTGATTGCGATCGTCAAGTCGGGTGGCAAGCTCTACAGCACCGGCAAGGAAGTCAAGGTCACCATCGGTGGTTGTGGCGGTTAGCCTGCGCACGCAAGCCACCCTTACAGCATCAGCGGATTAAAGAGGACAAACCATGTCAAGCATCAAACTCAGAGCCAGTGCCAAGGACGGTGTCACCACGGTCAAGGCGCTCATCAGCCACCCGATGGAAACCGGTACCCGCAAGGATGCCAAGACCGGCGAAAAGATCCCGGCCCACTTCATCCAGGAAGTTGTCTGCAGCCACAATGGCAACACCGTGATGACGGCAAGCTGGGGCGCCGCGATCTCGAAAAACCCGTATCTCTCCTTCAGCTTCAAGGGAGGCGCCGCCGGTGACAAGGTCGGACTCAGCTGGGTCGACAACAAGGGCGAGAAGGACTCCGACGAGACCGAGATCAAGTAACCGCCCTGCCGCACCGGACAACTGCCTATTGAACCTAGGGGATCCATTCAATGAAAAAACTCCTGACTGCAACACTGGTACTGGGCCTGATCAGCGCCTTCACGGCACCGGTCCAGGCCAGCCCTGAGGATGATCTGAAGACGTTCAGAAAATTCTTCGAAAAGCGTTTCCCGAAAGTGCCTTTCAGTGACTACAAGAACGGCGTGTATGCACTCGATGCCGACGCCCGCGCCCAGTGGGAGGAGATCGAGGAATTCCCGCCTTACGAACTGAGCCTCGAGCACGGCAAGACGCTGTTCAACACACCGTTCGCGAACGGCAAGACCTATGCCAGTTGCTTTGACAATGGCGGCGAGGGCATTGCCAACCGCTATCCGTTCTTCGACAAGGCCTCCGGCAAGGTCATCACCCTGGAAGCGGCCATCAACACCTGCCGCGAGGCCAACGGTGAAAAGCCGCTGGGCTGGAAGAAGGGTGACATCGCGGACATCTCGGCCTACATGCACTACACGTCCCGGGGCAAGATCCTCAACGTCGAGGTACCGAACGACCCACGTGCGCAGGCGATCTACGACCAGGGCAAGCAGCAGTTCTACGCCAAGCGTGGCCAGCTGAACATGGCCTGCGCGGATTGTCACGTATACAACTCGGGCAACAAGGTGCGTGCCGACATCCTCAGCCCCGCGCTCGGCCACGTGACCCACTTCCCGGTCTACCGCTCGGCATGGGGCGAACTGGGCACGCTGCACCGTCGTTACGACGGCTGCAACAAGCAGGTGCGTGCCAAGCCGTACAAGGCCCAGGGTCCGGAATACACCGCACTGGAGTATTACGAGGCCTACATGAGCAACGGCCTGGAGATCAATGGTCCGGGCTCACGCAAGTAACCGCGCCTTACCGGCAACGGAAAAGCCCGGCACCAGCCGGGCTTTTTTTTGCCGGATCCCGGTCGGCCGCGGCATGCCCTAGCCTGCCGGCCGGCTGCCGCCCGATCCCGCCTCCTCGGCTGTCCCCGCCGCATCCAGGGCACGCACGGCCAGATAGGCATACCCCGCCCCGCCAAGCAGGCCCAGGACCAGATCCTTGATCGTGTCATCCAGGGATTCCTGCAGATGCGTTGCGAGATAATGATCGGACAGCCATTCGTAGACCTCCCAGCAGACAGCACCGGTACCGACCAGGGCCACGAGCAGCACGAAACGGATGAGCCGACCGGGTTCGGGACAGCGTCCCAGCGCGACCGCGCGGTCTAGCAGCCCGGCGCAAAACAGACCCAGGCAAAATCCGCCCGCCAGATGCATGGCGCTGTCCAGGTGCGGCAGGGCATAGGCCCCCGCCAGGGCAAAGCCGGCGTGCAGCAGCAACAGGATGACGAGTGGCAGGGCGAAGTTCATGGCAGGCTCCCTCCGGGCAGGCAGGGTGTTGACTGCCCGCCGTTCTAGTCTAAACTCTGCGGGTCAAGCCGTCTGTGTCGCCGCAGTGCCTGCCGGCGCCTACCGCAGAAGCATGAAATTAATTGATTTTATTTATATTATTATCGGATTCCGCTGTAACCCGCCGCCTGCAGGAAGCGAATTGCAGATCTGTAAGCCTTCTGTAAGCCCGCTGCGGTTATGTTAGCTGCAACGGATGAGATTTTATCCGTCTCCGTAAATGGCCCGGCCCTTGGTCGGGCTTTCTTTTTTTCCGTACCCGGACGGCGCCCGCACCACCGCCGTCACAGAGACGTACGGCTGGATGGTGGCGTGCCGGCAGCGGAACCGGCTGCGCAGCGCCGACGGATATCGCAGGCATACGCCAGAAAAAAGACCCCGCTCATGGCGGGGCCTCCGATACTGCCGATGCCGGCCGGCTTCAGGACATTTCGCCCGGGTAATCGGCGATCCCCGGGTCGGCCGCGACATTGACCAGTTTCGGGTGATTGATCTTGGGCAGGACCAGCACGTCATCCTCGCCCTTGGTGGCGAGGATATAGTCTCGCACCACATCCCACATCAGGCGGCCGTCCGGGGCCTTGCCAACCGAGGCCCAGCCGGCGACCTTGTAGACGGTGTCGGCCTCGATCAGGTGCCCGTTGTCCAGGCGCGCATCGGTGATGCGCTCGTACAGCGGCTTGGTGGGATCGATGGTGTAATCGAGGCCCCCGACCCGCACCATGTCGCCACCGGACTGCAGATAGGGATCCGGGTCGAACAGGTTGTCCGCCACCTGCTCCAGGATATTCATCAGGTCGTGTCCGGTCATCTCCGTGACGTAGGTCTCCGCGTAGGTCATGGAGCATTGCGTCATGACGTCCTCCATGGTGATCCACTCGCCTTTCAGGGTCGTAGTGCCCCAGCGCACTCCCGCAGACATGGCGACGTCCGCCCCGTACTCATGCCGCAGCGCATTGCACAGGACCTGGTCCCAGGTCCCCATGAAATTGCCGCGCCGGTACAGCAGGCGGTCGGCGATGGCCAGCTTCTCGCCCAGGATCTGCTCGAAGGTCTTGCCGACCCGGTCCTTGTTGAAGAAATACTTGCTTGCACGGCTCTCGACGATCTTCTCGTCATAGGTGGTCTGGCGCATCTGGTTGATGTACGCCTCCATCTCCTTGTCTGCCGGCAGCATGTCCGTGATGACCGGCAGCATGCGGTAATGCATGCCCTTGAGGCTGCCGTCCTGGATATCGAAATCCATCACGCCGACGAACTTGCCGTTGGAACCCGCGTTGGTCACCAAGCAAGTGTGGCCCTCGACATTCTTCACCTCGATCGGCTTGGGGATACCGTCGTGCGTGTGCCCGCCGAAGACCGCGTTCAGGCCGGGCACGCGTTCCGCCATCTTGACATCGACGTCCATGCCGTTGTGCGACAGCAGCACGATGGCATCCGGATTCTCGTCCGCGCGGATCTTCTGGACCAGCTCGATCATGTCGTCCTCGCGCAGACCGAAGGACCAGTCCGGGAAGAATTCCTGCGGGTTGGCGTTGGCGGTGCGCGGGAAGGCCTGACCGACCACGCAGATACGCGCACCACCGACGTTCTTGATCACGTACGGCTGGAAGGCGTGTCCGCTATCCTCGTCGTAAAGACCGCGCCCATCGTATTTCTCGACCAGTTTTGCGTACTCGTCACCGAACAGCGAATCCTCCTTGACGCGCACGTTCTGGCCGATGAAATCGCCCTTGAACAGCGCCACGTTGTTGAGCACCTCGGCCTCGCGATAGGTGAATTCCCAGTGCCCGACCATGACGTCCAGGCCAAGGATGTTCGAGGCCTCGACCATGTCGACCCCGCGTGTCCACAGCGAGGTGCCGGAACCCTGCCACAGATCGCCGCCATCCAGGGTCAGGGTCTGCTCGCGGCCACCGGCCTGCTGACGCAGCATGTCGAGCAGGGTCTTGAGATGCGCATAGCCGCCGGTACGGCCGTACTTGAGCGCGGCCGCGTCGAAATCCAGATAGGTGTAGGCGTAGGACTCGGGCGTGGCCGGCTGCAGGCCGAAGTAATCGAGAAACTTCTTGCCCACGATGTGCGGCGGTCGCCCGTAGGCATCGCCCATGCCGAGATTGACGTTCGGTTCGCGAAAATACACGGGTTTCAGCTGGCCATGGACATCGGTGATATGCAGGATGCGGGCGTTGCCGCGCATCGGCACATCATAGAAACCGGCCAGCGGATCAGCCGATCCGGCCGGCATCTTCGCCGCCGCGGGGGGGCCGTTGTCTGTCTTGCTGCATGCGAACAGGCCGGTCGATGCGGCGGCACCGGCGCCCAGAATCTTGAGAAACTCTCGACGGTCAAATGGAGGCATAGGTCACCTGGTATTGTTTTCGTCCGGAACACATACGCATTACACTAGCGGCATGGCGTAATGACTTTCCGCCCCGTCCCTCCCACCAGGTCCGGCTGCGGTCGCCAGGGTATCCCCGGCGCGTGCCACGAAATGATAGAACAGCGAATCCGAAAATTACAGCCGAATCATGGAATTTCAGTGTTTTACGGCATGCTTATATGGCGACGGGTATGTTGCCTTCGCAGCAGGCCCGCGCGTGTGAACCCTGCGCATCCGCAGCATGGCTGCTCTGACTGCACTTCCTGGCTGCTGCTGGCGCTAGTGTGCGCCGCCCTGCTCGGATGCAGCGCGCGCGCGCAGGCGGACGTCGTCAAGCCGGCGCTCGTCGAGATCAGCATCAATACCAACGGCACCTATCAGGTTGAAGTCCGCGCCAGCATCGAGGCCCTGCTGACGGGTATCAACAGCCGCTACCGCAATACCCAGGAGGCCCCGAACGCAGAGGCATACGATGCCCTGCGCGTGCTGCAGGCGCCGGAGCTGCAGGCGGCGTTCGCGCCCTTCAAGGATCGCTTCACACAGGAAGTGCGGCTGCTGTTCGATGACCAGCCCGTGCCGCTGACGGTCACGCGCGTGGAAATTCCGGAACCCGGCTATACCAAGGTGCCGCGCATCAGCGTCATCTACCTGGAAGGCGCAATCGAGCGCAGCGTGCAAAGCGTGCGCTGGTACTATCCCCAGGCCTTCGGTGACAACGCGGTACGCGTGCGCCAGGTCGACGAGACCAACGAAAAGTGGCACTGGTCTGACTGGCAGTGGCTACGCAAGGATGAGACGAGCGCACCGTTTTCACTCGCCGAGGTCTTTACCCGGCAACCGGTCAGCGCCGTCATCGGCACTTACCTCGCCGCAGGATTCGACCATATCCTGCCGCGCGGCCTCGACCACATCCTGTTTATCCTGGGCATCTTCCTGCTCAGCGTCAGTCTGCGCCCGCTGCTCTGGCAGGTGACCATGTTCACCGTGGCCCACACCATTACCCTGGGGCTGTCGATGAGCGGCGTGTTCTCCCTGCCCGCCTTTATCGTCGAACCGCTGATCGCGCTGTCGATCGCATGGATCGGCATCGAGAACGTCTTCATCCGCACCCTGCACCGCGGCCGCCTGGCGCTGGTGTTCGGGTTCGGTCTGCTGCACGGCATGGGGTTCGCGAGCATGCTGAAGGATTTCGGTATGCCGGATGACGCCTTTTTCACGGCACTGCTGAGCTTCAACGTTGGCGTCGAACTCGGCCAGCTCGCCATCATCTCGCTGGCCTTTCTCGCGGTCGGCCTGTGGTTCGCCAACCGCAACTGGTACCGGCAGGTCATCGTGGTGAGCGGCTCGCTGGCAATCGCGGCGGTCGGCCTGTACTGGACCTATGACCGCATCGTGATCTAGTCGAGCCTATCGTAGCAATTTCACACGGCTGGGACCTTATCGATGATCGCGAATGGCGCGGCGGGCAGGACTGCCCTGGCCGTATGAATGGGGAATAACGCAGCCCGGCGCCGCAACCACCCGGCCCCGAAGGACTGCGACGAAAATTCGGTTCAGCTGGAAACAAAGAGGGGCCGCCTCAATGGCGGCCCCTGAATGAGCGTGAAACGAGTGGTGGTTTGCCTGCAGCTCTGCTTGTAACCGCTTATCCGCGCCGACGAGCCACACCCACCAGACCGAGCAGGCCGCTGCCAAACAGCCAGACCGCGGCAGGCACCGGTACCGGATTGATCGTTGCACCGATGTAGGTGTTCGCGAAAGTGAATACGTTGTTCCCGGCATCCACGCCAGCCCAGGTGCCGCCCTGAATCGCCAGCGTCGGGCTGATCGAGGAATTGGACACGCCGGAGCCGAGGGTGAAGATCAGACGCGCGATTGCCTGGTCGCCGGAAACGCCGAGGAAGCTGCCGACGAACATGCCGGTGATCGCACCGGTGCTGACGGTACCCGGACCGGTAAGCGACGAGGACTCCGGATCCCAGGAACCGGTGAACTGGCCGTTGCTGTCAAAGGGGTCCGTGGTTGCCATGAGGACGGAAGTCAGCGTCATGTCAGCCGGATTCCAGGAGATATCGATCGCGCCGCCGACGGTAAACTGCGGCAGGCCTGTTGCCATGATATCGACCGAGAAGGAGGCATTATCCGCCACGAACTGTTGCTCAGGTGTCATATAGATGGTTGCGGCTTTGGCAGAAATACCGCCCGCCAGCATACCTGCAGCCAGAACTGCCGTTGTTATGATTCTGGAGATTGTGTTCCGCATCTGATAATACCCCCGTAAATGTTTGAGTATGTGATATTTTGTTCGAAATCCGTGTACATGTTGTTATATATGACAAACTCGTCCGAGCGAATCCGGCCTTACAGTCCAATTTGCAAGTTCTGTACCAGAGATCAAATACATATCTGATTCAGAAGGTTAAAATTCACTTAACTTGTTCGGGGAATTGCTGTCGTAAAGAATCCCAACAGGGTTTTGACACCCGCGGCTGACACATCGCCGGTAGCGACATTAATATCTTGCAATTTCATATAGTTGCAACGCGAACATCAGGACATCTCGACGGCCGGGCGGCGTAATGATATCCGACAGTGTCTGCTGAACATGCCAGCTCCGGATTACCGCCGCGCCCGATCCGCGTACCGCAGCGCAAGCTTCGGACCGATGCGGAACGGATGATATAGTGGTTGCAGAGCGACGATGATTGACAGGCATCGAGGGATGCCGGGGGAGCGACCCGATGAATGACAAGGCGAACCTGACGGGTCTCGCTGCGCTGTTGCTGCTGCTGTGTCTGGGCCTGCCCGGCGCGACGCAGGCTGGATTGCTGGACCCTTACCAGGACCTCGACGATGTGCCGCCCGCATTCGAGCTGGAGGATCTGGGTCACACCACCCGCTCGCTCCAGGAATATCGCGGGCAGGTGGTGCTGGTCAACTTCTGGGCCAGCTGGTGCGGCCCCTGCCTGATCGAGATGCCGAGCCTGCAGCGGCTGCAGCAGGCGATGGACGGCAAGCCCTTTGCGATCCTCGCGGTCAATGTCGGCGAAACGCACGGCAAGGTGTGGAATTTCGCCAGCCGGCTCAAGCTGACCTTCCCGATGCTGCTGGATGCGGAGGGCGCCACCGCTGCGGACTGGCAGGTCACGTTCTACCCGACGACCTTTCTGATCGACGGTGCAGGCAGGATCCGGTATGTCGCCTACGGGCCGCGCGGGTGGGACTCGCCGGAAATGATCCAGGCGATCGAGGCGATGTTTGATTCCCCGCCGGCAACCGGGCAGCAGGCGGGTATCGAGGCAGCGGCAGTCCCGGACTGATTCGGTTATGTGCCAGCGTCTCGCGTGTGGCGCCGGCTATCCGCGCAACACGCAGAGTGCCGCCGGCCTGTCCGCACCGCCGCGTGCGGCAGGTACATCAGCCTGCCGGCATGGCTGCCACAAACGAAACGGGCCAGCCCGACTACCGGGTTGGCCCGTGGGTGCGGCGCGTGGCCTGAGGGATTTACATGGACGGCTGATGCATCAGCTCCTGCATTTCCTCAAGGCGTTTCTGGGTGACCGAACCGGGCTGTTTGGACTGCTCGGCCAGCGACTTCACCATGTCGGCCTCCTGCTGGGCAAGCTGGACGAGGCGTTCCTGGTAGACCTCCACCGGGAACTCGTTCTTGCGCAGCTCCGCGGTATAGGCATTGATCTTGTCGTGCAGGTAACTGCGCCGGGTCAGCTTGCGCGTGGTCTCTTCACCGAAGTTCGTGTACCTGGCCTCTTTCATCTCCTGTACCGCGACCAGGTGCCAGCCGGCGGGCGATTCGACCGGGCCTCCGATTTCTCCCGGCTCCAGCAGAAAGACCTCTTCGTTGAGTGCCGGCGCCAGTTCGCCTTGATTCACCCAGCCGACCTCGCCCAGATTCTGCGCGGCATTCGCGGCAATCGAGTGATCCCGCGCCGCCTCGTACAGGGTCAGCTCGCCGGCCTTGATCCGCTCCTTGAGCTGCTTGGCCTCGTCCTCGGTCTTGACGACGACCATCTGGATTTTGCGTGCCTCCGGAATCACGAAGCGGCCGCGATTGGCCTCGTAATAGGCCTTGAGTTCCACCTCCGTGGGCTCCATCTGCTGTGCCAGCCGTTCACGGTACTGGTTGATCAGCAGTGTCTTGCGGTATTCGCCAAGCCGCTGCTGGTAGAGCGGATCGGCCTCGAGGCCGGCCGCCTTGGCCTTCTGCGCCAGGATGCGCAGATCGATTTCGCGCTCCAGGGCATCCCGGCGCGCCGGGTCCTCGAAGGCAAGCGGATCCGCAATGACCGCACCCTTGCCGGCGGCGATGATCTTGTCATCGACCTCGCCCCAGGTGATCGTCTCCGCACCGACTTCGGCCAACGGGGCATCGGCGGCACGCTGCCCATCCCCCTTGCTGTCGAGATTCTCCTCGTGCACCACGATCTTGATCCCGTCACGCAAGGACTTGTCCGCGCTCGCCATCTGTGCGTGCAGTTTCTGCCGCCGCAACGCCGCCTCGATCTGGGTCCTGGCATTATCGTCCAGTGTCGTACCCGGCATCACGTTGTCCTTGAAGTAGGCCTGGATCTCATCCTCGGTGACCTGGATGTCCCCCGCCATGTAGTGCTGGCGATAGAGACCGGCCAGGACGGCATTGGAGAAACGGCCGACAGCCTTGGCGTATTGCGCTTCCTTGTCAATCCCGTGCTTGAGCGCATCCAGATACAGCAGATTGATACTGACGAACTTGTCCAGCAGCGTGATCCGCACGGTGTCACGTTCCGGCGTACCCAGGGCGGGTATGGAAATGCCGACTACTGCCGAACTGTTCAGCGCGGTATTGACCTCGCTGAAGGTGATGGTCTGATCGCCGACCTTGGCGATCACGTCATTGGCCGGAGCGGCCTGGTCCTGCGCGTCGGCGGCACGGGCCACGGTTGCGGTCGCAGTGACCGGAAGCATGAGTAATGCACTCACCACAACGAACAACAGCTTCACTAGCTTCATTATTATTACCCTCTTCGCTCGAAATTCCTGTTCCCGGAGCAGATCCGGCGCCGGTGCATGGCACCCGAGTCAGCAGCCGGAAATCATCGTTGCCCTAGCGTGAAGAATGGAGGGGAACGGAATTCCCCTCCATTCGGTTTGACGCACTCCCGCTGCCCGCACCGGCGCAGCGGGAGAGTCCTGGTGGTTACCAGCCGCAGCGTGAACCCGCCACCGTCAGGGAGACATGCTCCCAGACAGACTCGGAGACTCGACCCTGGGTCAGATGCTGCCTCCACCCATTGGTGCAGTTCAGGGTGGTGCCGCCGCCGGTGAAGTCGACATGACAGCCCAGACAGACGCCATCGGAGCCGTTGGTCGAGCCAGTGACATCACCATTCACCAGGGTTTCGGCCTTGTCCAGCATCTGCCGCGACGTGAATCCGTTCATCGCGTGCTGCAGGAACGGCGTGGTGTGGTTCGCCACGTTGACCCAGTCAGCCGGATTGCTGGCGGAGTTCAACGGACCACCGAACCCATTCACACCGTGGCAGTTCTGGCAGGTCGAGTTGAGCACATTGGCCTCATCCGTATAGGTATGCGCCCAGGTCACTGCCGCGTCGAATGTCGGCACCTGCGAGGCAAGCGAGCCCCCGCCACCGAAGCTTCCGATCCAGGTCGGGATACCGTTCGCATCCACCGCATGGCAGGTGCCGCACTTCAGCGGACCGTGTGAACCATCGTGGTTGAGTGCCGCCGCCTGCGCGTAGCTCGTGTTGTCGATCGCCGGGGTCACCGGATAGAGACCATGGATCGACTCGTGGCAACCCTGACAGCTGATGTCCTGGTGACCACGCGAGTAACGCATCAGGCTCGCCTTGCGCGGATAGTTGAACGGTGCAAAGGCGTTGATGTTGCCGCTCTGCTCCACGTACGGGGCCGCATGGCAGTCCGCGCAGTGGGGTTCACCCGCTGCCAGCCAGTGGTCGCGACCGTCGGTGGCTGCAGAGAACGGTACCGGCACCGCTGCCGAGTTGGCCAGCGTACCCTGGGCGGCTGCAACGCAGTCGTCGGTGGTGCAGAAATCCAGCGCATGCACGCTGAAGTCACCGTCGGCGTCGAAGGTACCGCAGATGTTGAACACCGGACCGCCCACACCGGAGCAGTCGACCGGGCCGACCTGATCGGGCGTCGAGCAGGTATGGCCCGCGGCCGGGATCGCGACCTCGATGGTCGCCACCTTGCCGTCGTGCGCCGGGTTGGCCGGATTGACCAGGTACTGGCAGATGCCGGGATCGGCATCCCAGATGGCATGGGTAAAGTCACCCAGGCCGGTACCGTGCAGGTCGGCGCTGTTCGGATCCAGCCAGGCGATGGCCTGCGCTTCGCTCACACCCACGGCCGCAGCCATGTCGGCCAGGGTCGCGGCACCGCGCGGGTTGTCGATGCAGTCACCGTTGACCAGATCCACACAGTTCTCGGTCTTCCACAGCTCCTGCCCCAGTTGGCTGTGGCAGTTGGTGCACCAGATACCGCGGGTGTCGGCATCGCTGCCGGCGAGGCCTCGCCTGGTTGTGGAACACGTTGTCCGCCAGCCACTGGCCGGCCGCGTTCAGGTGGGCCGGTGTCTCGGCACCGTCCGCGTCCTTGAGCGGGTTGGAATGCACGTCGCGGCCGACGAAGCAACCACCTGCGGCCAGGCGGTTATCCGAATTGGCCTGGGCGTTGTCGCCATCCAGGGTGATCGGGTAGCCGTCCATCGTGCCGTCGGAACGGTGCGCCGGATGGCAGCCCTGGCAGCCGCCGGAGCGACCCAGCGCGTCGTCGAAGGCAATCACGCCACCTTCGCTGGTCTCACGGTGGGTGCGGTGGATAGCCTCCGAGATCGGCGGTACCAGGAAGTTACCGGCGCCGGCCGACTTGACCACCGCGATGACGTTGTCGGCATGGCACTTCTGGCAGATCACGGACTCGTGACCCAGACGGGTGTTCTGGGGCAGGGCCGCCATCGCCGGCGGCAGACCCAGCGGGTTGCCCGCAGACGGGTAGTTGGCCGTGAAGCTGGTGCCGACATCGAAGTCATGCATCACCATCATGTTGATGGCCGCACCCTTGAGGCGTGCATACCAGTCGGTATCGCCCGTCGCGGGATCGAGCCCGTAGAGGGCCTTCCAGTAGTTGATTTCCAGGTTGGTAATCGCCTCGAGCGACTCGCCGGCAGGACCGAAGAACGGATCGGGTCCGCCCTGGCGACGGATGTAGCTCGGGCTGTTGACATTCGGCGTGACGCCATCGGCCTTGTAGGCCGGGGCCGAATGGCAGCGTTCGCAGTTCGGGATGTCGATCGGCGCAGTACCGAAGCCGATGACGGGCTGGCCGTTGCTGCCGATCACCGCCGCACCCTTGGTGCATGCGCCGGTGGCTTCGTTGCAGGTCGCCTCATGCAGGCGCGCCTTCATCGCGACGTAGGGACGCAGCGAGTCTTCGTCAACGAGGCCGGGATCGGCGAAGAAGTTGATCGAGTCCTCGAACGGCGTCAGCGGCATGCCCAGGGCCTCCCAGATACGCGGCGAGGTCAGCGTGATGGGCAGATTCTCCAGCACCTTCATTTGGGTATACACGACAGTGCCGGTATCCCCCGAGAAGGTCAGCACGTTGCTGAAGGGGGTGCCGTTGCCGGTCGGACCCATCGGCTGCAGTGCAGCACCGGAGTCGGCCGGGTATTCGACCATGCCTGAGACACCCAGACGGATCTTGTCGGCCTCCAGGGTGGAACCGGCGGGATTGCTGCCTTCCAGGTCGGCGTAGATGTAGAGGTGGTTCAGCCAGCCGTTGGCGAAGTTGTCGGTCGCATCCGTGTAATCGCCGTCACCCTGCACCACGTTCGGTACGCCGTTGTAGGTACCGGTGACGATCTTGCCGGGCACACCCGTGATCGCGCCGGTCGTGTCCACCAGTGCCGAGTCGTAGGGGGTGTTCGCATACAGCAGCGAGTTGCCCTCGACCGCGCTGATCAGGGTCGAGGTCTGGTCGTTGAAGGTACCGGGCATATTGCCTTCGCGACGCGGCTGCGCGTCGTGGTAGTACTCGAGATAGTACTTGTGGATGTTGCCGGCACCGTCATAGTCGCGCAGCACCGTCTCGCGACCCAGGCCGTCGAGTCCGTTGTTGGGGTCGCCTTCAAGCAGGCGCGGGAAATCCGCGTTGCTTGCCGGGGTCGCCGCGCCCTGCGGTTTGACCACCTGCGCCAGTATCGAGTTGTAGGGCGGCAGTACGCAGCAGTATGAGAACTCGAAGCCGGTGCAGTGCATGCCCAGCTCGTAGTTCATCATGATCTTGAAGTCCGTCTGGTTGGACGTCGTGAGGATATTGACCGTCGTCACCGCGGAGGCGTTGCTGTCACCATCTACCGAGTGATAGGTGAAGCTATCGTTGTCGTTGTCACCCTGGGTGCCGTCGGGAACGTAGGTAAACGAGCCATCGGCGTTCAGGGTCAGGGTGCCGTGGAGCGGGTCGCTGTCCTTGACCGCCGTCAGCCCCGCGTTACCAAGCAGTTCACCCGTGGCGGAATCGGTATCGTGGTCGTTGTACAGCACGCCGGACACGCGCGAAGCCGTCACCGTGAGGGTCCTGCCGACCGGTGTCGCGTAGGTGTCGCCGCGTGCAACCACTGCCTGACAGGCATTCGGCAGGGTGATACAGGAGGGTCCAACGTCCTTACGGTAGAGCGAGCGGAACAGCGCCAGATCGACGGCATCCACCAGGCCACTGCCGTTGAGGTCAGCATCGGGATCGGTGGTGCGGTACTTGGACCTGAACAGCGCGAGGTCAACAGCGTCGACAAAACCCGATTGGTCTAGGTCGGCGTCACAGGCATTGCCGTATCCATCCCCGTTACTGTCGAGCTGGTTGATGGACGGAGTCGCGGCACCGTTGGGTGTATTTATGCAGTTATCTTGTGCGTCAGGAACGCCGTCGTTATCGGCATCCCCCGGTACGGCCTGCGCCAGTGGACATGACAACATGAGCACCAGCGCGGTGACTGCCAGCGGATTCTTCGGCGCATCCGACCGGCAACTGCTGTGGTGAGAAAATAGGCTTGGTATCATTATAACCCCCTCCAGAAAACGCCTGCCTGCGGCGTTCCACGCTGTTTGTTTTGATGTATGCACTTTTTACTTTTTCCATTGCCGACACGCGCCCTGACGCGCCGGAATGGATCAAGCTGTTTTATAACGGTGCAATACCCATGCCATAAAAGCCGGAATTTTTACGGCCTGACAATGCCCGCCAAATCAGACAATTGAGCGACGTGACTTTGACTAGCCTCCGTCGCAAGCGAGATAACTGCCACGCCATGACTGCCACAAATGGCAGTATGTCATGACAAAGGCGTCAGTTAGGGGTGATATCGGGATATCCAGTCGGCAAGCTGCGGCGGGAATCACGCATTTGGCGTAACACGGTGCCGGTAGGCCTCTATAGCGCCCGCATCCCGGGCCGGTTGCGTGCGCCGCGTTGACATTGTTGCTGCGGCGACGTGCTGCTTGCGCCGGGCAGGCGGCAAGCGACTGTACAGCGTTGACGGTAGCCGGGTGATCCGCCGCCCTGCGGGACGGACCACCCGACCGCCTGCAGTGCTTACTTGCTCTGGGAGGTCATGTACTCGATGACGCCCTTGAGGTCGTCCGCGGTGCAATCCATGCAGGTGCCCTTCGGCGGCATGGCATTCTTGCCATTGGTGGCGCTGGCCAGCAGGGCGTCCATTCCGGTGGCGATACGCGGCGCCCAGGCCTCCTTGTCACCGACCTTCGGCGCACCCGCGGCACCCGTGGCATGGCAGGCCATGCACTTGGTGTTGTAAATGGTTTCCGCATCGGCCGCCTGCACGGCAGTGTTCGCTACGAGCAGGGTTGTGCCGAGGACGGCAAGCTTGATCATGTTCTTCATCACCTGTCACTCCGTATTCCAAACAAGTTGTTGTGAATAGACACCGGGACGGGCAGCCATAAGCAGACCCTCAGCCGAACCTACCGGCGACCCAGCATCATTATATAAGCAAATCATCATGTACGCGGTGATTTTGTCACAAAGGCGTTCCGGGCGCATCCCGATCTCCCATAATCATTAGAAACATAATTAAATTTATATTTTAAAATTTTGTTTATTAATATTTTAATGGCCCGTCTCGCGCGCCACACCACATTCATTACCCTCGCGCAGCGCCGATAGCAGGCGTCGTGATGCGCGCCGCGCCAGCAACGACAGACCATCGTGCTAGGATGTCCGCTGCGGAGAAAAACCACACCCTGGAGACTGCGCGATGACGACACGCCTCACCCTGCTGCTGGCAGCCACCCTGATCTGGCCTGGGACAACACCGGCAAGCCCGGAGAGCCACCGCCAGGCGGTCGAGACGCTGTTTCGCCTGACACAGATGGAACAGAAGATCAACGAAGGCGTGCAGTCGGTCGCGCAGCTGCAGCTGCGGCAGGATCCCGCGCTGGCAGGCAAGCAGGATGTGCTGACCGCCTTTCTGGAAAAGTACATCGGCTGGAACGCCATCAGGGACGAACTCACGGACATGTACATGCAGACCTTCAGCGAGGACGAACTGCAGGCAATGAACGATTTCTACGCGACGCCGACCGGGCAGAAAGTCATCACCATCGTCCCGCAGCTGGTGGCACAGCGCAATCAGCTGGCGATGCAGCGCCTGCAGACGAACATAGGCGAACTGCGCGCCGCCATCGGACAGGACCAGAGCGGGAAGTGACCGGGCGCTGCTGCACGCCGCCGGCAGTCGCGGCGCTGCTCAGTTCAGGGCGTAGCGCTTGAGCTTGCGGTAGAGCGTGCGCTCGCTGACGCCGAGGGCCGCGGCAACCTGCTTGCGGTTCTGCTGATGCTTCTGTAACAGCTCCGCGATGTGACGCGCTTCGACATCCTTCAGGGTCGGCGTCCCGTCCTGCACAACGGCAGTATCTTCGGCAACCCGCGCCTGCTGCCCGCTGTCGGCGGATTTGTGCATCCGGGTCTTGGCATGTTCGTCGAAGGCACCACCGGGACCGAGATCGGCATCGATCACGACGCCCTGGCAGCGGGATGCCGCAACGAACAGGACGTTGCGCAGTTCGCGCACGTTGCCCGGATACTCGTACTGTCTGAGGCAACGGATTGCATCGGCTCCGAGCATGAACTGCTGTTTCATGATCTGATTGATCCGTTCCAGCAGGTTCTCCGCCAGCACATCGATATCCTCGAGGCGCTCGCGCAAGGGCGGCATGCGAATCGCCAGGCAGGCGATACGGTAATACAGGTCTTCACGGAAATGGCCGGCCTTCACGCCGTCCCATAAATGCCGGTTGGTCGCGCAGATGATGCGCACATCGCTATGCCGCATGCGCCGGCCACCGACCCGGCGGAACTGGCCCGTCTCCAGCGCACGCAGCAGCTTGGCCTGTTGCGACAGCGGCAACTCGCCCACTTCGTCGAGGAACAGCGTACCGCCGTTGGCCTGCTCGAACAGGCCGATGCGCTCACCCACGCTGCCGGTAAACGCGCCGCGCGCATGGCCAAACACCTCGGCCTCGAACAGGGTGTCGGTCAGCACGGTGCAATCGACGGTCAGGAACGGCTGCTCCCTGCGCGCCGAATGCAGATGGATGTGCCGTGCCGCCAGCTCCTTGCCGGTTCCGGTCTCGCCCTGAACCAGCACCGGGGCGTCGGTCGCCGCGGCGACCTTGAGCTGATCGAGACAACCGAGGAACGGACGGCTCTTGCCGACCATGCGCCGGCCGTTCTTGCGCCGTTCAGCGGGCGCGCCGATCTCCTCGATCATCTCGCCCATGTAGAGCTTGCCGTCACTGCCGCTGATCGGATAGGCAGAAACCCTGACCTGGTACATGCGACCCTGCTGATCGTAGTGATCATGCACGCACCGGCTCGGCTTGTTGCTGGCGTACAGGCTCTTGTGCGGACAGTCCTCGCCGGCTTCGCCGCATGGCATCTGGCTCTTGTGACTGACCTCGAAACAGCGCTTCCCCACCGTTTCCACCGCGGTCACCCCGAAGGTCTGTTCGTAGGCACTGTTCACGGCGACAATCCGGTAGTCGCTGTCGATGACGACGAACGGTTTGTCGTGCGTTTCAAGCAGCGAATTGAGTTCGATAGGCAGTGAAGCGACAGGCTCGTCCATTATTTTTCTCCGCCTTGATCAGATTGCCCCCGCAATAACTGATACCAAGCGCCATTATTGACATGCTGATTGTTGCAGATAGTCTAGCACCTGACACAAATGGCGCAACTTGATCTGGATCATGCCGCGCGTGGGCACCGCCGCCCGGCGGCAGCGTCAGGCCACTTTTTATTTAATTTACAATAGCCTGTGATATTCTGCCGCGGCGGCAGCGGTGCCGGCACCGGATCGCGGCACCGTCAGCATCGCACCTACCCGGTGCCGCCGCGGACTCGAGCCGGGCGGAGGGCTGCCGCTATCCAACAGCGGATACCGGTTCACGCCCCATCCCGGAGCGGGCGACAAGGGATGCCGGGTGTGACGGCGCAGCAGGACCGGCCAGCCACAGGCACGATAAAGTATGGTGCAATGTTCACTGACGATAGTATGATTTCGCCCCAACAACCTGAAAAATACCGACAAGACATTCATCGTGACTGAAGCCGGCAGCAACCCTACAGTGCTCGCAGCCCGGGAACTGGAGTGCATACGGGATGACCGCACCCTGTTTCGCGACCTGGATTTCCGACTCGAAGCCGGCGAAGCGCTGCTGCTGGAGGGGCGCAACGGCAGCGGCAAGACCTCGCTGCTGCGCATCCTCTGCGGCATCCGCCTGCCGGACGCCGGCATGATCACCTGGTGCGGCACGGACATCGCGCGGCTCGGCGCGGACTACCACCAGCACACGGCCTACGTGGGTCACCGCGATGGCATCAAGCTCGACCTGACCCCGCTCGAGAACCTCGCCATGGCCCGTGCGCTCGGTCGGCCCAGCGACATGACCCTCTCTGCCGCCCTCGCCCGCGTCGACCTCTACGGCTTCGAGGACGTGCCGACCCGCAATCTCTCGGCCGGGCAGCAGCGCCGCCTCGCCCTGGCGCGCCTGTTGGTCACCGACGCCACGCTCTGGATCCTGGATGAGCCCTTCACCTCGCTGGACGTACACGGTATCCAGGTGATCGAGGAGCTGCTGGATGCACACACCCAGGCTGGCGGCATGATCGCCGTCACCTCGCATCATGCCGTCAACCTGCAACGGGCCAGGGTGCACCGCATCAACCTGTCCGACCGCGCCCGGCAGGCCGCATGAAACGCCACTCCCTGCCCCGCGCCATCGCCCTGCTGGTACGGCGCGACCTGATCCTGGCCATGCGCCACCGCGCGGAGATGTTCAATCCGCTGCTGTTCTTCATTCTCGTGACCAGCCTGTTCCCGCTCGGCATCGGGGCGAACCCGAACCTGCTGCAGGCCGTGGGCCCTGGTGTCATCTGGGTGGCAGCCCTGCTCGCAGCGCTGCTGTCGCTGGACGGCATCTTCCGCTCCGATTTCGAGGACGGGACACTGGAGCAGTACCTGCTCAGTTCCCATCCGGTCTCGCTGCTGGTGCTGGCGAAGGTGCTTGCGCACTGGCTGATCACCGGCCTGCCGTTGCTGCTCATATCCCCACTGCTGGCAATGTTTCTGGGGCTGCCGGCGGCAGGAACACGGATCCTGTTCCTCACCCTGCTGCTGGGTACGCCGGTGCTGAGCCTGATCGGCGCGGTCGGGGTGGCGCTGACCGTCGGCCTGCGCAGGGGTGGGATGATCCTGTCCCTACTCGTGCTACCCTTGTACATACCGCTGCTGATCTTCGCGTCCAGCGCCGTGGATACCGCGGCGGCCGGCCTCTCGGTCACAGCCCACCTGTCGCTGATCGCGGCACTACTGGTACTGGCGCTGAGCCTGTCGCCGTTCGCCACGGCGGCGGCCCTGCGCGTCAGCCTGAGTTGATATGTTTAACAACTTCTTTCACAAACTGGCCTCGCCCAAGCATTTCTACCGCATCGCCGGCGCCTGGATACCCTGGCGCGGCGGCGGCTGCGCTCTGCACTGGCGTTGGCAGGGCTGTATTACGGCCTGATCAAGGCCCCGCCCGATACCAGCAGGGCGAGAGCTACCACATCATGTTCGTGCGCGTCCCAGCCGCGGATGTCGATGTTCATCTACGTCGTCATGGCCGTCACCGGCGCCATCGGCCTCGTGTGGCGCATGAAGCTGGCCGAGGTGATCGCCATCAGCAGCGCGCCGGTACTGGGCGCCCTCGTTCACCTTCCAGCCTGCTGGTCACCGGCTCGTTCTGGGGCAAGCCGATGTGGGGCACCTGGGCGATGGGTATGGGACGCCCGCCTGACCTCGGAGCTGATCCTGCTGTTCCTGTACCTCGGCGTGATCGCGCTGTATTCCGCCATCGAGGACCGGCGCACCGCAGCGCGTGCGGTGGCCATCCTGGCGCTGGTCGGTGTGATCAACATCCCGATCATTCACTACTCGGTGGAGTGGTGGAACACCTGCTGGGCGCGCCACCGTGACCAGTTCGACCGACCGTCACGTCCCCATCGGCATGCTCATCCCGCTGCTGCTGATGGCACTGTCCTTCAAGCTCTATTACGCCTGCGTGGTCCTGATGCGTGCCCGCTGCGAGGTGCTGGAGCGGAGCGCCATGCCGGCTGGGTCAGGGAACTTGTGGAGACGAAATGAATCTGACTGAATTCCTGCACATGGGCGGTTACGCCTTCCGTGTGGTCATCCTACGGCATCGCGCTGCTGATCCTGCTGGTCAACATCGCCCTGCCCTGCGCCAGCGCGAGCTGCTGGCCGACATTGCACCGCGCCTGCGGCGCACGCGGAGGTCATGACATAGCGCAAACAACGCCTCCATGCTCGTCGGCCTGATGGTGGTCGGTGTCGGCGTCGCCGCCGGCTTCGCTGAGGCCTTCAACAGAACCTGATGTTCTTCTACACCCCGACCAAGGTGGTCGCGGGTAGAAGCTGACCAGGCCATCATCTGGGTGGGTCGGCGGCCTGGTCACCACAGGCAGCGTGAGCGCCAGTCCGACGGGCTGACCGTCAATTTCGATATCACCGACAATGCCGAAGTTGATCACGGTCCAGTACACCGGCATCCTGCCCGACCTGTTCCGCGAGGGCCAGGGCATCGTAGCGCATGGCCCGCCCCGGCGGCGCAGGCTGTTCGTCGCGGACGAGGTGCTGGCCAACACGACGAACTACATGCCGCCGGAGGTAGCCGATGCGAAGACCGCACGAGGAAGGCAGCGGCAAGATGGCCGCGGAGACGGCGACGCCATGATCCCGGGCTCGATCGACTGCGCTCATCCTGGCGCTGTGCCTGTCCGTGGTGCTCGCCATCACCATGGCCGGCAGCCTCACCAACACCCCGCGCTGGGTAGCCATGACGCAGAAACCCATTGGCATGGGGCCAGTTCACCTTTACGGCCGTCGCCTTCGCCTGCCCTGGTCAACGCCTTCCTGAACGGCGATTTCTCCGTCCTCTACGTCGCCCAGAACGGCAACACCCTGCTGCCCGCGTCATGCAAGATTCCGCCGTGTGGGGGCGCACACGAGGGCTTCCTTTGCTACTGTGGGCGCTACCTATTCGTGCAGCCTGGACTGGTGGCGTGGCGACCTTCACCCGCAATCTGCCGGCCGAGGTGCTGGCGCACAGGTGCATCGGTCATGGGCATGGTCGCCGCTATCGGCTTCCTGGCCTTCCTGCTGTTCACCATCGAATCCGTTCGCGCGCGTGTTCCCGGTCCCCTGGAAGGCGGCGACCTCGGCCGTTGCTGCAGGATCGAGCTGGCCGTGCATCCGCCATGCTCTACATGGGTTACGTCGGCATGTCGGTCGCCTTCAGTTTCGCGATCGCTGCCGCTGATCGGCAGCAAGCCTCGACGCCGTAGGCGCGCTGATCGCGACCCTGGACCCTGGTCGCCTGGACGTTCCTGACCATAGGCATCACGCTCGGCAGCTGGTGGGCCTACGGACTGGGCTGGGGTGGCTGGTGGTTCTGGGACCCGGTCGAGAATGCCTCGTTCATGCCGTGGCTGGCTGCCACCGCGTTGATCCATTCGCTGGCGGTGACGGAAAAACGCGGCGCCTTCAAGCGCTGGACCGTATTGCTGTCGCTGCTCGCCTTCTCGCTCAGCCTGCTCGGCACCTTCCTGGTCCGTTCCGGCGTGCTCACCTCGGTGCACTCCTTCGCGGCCGATCCTGCCCGCGGCCTGTTCATCCTCGTGTTCCTGTGCCTCGTCATCGGCGGCTCGCTCACCCTGTACGCATGGCGGGCGCCGGATATCACCAGCGGCGGCCGGTTCTCCTCGCTGTCCCGGGAAACCCTGCTGCTCGGCAACAACCTGCTGCTGGTGGTCATCACCGCCTTCATCCTGCTGGGTACACTGGCGCCGCTGATCTACGATGCGATGGGCTGGGGCAAGATTTCGGTCGGTTTTCCCTGGTTCACCACCATGTTCGTGATCTTCACGCCGTTCATGGTGGTGCTGATGGGTTTCGGACCGATGACCCGCTGGAAGCACCACAACCCGGCCGACCTGCTGCGTACCTACCGCAACGCACTGCTTGCGAGCCTCGCCGCCGGCATCCTGGTGGCGCTGCCCATCCTGCACGATTTCTCGCCCTGGGCCGGACTGGCCGTCGCGCTCGCGGTGTGGCTGCTGTCCTCGCTGGTACTGAGCCTGCGCCAGCGCTACCGCAACACGGCCAGCCTGCGCACATTGCTGCGCAACCCTGCAGCCCGCGGCAACGGCAGTTACTTCGGCATGATCCTCGCACACCTGGGTGTGGCCGTCTTCATTATCGGCATCACCTTCGTCACGCAGTTCGAGGCTGAAGAGGACGTGCGCATGTCACCCGGCCAGACCTACGAGATGGCGGGATACAGCTTCCGCTTCGACGGCGTGCAGAGCGTGCAGGGTCCGAACTACCATGCCGATCGCGGCAGCATCGTGGTCAGCCGCGACGGCACCGAAGTCGCGCAGCTCAACCCCGAGAAGCGTACCTACACGGTTCAGCGCAAACCAATGACCGAGGCCGGCATCAATGCCGGACTGATGCGTGACATCTACGTCTCGCTGGGCGAGGGTCTGGGCGGCGGCGACTGGAGCCTGCGACTCTACTACAAACCCTACGTACGCTGGATCTGGCTCGGCGGCCTGCTCATCGCATGCGGCGGCCTACTCGCCGCGCTCGACCGGCGTTATCGCCTGCCGGTCGCGCGCACGGCCGTAGCGCCAGCAGTCCGCAGCGACCGGACCCGGGAAGCACACGGCTGATGACACGCTACCTGCGCTACCTCGTACCGCTGCTGGTATTCGTACTGCTCGCCGGCCTGCTTTATGTCGGCCTCGGGCTCGACCCGAAGATCGTGCCGTCGCCGCTGATCGGCAAGCCGATGCCGACCTTCGCGCTGCCGCGGCTCGACGATCCCGCGGTCACCATCACCGACGCCGACCTCAAGGGCAAACCCAGCATCCTCAATGTCTGGGCGACCTGGTGCACCTCCTGCCGTGCCGAACACGAGACGCTGGTGGCATTCGCGCGCACCGGCAAGGTCGCCATCTACGGACTGAACTACAAGGACAATCGCGCGGACGCGCAGCGCTGGCTGCGGCAGCTGGGCAATCCCTACGTGGCCAATGCCTTCGACGAGCACGGGCGCACGGGCATCGACTGGGGCGTCTACGGTGCGCCGGAAACCTTCATCATGGACAAGGATGGCATCATCCGCCACAAGCACATCGGTCCGCTCACAGACGCGGTACTCGCCAACGAGATCCTGCCGCTGCTCGACAAACTGGAAGCCACGCAATAATGAACAGGATAATCGCCGCGGCGGCACTCGGCCTGCTGCTGTGCTGCGGCACGGCACCAGCCACCACCACGCTGGAATCGTTCAAATTCTCGACTCCCGAACAGGAGCATCATTTCAAGGCGCTGATCGAGGAACTGCGCTGCCTGGTGTGCCAGAACCAGTCGCTCGCCGATTCCGACGCCGAGCTCGCCCACGACCTGCGCGCCGAGGTCTACGGCATGATGCAGGATGGCAAGACCGACGCGCAGATCGTCGAGTTCCTGGTCGCGCGCTACGGTGACTTCGTGCTCTACAAGCCGCCGCTGAAACCCTCGACCTGGCTGATCTGGTTCGGTCCCTTCGTGCTGCTGATGATCGCGGGCGTGCTGCTGCTGCGCTCGCTGCGGCGTCAGCAGCAGGTACCGCAGCAGGAACTGAGCACGGACGAGCGCCGGCGCCTCGAAGCGGCATTGCGGCGCGAGGGCTCCGGGGAGGAGCGTCCGTCATGACCGCGTTCTGGAGTATGGCAGCGGTCATGGCGCTGCTGGCCCTGCTGTTCGTGGTCACGCCGCTGCTGCGTTACCGTGCCGGCCACGCGGTCGACCGGGATGCGCTCAACACCGAGGTCGCCCGCGCCCGGCTCGCCGAACTCGATACCGACCTGGAGGCGGGACGCATCGAACAGGCACAGTACGAGGCCGCCCGCGCGGACCTGGAGCGCGAGCTGCTCTACGACCTCGACGGCGGCGGCGCGGCCAAGCCGGTGCGCAACGGCAGCTGGCTGGCCCTGCTGGTCGCCATCGCGGTGCCGGTCGGCGCCACCCTGCTCTACCGCACCATCGGGACCGAGCGGATCATCACCCTGCTGCAGACAAACCCGCCTGCAGCGCAGCAGGCAGCGCGCCAGCAAGGCGCGCCGCAAATGTCGGTCGAGGAGATGGTCAACAAGCTGGCCACACGCCTGCAAAACGAGCCGGACGATCTCAAGGGCTGGCTGATGCTGGCGAAGAGCTACAGCGTGCTGAACCGCTTTGATCAGGCGGTACCGGCCTATCGCAATATCATGCGCCTGGGCGGCGGCGAGAACGCGGGTGTGCTGGCGGACTTCGCCGATGCGCTGGCGGCGACCAACGACGGCCGCTTCACCGACGAAGCCGGTGTCATGCTCGCACGTGCGCTGGCCCTGGAACCGACCAATCTGAAGGCACTCTGGCTGGCCGGTCACTGGAAGAACCAGTCCGGCGATCCCGCTGCGGCGATCGGCTACTGGGAACAGGCGGCCGCCCAGATGCAGCCGCAGGGCGAGGACTGGAACATCATTACCGCCCAGATCGCACAGGTCCGGCAGCAGGCCGGGCTGCCGGCCGCCAGTCTGCCGGCGGCACCGGCCACGGCGTCGTCCGGCGGCACCAAGCCCGCAACCGCAACCGGCAACACGGTACTCACCGTCACGGTATCACTGGACCCGGCACTCCAGCAGCGCACACGGCCCGACGACACCGTCTTCATCTTCGCCCGCGCGGTGAACGGACCGCGCATGCCGCTGGCTATCGTGCGCAAGCAGGCGAAGGACCTGCCGGTCACCGTGACGCTGGATGATTCCATGGCCATGTCGCCGGCCATGGTGCTGTCCGGGTTCGATCCGGTCACGGTCGGCGCACGCATATCGCATTCGGGCAACGCCATGCCCCAGAGCGGCGATCTGCAGGGCGAGCGGACCCCGGTCAGCACCGCCGCTTCCGCCAGCGTGGACGTCCTGATCGACAGCGCCGTGCCTTGAACCGACGGCGCCACGCCCGCGACCGGGCGTGGGATCCGGGCAGATCGAACGACAAGGGGCCGGACCCCGGCTGGGATCCGGCCCCTGGTGACATCAAGGAACTACTGCTTGGTCGGGCAGGTGCTGATACCGAACAGCTTGTAGGCCGGACAGAACTTGAACACGCCGGTCAACAGCGGCACAACGCCGATCCATCCCCACACCACCTTCGGACCCACGAACACCAGGCTGATCAGCGCCAGGCCGACGATGATACGCAGGATCCGGTCGATTCCACCAACATTGCACATGGTTGCTACCTCTTCGTTTGGTACTACAGATGGATTATAGGTTAGGCACGGACCGAGCGACTGTCTGTGACATTATCACGCTGGCCGGAAAATCGGCTCGCGCACGGCGACGGGGATACGGGAGGTCGCGCAATCCAGTGAGCAGCGCCCGCGAGACAGGCACAGCGCAGGGCAAACCGGATTCACGCTACGGCAGCAATGGACCCGATTCAGGAGGGGAGCACACGGCCTGCTGTAGTCACGTCCTGCGCGAGCCGGATCTCGAGTCTCGGTGTGACTGCCAGCAGGATCCTGCATTAGCGTCTGGCCACGTCCGCATCCCGCTTGCCCGGGAATGACATGATTCAACGCGGTACCCGCAGTGACCCGTACGGCATCTATCATGTCATTGGCGGCTTTGCATCTTGGCGCGGGACATTATTTTCCGCTATTCCTGCACCGCGAAATCCCCGCCCAGCGCCAGGTGCAGATTGATGCGCTCGCTCAGTTGTTGCAGCTCGACGCGGGCCAGGGACTGCTCGATCTCCAGCACGCGCTGGTGCAGCTGCAGCACATCGAGCAGATCCGATTCCCCGGCCTGGTAACGCAGCTGTGCCAGGCGGTGCGCAGCGGCCGCCTGCGCGGCGGCTGCGCGCAGGTTTGCGGCTCGCTGCTGCAGGCTGGCCCCGGCATCCAGACTGTGCTCGACCTCGCCGAAGGCCTGCAACACCCTGCCGGCGTATGCTGCGACCGCGGCGCGCTGGCGGGCATCGGCGATCTCGACATCGGCCTGCATCCGGCCGCCGTCGATCAGTGGCTGGAACAGGTTGACCCCCAGATACCAGAACGAATCCCCCGGCATGAGCAGCGCCAGCAACGCATTGCTCGCCGACCCGCCCGCCCCGGTCAGGCTGATACGCGGCAGGCGCGCGGCGCGTGCCTCGCGTGCCAGGGCATAGGCCTCGATCACGCGTGCCTCGGCGGCACGCAGGTCGGGGCGCCGCTCCAGCAACTGCGCCGGCAGGCCGGCCGGCACCGGCGCCGGCAGCGCCGGCAGCGCAGCGCGCACCGCCAGCTCCGCCGCGGGATAACGCCCGAGCAGGAGTTCCAGGCTGCGCACCGCGTCCCGGCGCGCGGCCGCGGTTTCCTGTTCCCGGGCGCCGGCTACTTCCAGGTCGGTTTGCAGCAGGTGGGTATCGAGCCCCGAGGCCAACCCTTCGCGCTGCCGCGCGCTGACGATGCGCTGCATCTCGGCGAGGTTGTCCAGCGCCTGCCGAGCCAGCGCCTGTTGCTGCTGCGCCTCGATGGCCTGCAGCCAGGCCTTCGCGGTCTGCGCGGCCAGCGACACGCGCGCCCAGTCATAGTCCTGCGTCGCGGCATCCGCCCGCGCCGCGCCGGCAGTCGCACCGGCGCGGACCCGTCCCCACACGTCCAGCTCCCAGGCAATCGTGAGCGCGGCGCCGGTCTTGGACTCGGCGGTCGATTCCATGTCGCCGGCGCGCAGGGTGGTCCCCTCCAGCCCGACCTGCGGAACCAGCGCCGCGGCAGCCTGCCCTGCGGCGGCCTGCGCCTCGTCGAGGCGCGCGGCCGCCGCACGCAGGTCGTGATTGTGCGCGACGGCCTCGTCCACCAGGCGCAGCAACTCGGCATCGCCGAACGCGGCAAGCCAGCCGGCCTGCACCGGCCCGGTCGCGGCCGTGGCCGACCACTGCGCCGGCGCCGCGGGTGCGAGGGCGGCGCGCTCCGGCACCGGCGTGCCCGCGCAGCCGGCAAGCAGCAGCCCCGCGCCCAGCAGCGCGGCGGCGGCGCCAGTCAGCGGCGCGCTCATTGCGCACCGCCCGGCGCCGCAACGGGCGCGACCTTGCCGATACGGCGGTACATGAAGGCGTAATACATCACCGGGATCACCACCAGCGTGAGCAAGGTCGACACCAGCAGGCCGAAGATGAGCGCGATCGCCAGCCCGTTGAAGATCGGATCGTCGAGGATGAAAAACCCGCCGAGGATGGCGGCCAGCGCGGTGAGCACGATGGGCTTGGTGCGCGCCACGCCGGCACGGATCACCGCCTTATCGAACGCCGTGCCGGCGCGCAGTTCCTCGTTGATGAAATCCACCAGCAGGATCGAATTGCGCACGATGATGCCGGCCAGCGCGATCATGCCGATCATCGAGGTCGCGGTGAACTGCGCCCCCAGCAGCGCATGACCCGGCATGACGCCGATCACCGTCAGCGGGATCGGGATCATGATGATCAGCGGCACCAGGTAGGAACGGAACTGCGCCACCACCAACAGGTAGATCAGCACCAGGCCGACCGTGTAGGCGATGCCCATGTCGCGGAAGGTCTCGTAGGTGGTCTGCCACTCGCCGTCCCACTTGAGGGCGTAGCGGTAGGGATTGTCGGGTGGATTCACCAGGAACTGGCCGAGCGCGGCAGCGGAGGCGACGCCCTCCGCCGCGAGCGTCGTCGCAATGCGCTGCATCCCGTACAGCGGACTGTCCAGCGGCCCGGCCATATCGCCGGTGACATAGGCCACCGGCAGCAGGTCCTTGTGATGGATGGCCTGTTCGCGGGTGGACTGTTCCACCGTGACCAGTTCGGACAGCGGCACCAGCGTGCCGTCGGTCGCGCGCATCCGCAGCGCCAGGGCCGGACCCGGTCCGGCACGCTCACTCGCCGGCAGCTGCAGCCGCAGGGGGATCGCGTACTTGGCATCCTCCCGATGCAGGTATCCGGCATCGCTGCCGCCCAGTGCGGTGGCCACGGCCGTCGTGATCGCCCGCTGGCTGATGCCGTGCAGCGCGGACCGCGCGCGATCGACCCGCACGATCCACTGCGGTGCCGGCGCCTCGACGCTGTCGTCCACGTCCACGATGTCGGGTGTCGCCTCGAACACCGCGCGCACCTCGCGCGCGACCTCCAGCTGTCCGGCGTGGTCCGGACCGTAGATCTCCGCCACCAGCGGCGACAGTACCGGCGGTCCCGGCGGCACCTCGACGACCTTGACGCTCGCGCCGAAGGGTTCGGCCAACGCCTGCAGCGGCGGGCGCAGGGCGCGCGCGATATCGTGGCTTTTGCGTGAACGGTCGTGCTTGTCGACGAGGTTGACCTGGATGTCGCCGACATTCGCGGCGCGGCGCAGGTCATACTGGCGCACGAGGCCGTTGAAGCTGATCGGCCCGGCGGTGCCGGCATAGACCTGGTAATCGGTCACCTCGGGCACGGTCGCGATAGTTTCGCCCAACTGCGCCAGCAGGCGCGTGGTCTGCTCCAGGGCAACTCCTTCCGGCATGTCGACCACCACCTGCAGCTCCGACTTGTTGTCGAAGGGCAGCATCTTCAGCACGACCAGCTTGGCCGCGGCCAGGCCCAGCGAGGCGACGATCAGGAATACCAGTCCAGCGGCCAGCAGCCACCGCGCCGGCCGGCCGGCCCGTGCCCGCAGGAACGGGGTCATGACCGCCTCCAGCACACGCTGCAGGCGTCCGCCCTCCGCCGCTGCAGGGTGCGTGCTGTGGCGCAGCAGCTTCGCGGCCAGCCAGGGCGTGATCACCAGGGCGACCAGCAGCGAGATGAGCATGCCGAGGCTCGCGTTGATCGGTATCGGGCTCATGTACGGCCCCATCAGCCCGGTGACGAAGGCCATCGGCAGCAGTGCCGCGATCACGGTCAGCGTGGCGAGTATGGTCGGGCCGCCCACCTCGTCGACGGCCAGCGGGATCGACTCGATGAATCCGCGACCGCCCAGCTGCATATGGCGGTGGATGTTCTCCACCACCACGATGGCATCGTCGACCAGGATGCCGATGGAGAAGATCAACGCAAACAGCGACACGCGATTGAGGGTGAAACCCCAGGCCCAGGAAGCGAACAGCGTGATCGCGAGCGTGACCACGACGGCGGTGCCGACCACGATCGCCTCGCGCCAGCCCAGCGCGAACAGCACCAGTGCGACCACCGAGGCCGTGGCGAAGATGAGCTTCTTGATCAGCGTCTTGGCCTTCGCGTCGGCGGTGGCGCCGTAATTCCGCGTGACCGTTGCCTGCACACCCTCCGGCACGAAGGTCCCTTCCAGCTCCGCAAACCGTTCGATGACCTGTTCCGCGATGCGCACCGCATTGGTGCCGGGCTTTTTCGCGACCGCGAGCGTGACGGCGGGAAACACGCCCTGGGTCGCGTAGGCCTGCGGCCCGGCCGCCCCGGTGCCGAGCCAGACGTACTGATCGGGGGTGTCGGCACCATAACTCACCTGCGCGACATCGCGCAGATAGACCGGCCGGCCGGCGCTGACGCCGACCACGAGCTCGCCCACCTCCGCCGGCTCGATCAGGAAGGTGCCGGCCTGCACCGGGATCTCGCTGTTGTCGCGCACCAGTGCGCCCGCGTCGGCGGAGCTGTTGGCGCTGCCGAGCGCGGCCTGCAGGCTGTCCAGCGCGATACCGTAGGCGGCCAGCCGGGCCGGGTCGAGCTGCACCCGCACGACGCGCGGCACGCCACCGATGGTATAGACGTCGCGGGTACCGGCCACGCGCTTGAGTTCCGCCTCCAGCGCATGCGCCACCTGGGTGAGTTCGTAGCCGCCGCGTCCGGGATCGTCGGTCCATAGCGTCAGCGTCACGATCGGGACGTCGTCGATACCCTTGGGCTTGACGATCGGCTGGCCGATGCCGGCGTCGGGCGGCAGCCAGTCCTGGTTGGAATAGATGGCGTTGTAGAGCCTTACGATGGCATCGGTACGTGGTTCGCCGACCTGGAATTCCACCGTCAGCGCCGCCATGCCACGCCGCGACACGGAATAGATGTGCTTGACGCCCTGGATCTCGGACAGCACCTGCTCCGCCGAGCTGGTCACCAGGTGCTCGACCTCGCGCGCGCTGGCGCCGGGAAACGGAATGAACACGTTCGCGAACGTGACGTTGATCTGCGGCTCCTCCTCGCGCGGCGTCACCGCGAGCGCGAAGGCGCCCAGCAGCAGCCCGACCAGCGCCAGCAGCGGCGTGATCTCGCTCTGCAGAAAGCGGCGCGCTAGCGCGCCGGAAAAGCCGAGGCGTTCAGTCATGGCCGCGGCCGGTGCGTGCGTTCTTCAGTTCGACCGCTGCGCGCACCGGATCGAGCGCGACGCGCTCGCCGGCCGCCAGTCCGGCCAGGATCTCGCGGCTGCCCACGCCGTAGCGGCGACCCGGCCGCACCTGGCGGAAGTGGATGCCCCGATCATCGACCACGTAGACGCCGCTCACCTCGCTGCGGGTGACGAGCGCGGATTCAGGCGCAAGCAGGCGTTCCGCTTCGCCGGTGGTCAGCGCCACCTTGACCGACATGCCGGGATAGAGCGGCTGCTCCAGTGCCGGCAGTTGCAGACGCACCTCGAAGCTGTGCGTGGCGGTGTCGGCCCGCGGCGAGATGGTGATGGCCGTCGCCGCCACGCGCCCGTCGACCGCCTCCGGCAGGATCACGCTGGCCTGCTCGAACCGGCGCAGCATTCCGATCAGGCTCTCCGGCACCTGCGTGGTCACGCGCAGGGCATCCAGCGACAGGCCGGTCATCAGCAGCGTGCCGGGCTGTACCAGCTCACCCGGCTCGATATGACGCTCGACCACGATGCCGCTGTAGGGCGCGCGGATCAGGGTGTGCTCGAGCTGCTCGCTGGCCTCGGTGACCTGTGCGCGTGCCGCTTCCAGCGACGCCTGCGCCGCCTTGAACTCGGCAACCGCGTCGTCGAGCGCAGACTTGCTGACGGCCTGTTGCTGATACAGGGTCTGCTTGCGCTGCCGGTCGTCCGCGGCCTTGTCGAGCCGGGCCTGTGCCTCCTGCAGCCCGCTCTGCGCCTTGGTTAGGCGCGCCTTCTGCTCGGTATCGTGCAGGCGCACGATGACCTCTCCCTTGGGGACGTAGTCGTCGATGTCGAAACTGATCGCGGTGACGCGCCCGGAGGTCTGTGCCGCCACCGTGGCCTGGTTGACTGCCTCGACCACGCCGTCGAGACGGATCTCGTCCGGCACGGTCACAGACTCCACCGTCGCCGTCTCGAGCACCCCCTCCGCCGCGGCTGCCAGCGACTGCAGCAGCAGCACGGCCAGACCCAGCGTCCGTCGTATGCTCATGCCCATATCAGACTCCTTGTGATTGCAGCGTACTGGCGGTGCGAATCAGGACCGCAGGCGCCGGGCAAGTTCCCGTGCGTCTGCATCCGTGTTCCGGGAACGGTCGTTGCAGGTAATGCCGGTGCGGTTGCAGAGGTACAGCAGGAGTACCAGCAACAGCACCAGCAGAAACATACCAGCCAGCGTGAGTGCGTCAAATGACATGATCGTCTCCCGGCGAGTTAATCAGTATATAAACAATTTCTAATGTATGTCCTGGCACGGCCGGTTTCAACCACCGCCCGGAAGATAGTCCTGCCAGGAAAGCCGCGGCTGGCCGGCCGGCGCACACCCCGCGCCAAAAAAAAGCCGGGACGAATCCCGGCTTTTTCCTGCCCAGGGCGACGGATCAGCGTTTGCCGCCACCCATGCCGCCACCCGGGTACATCCCGCCAGCCGGCTGTTCGAGGCGATGCTGCTGCATTTCCTCGACGCGTTCCTGGTGCCGTTCCATCATCTCCTGCCGGTGTTCCTCGCGCTGCTGCTGGCGTTCGGTGCGTTCCTGCGACCGCTCCTGCATGCGATTCTGCTGGTGCGCCTGGAATTCCTCGCGGCTTACCCGGCCATCATGGTCGGTATCGAGATCCGCATAGTGGGGTGCCTCGTCCATATTGCGGTACTGGTACTGGTGCTGCTCTTCCTGGCGTTGCTGCAGCCGCTCGCTGTGCGCATGCCGGTACTCCTCCTGGCTCACGTAACCGTCATGGTCCGTGTCCATCCCGTCGAAGGGCAGCGGCCCCTGCGACGGCATCTCCGGATCGGCAGCCATGCCGGGGACAGCAGCAGCGGCCAGCATCAATGCGGCCGCCGTCTTGATAAACACTCTGGATTTCATACACATGCTCCTGATTAATTTGACTTAATTACCACTTCTGTGGCGTCATCGAACGCAGCGGATCGTTTACTTGACGCTGACCACAGCCAGCACGACCAGCATCACCAGGCTCGAAACCATACCTGCCAGTGTCGCCATATCGAATATCATGGTTAACCTCCATGCGTCATTGATCATGGCATCACTGTAGGACTGGGACCTGAAACAAAGCTGAAAATCCGCGCCGGGGTGCGCGGCTATTTGTCGCAGCGAGACCGCGGGAGCGGCGCTACGCGCGCGGCCTCATGCCGTAGCGGGCAGGAATATCCTGACCTCGAGCCCGCCGAGACGGTCGGAGCGCCCGAGCTCCAGCGTGCCGCCATACTGGTCCACGATCTCGCGGACGATGGCGAGGCCGAGACCGTGGCCACTGGTCGATTCGTCGAGGCGCACGCCGCGTTCAAGCAGGCGCTGCCGCTGCTGCGCATCGATCCCGGGCCCGTCATCCGCCACCGCTAGCGTCAGCCCCGCATCCCAGGCCGCCGTCACCTCGATCCGGTGCCCTGCCCATTTGGCGGCGTTGTCCAGCAGGTTGCCCAGCAGTTCCAGCATGTCCTCGCGGTCGCCGTAGCGCAGCTCCCGCCCGCCCAGTTCCAGCACGAACTCCAGCCGCCTGTCGGCATGGACCTTCTGCAGCAGGCCCACGATATCCGGCAGCTCCCGGTTCAGGTGGCACAGGCGGCCGCCGGAGGCCGGGCCGGCCAGCCGTGCGCGCTTGAGCTCGCGGTCGATGATGGACTGGATCAGGGCGAGTGCTGCACGCGTCTCCTGCAGGCATTCGGCATCCAGCCGCTGGCTGTTCTGTTCGAGATACTGGCGCAGCACTGCCAGCGGCGTCTTCAGCGCATGGGCGAGGTTGCCCAGCGCATGGCGGGAACGGACCAGGCGCTGCTGCATCAGCACCACCAGGCGGTTGATCTCGCTCACCAGCGGCCGGACCTCGGCCGGCACCCGTTCCGAGAGGCGCTCGATGGCGCCCTCCTCCAGCAGGCGGGTCTCGTGCCGCACCGTCTCCAGCGGCGCCAGGCTCAGGCGCACGATGGTGCGCTGCACCAGCACCAGTATCGCTACCAGCAGCAGCGCCACCAGTCCGAAGCGGAGCCGGAAGCGGTTGATATGCTTGTTCAGCTCGGTCAGTTCCTCGCCGATGGCGAGACTGAACGGATGGCCGGCGCGTTCGTAGTGCGCGACCCATACCAGCAGCGGCTGGTCCTCCGGCCCGCGGATGCGGAGCAGGGTCTTCTGCGGCTGCGCCTCGAGTGCGAAGCCGAAGTTGCCGCTGCCGAGCGATCCGGACTTGAGACTGTAGCCATTTGAGTTGATCTGGAAATAGTGACCGGAACCGGCGCGCAGGTAGATCGGGGCGACGTAGTCCGGATCCAGTTCGGGGATGCCCGCGGAGTCGAAACGCAATCCCGACACCAGCGCCTCGGCATCGTGCGCGAGCCGCGTCGCGATGTAGTCCTCGGTGAATCCGGCGGCGAACCGGCTGGTCACCAGCCAGTGCAGGCCGAACAGCAGGACCACGCTGGCCAGCAGCCACAGCAGCAGCCGGCGCTGGATGGACGTCACGGGCAGGGATCCCCGAACACGTAACCCTGGCCGCGCCGGGTCGTGATCAGTTCCTTGCCGATCTTACCGCGCAGGCGCGTGACATAGACCTCGATGACATTGCTGTCGCGCTCGTCATCGAACTCGTAGATGTGTTCTGCCAGGCGCGACTTGGACAGCACCTTGCCCGGATGCAGCATGAAGTAGCGCAGCAGACGGAACTCCGTGGCGGTCAGCTCGATCATGCTGCCATCGGCACGGCTGCAGGACTTGCGCTCCTCGTCCAGCGTGAGCCCGCAGGCCGTCAGCGTCCCCGTCGACTGCGTGACACTGCGGCGCACGACAGCACCGAGACGCGCCAGCAGTTCCTCGACGTGAAACGGCTTGGCGAGGTAATCGTCGGCCCCCGCCTTGAAGCCGTCGACCTTTTCATGCCAGGCATCGCGGGCGGTGAGGATGATCACCGGCGTGGCGATGGCATCCGCACGCCAGTGCGCGAGCACCTCGAGCCCAGGACGTCCCGGCAACCCGAGATCGAGAATGACCGCGTCGTAGGCCTCCTCGCGTCCGAGGTGTTCGGCGTCGACACCGTTGTCCGCCACGTCCACGGCGAATCCCTCCTGGCGCAGCCTGGCCTGCAGGGTGCGTGCCAACGCCGCATCGTCTTCAACCAGGAGGATTCGCACCGTCTCGCACTCCGTTCCATTCACCTGCCCGGCACATGGACCGGGATCGCCGCGGGAAGTTTCCCGCGGCAGCGCCGCGAAAGCCAGCGCGGGCGGCGCCGGGTGGCGACCCCGTCGTTGCGCGCCCGTCGCAACCGCACCGGGCGGAGGTCATTTCAGGAGCGGATGGTCCTGCGGCAGCTGGCGCGCCATCCACATGGCGAGGCGGTGACGCATCGACTGCTGCGACACCTGCTCCTCCGGCATGGGCGCGATGACCTTGTCATGCACCAGCAGGCGGTAGATGTACTCGATGCGTTCATTGAGCGAATCGGTCGGTTCGAATTTCACCACCCCGCGCTGTTCGCCGTATTGCATCCCGGCCTGCACGGCCGCCTTGACCAGTTCCGCCTCGTGCTTGAGTTTTTTCATGTATCGGCTCCCGGTAGCAACGGGGCCGGACACTGTTTCCAAGCCGTTGCTGCCGGAACGGATCCGACATCCCGGGAAATTGTATCCGACCTCTTTTCATACTAATGTCAGGTTACCATGAGATACGGTCAGCATAGCCGCCTGTGGCCCGCCCTGTTGCTTGCCTTGATGCTGGCGCTTGCGTGGTATCCGGCCGCGAACGAGCGCAACGCCATTGTGCTCGATATCGACGGCGCCATCGGCCCGGCTACCGCGGACTATTTCGCTCGCGGCCTGCAGACCGCACGCGAACACGCCGCCGCCATGGTGATCCTGCGCCTGGACACCCCGGGCGGACTCGACAGCGCCATGCGCGACATCGTCCAGGACATCCTGGTCTCCGCGCTGCCCGTGGTCGGTTACGTCACACCCGGCGGCGCCCGTGCCGCCAGCGCGGGGACCTATATCCTCTACGCCTGTCACGTCGCGGCAATGACGCCCGGCACCAATCTGGGTGCGGCCACGCCGGTCGAACTCGGGGCGCTACCGGATGCCGGGGATACGCCGCGCAAACAGGCGGCGGATGCGGAGCAGGCAGCGGAGGAACCGGCGGATGCCCTGCACCGCAAGCAGGTGAACGATGCGGTCGCCTACCTCCGCAGCCTGGCCCAGCTGCGCGGCCGCAACGCCGAGTGGGCCGAGCGCGCGGTGCGCGCTGCGGCCAGCCTCCCGGCGGCAGAGGCCCACGCACAGCAGGTCATCGATATCATTGCCACGGACCTGCCCGACCTGCTGCGGCAACTGCAGGGCCGCAGCGTGAACGTCTCGGGCAGCGCGCGCACCCTGGACACCCGGGGCCTAGTCACCGTGGTCATCGCACCGGACTGGCGCAGCCGCCTGCTCGGCGTCGTCACCGACCCGAACGTCGCCTACATCCTGATGTTGGTCGGTATCTACGGTCTGTTCTTCGAATTCGCCAACCCGGGCTATATCCTGCCCGGCGTCGCCGGCGCGATCAGCCTGCTGCTGGCCCTGTATGCCTTCCAGATCCTGCCGGTCAATTACGCGGGACTCGCGCTGCTCGGCCTCGGTCTGGTCTTCATGCTGGCCGAGGCGTTCGTGCCGAGCTTCGGCGCGCTCGGCATCGGCGGGATGATCGCTTTCGTCGCCGGTTCGGTGATCCTGTTCGACCGGGACAGTGCCGGCTATGCCATCTCCCTGCCGCTGATCCTGAGTCTGGCTATCGCCAGCGCGGGTTTCTTCCTGTTCGTCGTCGGCGCCGCCATCAAGTCACGCCGGCGTCCCGTGGTCAGCGGCCGCGAGGAAATGCTGCAGGCCACGGCCGAGGCGCTGGAAGATTTTCATGCCGGCCAGGGCCGCGTCCTGGTCCACGGCGAGCACTGGCGTGCGCGCTGCGCCGGGCCGGTGGCACGCGGCGAGCGCCTGCGCGTCGTCGCGATCGACGGACTGGAACTCGAGGTCCGCCCTGTCAACGAGGAGGTCTGAACCATGGGAATCCCCGGAATCTTCGCCGCACTGATCATCATCATTGCGGTGCTGCTGTACACCTTTCGAATCCTGCGCGAGTACGAGCGCGGCGTGATCTTCACGCTGGGCCGGTTCTGGAAGGTCAAGGGGCCCGGTCTGATCATCGTCATCCCGGTCGTCCAGCAGATGGTGAAGGTCGACCTGCGCACGGTGGTGATGGATGTGCCGAGCCAGGACGTGATCTCGCGCGACAACGTCTCCGTCAAGGTCAACGCGGTCATCTACTTCCGCGTGATCGATCCGCAGAAGTCCATCATCCAGGTCGAGGACTTCCTGGCCGCCACCAGCCAGCTGGCGCAGACTACGCTGCGTTCGGTCCTGGGACAGCACGATCTGGATGACGTGCTGGCCGAACGCGACAAGCTCAATGTCGATATCCAGACCATCCTCGACCGCCAGACCGATGCCTGGGGCATCAAGGTCGCGAACGTGGAAATCAAGCATGTCGATATCGACGAGAGCATGGTGCGCGCCATCGCGCGCCAGGCGGAGGCCGAACGCGAACGGCGCGCCAAGGTCATCCATGCCGAGGGCGAGCTGCAGGCGGCGGAGAAGCTGGTCGAAGCCGCGCGGCTGCTGAACCAGCAGCCGCAGTCACTGCAGCTGCGCTACCTGCAGACGCTGACCGAAATCGCCGGCGAGAAGAGTTCCACCATCGTGTTTCCCCTCCCGCTCGACAGCATCGGCCAGCTGTTCGGCACCCGGTCCGGCACGGACTGAGCCGATCAGCCGCCGTCCTCCGCTGCCGCCTCCGCGACGGGCGCTTGCTGCCGGCCCGCGTCCATCCGCCCTGCGCCCACACACAGGCAGCCGGCATGCCGCTGCAGGGACTGCGCGAGCCAGCCGCGCGTAGCGCGCCCGCCCGGTGTCTCGTCGTAGAGCCAGCGCGCGAAGGCACTCAGGTACAGCAGAGTCAGGCCGCTCTCGCCGGCAATGCGCCGCAGCCCGCGGCCATCCAGGCCGGCGACCTCGCGGAACCACTGCACGGTGCGGCTGATGCGCGCCAGGCCGGGCAATTGCAGGTGCAGATGGCCGGGTTCGAGTTTGTAGGCCAGCATGCCGCGGGTCAGGCGCCGGTGCGGCGCGAGGGCATCCAGCCACGCCATCATGACCCGCTCCAGCCGCCCGGTCGCGGGCAGCGCGGCGAATCCCGGCGTGTCGCGTTCCAGCAGTGCGGCACGATCGGCGCAATCGAACCACGCCTCCGCCAGATCGTCCTTCTGTGCGTAGCAGGCCAGGACATCGGCGAGGGGAATACCCATGGCATCGGCCACCTGATGCAGGCGCAGCGCCTCCCACGAATCCTGCGCCTCGGCCAGTGCCAGCGCCTGGTCGAGGATGCGACCGGCGAGTTGCGAACTTGCCGCTGCCTGCCGCGGCATGACGCTCACTCCGGCTCGACCGGTGGCGGCATACGGGCGGCGACGAGCCGGCATGCCTCGTCGTGCATGGCAGCAACATAGGCGTCGAATCCCGCCGCCTGGTCGACATCCGCCGCGCTCAGCCCGCAATGGTCCAGCGCCATATTGAAATCCTTCTGGTATTCCAGACGATCCCAGTCGACGTCGACCGCCTCGACCGGTTTGTGAAAGCGGTCGACGAACACCGTCGCGGCCGAGCGCGCCAGCCGGCACAACACCTCCGGGAAGGCGCTGCCAGCAACCAGCAGCGGCGCCTCACGCTCTTCCGGCCGCGCGCCGGTTACCCAGGCACCGAGCCGGACCGGGAGCTGTCCGAGCGCCGTCACTTCCGCCCCCAGGGCCCGGTCAGAGAGAGCAGCGCCCCTGCCATTGTCCGACAGCCGGACCGGAACCCCGTGCCGGAATTCCACGTCATAACCACTCGGCAGTCGGTGCCAGCCATTGCGGATCCGTACGGTCATCCGTCACCTCCTCTCCCTGACATCCGACACTGCGCGCAGGGGAACGCATCTGGTCGCATCCACCACATAGAGTGTAGAACACGCCCGGCATCACCGCGCACGGCACGCCGGGTCAGCTCAACCGCGCGGCAACATGTTGACTCACTGCGCGTCATGCGTCTGACGGCCACACCCAACTGCACACCGCGGACACACAGGCAACCGTTCAAGTTCGCGAGGCCCGCACCGAGTAACGCAAGCCGGCCGCGGCGGCGGCCGTGCTGTTGCAGCCGCCGGCGTTCGTGTAGATTGCGGCCAGGACCTGCCAGGGAGAGACCATGCCGAACCGACGCAACCGCTTGCTCGTCCCAACCATCGTTGTCCTGCTTCTCCTGCTGCCCACGGCCACGCTCTGTCCGGCCGCCGCAGCCGAGACGCCCAACGACCTGGAGGCCTGGTCGGACTGGGTGCTGCGGGACGTGCAGGACTATGGCTGCCCCGCGCTCTATAACGCACCCGGGCGCCGCTGCAGCTTCCCCGGGCGCCTCGCGCTGGAGCTCGATGGCAGTGGCGGCACGTTCAGCCAGTCCTGGCAGCTCGCACGGGAGTCGCGGGTCACGCTGCCCGGTGACCGCGACCACTGGCCGCTCGAGATCACGGTCGACGACGCCCCCGTCGCCGTCGTCGAGCACCAGGGCCGCCCCGCGCTCACCTTGGGCCGCGGCCAGCACAGCGTGCAGGGCCGGTTCCGCTGGCAGCAGCTGCCGGCGGCGCTCGCCATCCCGGCCGATTCCGGTCTGGTGACACTACGCCTGGAGGGCAAACCGGTCGCCAGTCCCGATCTCCGCAACGGCCAACTCTGGCTCAGCGCTACCAGCGGCGGGACCGACGCGGTAGCGCGCGTGGACATCAAGGTCTTCCGCAAGCTCAGCGACACGGTACCGCTCGCGTTGACCACGCGCATCGAACTCGAGGTCTCCGGTGAGCAGCGGGAAATCACGCTCAGCGGCGCACTGCTTGGCGGCTTCGAACCCGTGGCGGTCCACAGCCAGTTGCCGGCACGGCTGGATGATGGCGGAATGCTGCGTCTGAAGCTGCGTGCCGGTCGCTGGGTGGTCAGCGTCGAAAGCCGGCTCAACCGCGCCATCCTGGCGCTCCAGACGGATGCCTACCCGGCGCCCTGGCCAGCCGAGGAACTCTGGGTATTCGAGGCACAGCCGCAACTGCGCATGCTCAGGATCATCAGCCCCGACAGCATCGATGCCAGCCAGAGCGCGTTGCCGCAGGAATGGAAGCCGCTGCCCGCCTACCGCATGCAGGCCGGCACCCCGCTGCGCTTCGAACAGACCCGCCGCGGCGACCCGGAAGCCGAACCGAACCAGCTGGTGCTGGCGCGCACCCTGTGGCTGGATTTCGCCGGTGAGGGTTATGCCGTCAGCGATCACATCAGTGGCACGCTCGCGCGCGGCTGGCGCATCAATGCCGCGCCTGGCCTGATCCCGGGCCAGGTCACGCTCGACGGACAACCGCAGCTGATCACCCGCGCCGCCGATGGCAGCATCGGCATCGAGGTGCGCCAGGGCAATCTCGCCCTGGCCGCGGACAGCCGCATCGAGGACTCGGTGCGTCATCTCTCCGCAGTCGGCTGGGATCACGATTTCAGCAAGGTCACCGCCAGCATCAACGTACCGCCCGGCTACCGCGTGCTCGCGATCAGCGGTGCGGATCAAGCGCCCACGACCTGGCTGAGCCGCTGGACACTGCTCGATTTCTTCATCGTCCTGATCAGCAGCATCGCACTGTCGAAGCTGTACGGGCGGCGCTGGGGCGCGCTCGGACTGGTCGGCCTGGCCGCGCTGTGGCATGAACCGGGCGCGCCGGCCTACATCTGGCTCAACCTCATCGTCACCCTGGCGCTGCTGCGCGCGGTGCATGGAACCCGTGTCCATGCCCTGGTGCGCAATTATCTGGTGCTGTCGGCCGTGGCGCTGCTGCTGCTGGCCCTGCCGTTCATGGTGGCGCAGGTGCGGGACGGCATCTACCCGCAGCTGGAACGCGCCTGGCAGGCCCTGGGCGACACCCCGGCGCAGCGGCAGCCGGGTGCGCCGCCGGCATCCCTGCAGCAAGCCATCACCGGCGCCCGCACCGAGACTGCGCAGGACCGCGTGAGCGGGCTCGCGTCCTCCGGCAAGCGCCTGGGCTCGGAGCCGGATGCCGGCTTCGACCGGCTGGTGCAGGACCCGGGTGCCAAGCTGCAGACCGGCGCCGGACTGCCGGAATGGACCTGGCGCGTGTATCCGGTCAGCTGGAACGGCCCGGTCACCAGGGACCAGTCGCTGTCCATTTACCTGATCGGTCCGGCAGCGAACCTGTTGTTCAACCTGTTACGGGTCGGCATGGTCCTGCTGCTGGGCTGGAAACTGCTGCGCACGCCGCTGCAGGGGCTGCTGGCCGGTACCCGCCACGGCACCGGCGCGGCCGCGCTCGCGCTGCTCGCCATTGGGCTCGCGACCAAGCCGGATGCCGGTCTCGCCGCCTACCCCCCGGAGGCACTGCTCACGGCGCTCAGGGAACGGCTGCTGGAGCCTGCCGACTGCCTGCCGCAGTGTGCCGAGCTCGAACGGCTGGCCATCCGCCTCGATGCCGGACAGGCCGAGTTCAGCCTGCGCGTGCATGCCGCCGCGAACGTCGCGCTGCCCTTGCCGGTACCGCTGAACGAATGGATGCCGTCGGCCGTGACCATCGACGGCACGCCCGCCACCGCCCTGTTCCGCGCGGGCAACGACGCGCTCTGGCTGTACGTCGAGGCCGGCGTACACACGGTGGTCATCCAGGGCCGCGTGTCCCACCTGAACGCCCTGCGGCTGGATTTCCCGCTGCCGCCGCATGCGCTGACGGTCGCGCTCCAGGGCTGGAGCAGCGAGGGAACGGGCGCGCCGCGTCCACGCTCCCTGTCGTTCACGCGTAACCGGACGCACGGCGACGCGGACGAATTCGACACCCGCTCCGAGATCCCCGTGTTCGCACGTGTAAGCCGCCACCTGCGCCTGGGACTGGACTGGCAGCTGGCCACCAGCGTGCAGCTGGAATCCGGCACCGCGTTGCCGGCCGTGCTGCGCATCCCGCTGCTCGAGGGCGAGGCGGTCATCACCGACGGCATCGAGGTCGAGGCTGGGCACGCCGTCATCACCCTGAGCGAATCCGCGCGAGCGGTCGGCTGGCACTCCACGCTCGCCCAGCGCGAGCACATGACGCTGACCGCCGCGCAGGATCGCGCCTGGTCGGAGGCATGGCGCCTGGAGGTGACGCCGATCTGGAACGTACGCCCGAGCGGCATCCCCGCCATCTATCACCAGCAGGCCGATGGCGAATGGCAGCCGCAGTGGCAACCCTGGCCGGGCGAGCAGGTGGAGTTGGCGATCACCCGACCGCAGGGTATCGAGGGCCAGACCCTGACCATCGATCGCAGCCGGCTGCTGCTCACGCCCGGCAGGCGCGTGACGGCGGCGGAGCTGGCTGTCTCCATTCGCAGCTCGCAGGGTCAGCAGCACACGCTCACCCTGCCAACCGGCGCGCGACTGGAATCGGTCACGATCAATGGCAGCGCCATGCCGGTCCGCCAGGACGGCCGCAGCGTGACCCTGCCGCTGCGGCCGGGCAATCAGGATATCGTCCTGCAGTGGCAGGAACCGCGCGGCAGCGCCTGGTGGTTCGCGAGCCCGGCGGTCGACCTCGGCAGCGCCAGCGTCAACAGCCGGACCACCGTCCGACCGGGCCACGACCGTTGGGTGCTGCTGACCGGCGGCATCCGCCAGGGGCCGGCCGTGCTGTTCTGGGGCGTGCTCATCGTGGTCGTGGTGCTCGCGCTACTGCTGGGACGCATCAAGGGCACGCCGCTGCACACAAGCTCCTGGATCCTGCTCGGGATCGGGCTGACGACCGTGACCCCGTTCATCGCCCTGCTGATCGCGGCCTGGATCTTCGCGCTGTATGCGCGCGGCCGCAGCCTCGGCCCGGACCATGCCGTGCGTTTCGATGCCATGCAGGTCGGCCTGGTGCTACTCACCCTGATCGCCCTGGCGGCACTGTTCGGCGCCGTGTCCAATGGCCTGCTCGGCAACCCGGAGATGCAGATCGCCGGCAACGGCTCCTCGCGCGGCACCCTGAACTGGTACCAGGACCGCATCGACAGCGTCCTGCCGCAAGCGTGGTTCGTGTCGCTGCCGGTACTCGCCTACCGGTTCCTGATGCTGGCCTGGTCGATGTGGCTGGCGTTCGCGCTGATCCGCTGGCTTAAGTGGGGCTGGAACTGTTTCGCACACGGCCGGCTGTGGCTGCCGCTGCGCCGCAGTGTCCGCCACCCGGACGGCGGCAGTCCCCCCGCATAGCGCCGCCGATCGGGTACACTCGGCACCGTCCGCGCAACGCAAGCCGCCGCACGCACGCGCATCTGACTCGGAGGGGAGCCCAACCGCCATGTGTCACCCCGCCCCCGGGGACGCCGGGACATGCTAGCCGCATACGGCCGCCGGGCACGGCGCTGGCTGCTGCCCATCTGCCTGCTGCCGGGGCTGTGCGGCTGCGAGCACGGCGCTCCGGGGACCGCCGCCACGCAGCCCGACGCGCAGGCCATCGCCCTGAACAACCGCGGCGTGGGCCTGATGGGCCGCTTCGACTACCCGGCCGCGCTGCAGGTCTTCGAACAGCTAGCACGGCGGTTTCCGCGCGTGGGCCTGTTCCGCTTCAACCAGGCCGTGGCGCTGATGAACCGGCAGCTCGAAGGGGACGAAACGACGGCCCGCGCGGCTTTCGACGCCCTGCTCGTGCAACAGCCGGACGACCTGCGGGCACGCTACTGTGCGGGCCTGCTGGAGTTCCGGCGCGGCGCACTGGAAGTCGCCGCCGGTCACCTGCAGGCCGTGCTCGCGGCCGACCCGCACGATGCCTACGCGGCCTATTTCCTGGCGCAGTCCCTGCAGCAGCGCGGCGACGCGGACGCGGCGCTGACCTGGTACCGGCGCGTGGTGGAGTCCGACCCCTACCTGCGCAGCGCCTATTACGCCCTGGCACAGATCTACCGCCAGCGCGGCGCTGCGGACGCTGCGGGACAGGCGCTCGCCCGCTACACGCAGCTCGCCGACAACCCGCGGGCCCGGCTCATCGAGTTCAAGTACACCCGCATGGGCCCCCTGTGCGAGGCCGCCCCGTGGGAGACGGGCACGGCAACGCGCGCCACGGCGCCCGCGGGCGCGTTGTTCGCCGCGCCGGTCCCCGCACTGCCGCTGCGGGCCGGGAGTGCCGCGCCGAACCTGACCGTTGCCGATATCGATGCCGACGGCCAGGCCGACCTGTTCATCGCCGGTGCCGCGGCCACGGCAGACACCTACAACACGGTGCTGCACGGCCGTGCCGACGGCAGTTTCACGGTCATGACGGACCACCCGCTCGCGTCGGTCAGGGATGTCAATGCCGCACTGTGGGGCGATATCGACAACGACGGACATACCGATGTCTACTTCTGCCGGCGCGGACCGAACGCGCTCTGGCAACAGCGCGCCGACGGCGGCTGGCACGACGCCACCGCCGCGACCGGCACCGCCGCTGGCGGCCAGGATACCGTGGACGGCGCGATGTTCGACGCCGACCACGACGGCGACCTCGACCTGTTCCTGGTCAACGCCGACGGCCCCGACGAACTGCTCAACAACAACCTCGACGGCAGTTTCCGGCCGCTGGCCGCGGCACACGGGCTGGCCGGCGCGCGGCCCGACAGCCGTGCAGTGCTCCTGCTGGATCTCGACAACGACCGCGACACCGACCTGATCGTCCTGCACGCCACGCCGCCGCACGCCGTCTATGTCAACGCGCTGGGCTGGGATTACCACCCCGCCGACCCGGCGGGCGCCTTCATCGCTACCCCCATCGCAGCCGCGGTCGCCGGCGACAACGATGCCGACGGCCTGCCGGAACTCTACACGCTCGCTGACGATGGCAGCGTGACGCGCTGGACAATCCCGGCAACCGGCGACTGGCGGCCACAACCGCTCGGCACGGTGCCGACCTCGGCGCGGCCGCGGCTGGAACTGCGCGACGTCGACGGCGACGGACAAGGCGAGCTGCTGGTCGCGCAGGCTGCCGGCTGGGCCGTGTACGCGCTGCGCGGCGACACGCTCGTGCAACTGTTCAGCGCAACCGGGCCGCAGGTGGCCTGGGCGAGCGTGGTGAGCGACATCGCGCGCGGACCCGCCGTGGCCGCGCTGGGCACCGATACGGCGCTGCGGGTGTGGCCGCCGGGCGCGGGACGCTTCACCTTCATCGGCCTGGCGCCGACCGGCCGCGACGATGCCGGCGCAACCATGCGCTCCAATGCCTCGGGCATCGGCACGCGGCTGGCGCTGCGCAGCGGCACGCGCTGGATCCTCACCGACACCTGGCGCCGGCATTCGGGGCCCGGCCAGGACCTGCAGCCGGTGGTGACTGGACTGGGTGGCGCGCCGGGGCTCGATTTCGTCGCGCTCACCTGGTCGGACGGCGTGCTGCAGACCGAGCTGGCGCTTGCGGCCGGCCAGCTGCATCCGCTCATCGAGACCGAGCGACAGCTCTCCAGCTGCCCGGTGTTGTTCGCCTGGGACGGCACGCAGTACGCCTTCGTCAGCGATCTGCTGGGTGGGCGGACTGGGTTACCTCGTCGCTCCCGGCGTGTACGCGCCACCGCGCCCGCACGAGAATTTCCTGCTGCCGGCCGGGCTGCCGGTCGCGCGCGCGGGGCGTTACGAACTCAGGATCGGCGAACCCATGGAGGAGGCGGCCTACCTCGATGCCGTGCGCCTGATCGCCTGGGACCTGCCACCGGGCTGGGACCTGGTGCTGGACGAGCGGATGGCCAGCGCCGACCCGGTCCCGAGCGGCGCCGCCGTGTTCTACCGCCACGAACAGCTGCCGGTGCGCGCCACGACCGGCGACGGCAGCGATGTCACGCCGCAGGTCGCCGCCGCCGATCGGGTGGCCGCCCCGGTCGGCACGCTCGATTCCCGCTTCATCGGCCGGCTGGCGCACGAGCAGGTGCTGACCCTGGAATTCGCGCAACCGCTGGCCGCTGCCGACCCGGTCCTGGTGCTCGACGGCTGGGTCGAGTATCCCTACTCCCAGACCATGTTCGCCGCCTGGCAGGCCGGCGCCGACTACCGCGCCCCGACGCTCGCGGCGCGCGGCGCCGACGGTCGCTGGCACACGGTACTGGCGGAGTTCGGCTATCCCGCCGGCATGCCGCGGCGCATGTCCGTGCCGTTGGCCGGTCTGCCGGAGGGCACCACCGCGCTGCGCCTGACCACGAACCAGGAGATCTACTGGGACCGGGCCGCGGTCGTGCAGGCCGAAGCCCTGCCCGCTGCGCGCCGCACGGCACTGCCGCTGTTGGAGGCGCGGCTGGCCGAGTCCGGGTTCGCGCGGCGCACGACCGGACCGCAGCGCCAGCCGCACTACGATTACGCCCAGCGCAGCCCGCTGTGGGACACCCGCCATATGGCCGGCCATTACACCGCGTTCGGCCCCGCCACCGAACTGCTGGCCGCACGCGACGACGCCACCGCCATCATCGGCCCCGGCGAGGAAGTGCAGCTCGCGTTCGGCGGCGACCTGCCAGCGCTGGCGGCAGGCTGGACGCGCCGTTTCGTGGTCGAGGCCGAGGGCTGGGCCAAGGACATGGACCTCTACACGGCGCACGGCACGACCCTGGAGCCGCTACCCGCTTCCGGCCGTGATCTCACGGTGCGCGACGCGCTGCACGCGCGCTACAACACGCGCTACCGTGCGGGGCCGTAACACAAGCCGACGCTGTCGGCTGCTAGCGGACGGCAGCTTGCCCGGCCCGCACACCGGATCCGCACGCGCTCGGCGCATGGCGTGACGGCGGTATTCACCCCGGCTGAACCGGACGCCATGCAGATCGGAAAATGGAAATCACCGGCGCTGCTGTTGCTCGCACTGTTCGCGCTGTTCATGGTCAACGATTACGGGCTCGCCAGGCGGCTGGTACACAATCACTACATCAAGCCGCAAAACAGTCTCTACACGTAACCGGTGTCCGTGGTCGACAAGATCAAATGGGCGTACCTGCAGGATGGTGAAGTCATTGTCTGCATCTACGGGAACATCAAGGCAAAGCCGGCGCCGCAAGCCGGCTTCACGACCATCTCCACTTACAGGCAGGCAGGGCGGGCGGTGCCGGAACTGGCAGATTCCTCTGCCACGTTTCTCGCGAGTTTCAAGCAGGAACTGGCCAGCCGGGAGCAATGGAACAATTGGGCCGATACGATCATCATACCGGCTGCGACGATCATGCCGGAGTGCGGCAATAACGCAGCAGCGGCGCGAATACCGGTCTTCGATATTGCCGGCGACCTGCGCGCATGGCTTGCGCAAAACCGGCAGGATCAGGATTTCCTCTACAACGGTTTCACTGTTCCCCGTGCCGGTCTGTCCCGCCGGGTAGGCAGCCATTATGGGCTCGTTCGCGACCAGGTGGGTGCGCGGCTGGAATATCCGTTTGCACTGAAGATACAAACCAGCATCGAGCGCAACGACGCTGATCTGCTGTTAGGCATCCTGCTGTACCCGGTTGCCATTGTCGTCGATCTCGTGACAGCGCCCTTGCAATTCGTGGTATTGCATCTTCCCTGGGGATAGTTCCAGGTTCGAACATCCAAGCGGCGTACACCTGGCGGAGCTTCCTGCAGCCGCGACCGGTTGCCTGCAGTCAAATCTGCGGGCACAGCCTGGACCGGCGCCTGTGTGGAGGCCGTCGGCCGGCTTCAGTGCCGTCCGCGCCAGATCGAGAACAGCACCCAGACGCCGCCCAGCACCGCCAGGGTGAAACCCAGGGCGGCGAGCAGGGACATGCCCAGATACTCGGTATCGCCCGTCACGGACAGTATGATGGACGTGCCGATGATGAAGGCCGCGGTGATCATGCCTACGGTCAGGCGGCTGACGGCCGTATCCAGGCGCTCGCCGAAGCGCTCCAGTTCCTCGACATTGATGTGCACCCGCAACGCCCCCTTGCGCGCCGCGCGCACCAGACGGCGCATGTCCCGGGGCAGACCGGTCAGGACATCGATCAGGCCGGAGACGCCGTGCCAGCCGCGCTTGGCGATTTCCTGCGGTGTATAGCGCGTGATCAGCGCATTGCGCACGAACGGCCGTGCCTCGGCGATCAGGTCGAAGTCGGGTTGGACCTGGCGGCAGAAGCCGTCCAGCGTCAGAAACACCTTGAACATCATGGACAGGTCCGCCGGCAGCATCAGCTTGTGGTCGCGCAGCATCGCCATCATGTCCCGCACCATGTCGGGAAAGCGCACCTGGCCCAGCGACAGTCCGTGGTACTGGTCGAGAAAGGCGCAGATGTCCGCGACCAGGCGTTCCGACGGCAGGCTCAGGCTGTCGGACCATTCCAGCAGCACCTCGCAGATGGTGCTGCTGTCACGCTCGACCATGCCGTGCAGCAGATCGACGACCTGGAAGCGCCGCTCCTCGCTGAGATGGCCGATCATGCCGAAGTCGATCAGCGCAATGCGGTTCTCCGGGAGAAAGAACACATTGCCGGGATGGGGATCGGCGTGAAAGAAACCGTCTACCAGCACCATCCTGAGCACGGCCCTGGCGCCGCGGCGGGCGATCAGCGCGCGGTCCAGACCCGCCGCCTCGAATCCTGCCACGTCGCGCCCCGAGATACCGTCGATGTATTCCTGGACGTTGACGCGCTCCCCCGTCCACTGCCAGTAGACCTTCGGGATCACGACGTGATCGTCCGCGCCGAGATTCTCCATTACCCGCACGGCATTGCGGCATTCATGCGCCAGGTCGAGTTCGCGCCGCAGTGAAATGCTGAAATGGTGCACCACCTCCGCCGGGCAGAAACGCTGGGTCTCGGGATTTTCCTTGCCGGCGATCTGCGCCAACCGGTCCATCAGGTGCAGATCGGCCTCCACCACCCGCTTGATGTCCGGCCGGCGGATCTTCACGACCACCTGCGTACCGTCGTGCAGTCGCGCCAGGTGCACCTGCGCAATGGAGGCCGCCGCGAGCGGTTCGGTGTCGAATTCCGCGAAGATCTCCTCCGGCGGCCCGCCGAGATCCTCGGTCAGCTGCGCGCGCAATGCCTCGAACGGCACCGGCGGCGCCGAGTCCTGCAGCATCTCGAATTCCGCGATCCACTCCGGCGGGAACAGATCCACGCGCGTCGCCAGCACCTGCCCCAGCTTGACGAAGGTGGGTCCGAGTTTCTGCAGGGCATGCCGCGCACGCTGGTGTGGCTGCAGCGACGCGGTTTCTTCCGCGTATTTCCAGTGCAGCGCCTTGCCGGCCTGCTCCAGCGCATGCCCCAGGCCGAGCCGGCGTACCATGTCGCCGAAACCGCAGCGCACCAGGATCGAGGCGATCTCGTGCACCCGGCCGATGTCCTTTCCGGCGCTGATCGCTTCCAGGAACATCAGGACTTGCCTGCCGGGTGTTCGCGCTCCCCGTCCGGCGCCGCCGCGCCGTCCGCCAGCCCCTGGCCGATGCCCGTCAGCAGGGAGGCAGCGAGTTTGCCCAGCTGCTCCGCCGTTTTCACGGCCGCGTCGGCGCCGGCCTGCAGGCCTTCCTGCCCCCGCTGCGCCAGCAGCTCGCGCAGGGTGCCGACATGCGTCGTCAACTGCGCGCCGAAGGCGCTGCCACTGGCCTCCAGGTGCCGCTGCATGTCCGCAAAGCCGGCCTGCGCCGCCTGCGAACCGGCCTTGCCCGCGGCGGCGAGGGTCTGGATGAAGCGCTGTTCGAGCGTGGCCAGCTCGTCGATGGCCCGTTTCAGGTCGTCACGGGCGAACTCGCCGGCGTGACCGGCCGCTTCCCGGATCGCCAGGCTGGATGCTTCCGCGGCTTGCAGGAGCGCAGCCTCGATACCGGCCACGGCCTGGCGCGCGGCAGCGCCCGAATCCTGCGGCGAGATCCCGGCCTCGACACCCTCGAGCGCCGCGCGGATCTGCTCCTGCATCCGGGACGGGTCCACGCCCATGCTGCGCATGGAGGTGAGCATCAGTTGCTCTACCCGCGCCTGCAGATCCCGGCCGGACGCAACCGCATCCCGGACCGCGGCTTTCAATTGCTCCAGGTCGGCACCGGTGCCGGACTCGACAGCCATATCGCCCCTCCTCCACCGCTGGCGTGACCAGGCACCAGAGCCGTCCACGCCGCGACTTGTCGTTGTTGTCTGTGCTGCTGTGTCGGGGCCGCCCCCGCGCCCCCGCTTCAGCATACGCCTTAACCCGGTTGCTGTGAACGGCGCACGCCGTGCACCGGCTGGGCACTCAGGGCGTGACCACCCACGCCGACCCGCTGCCCTCGCGCAGCGTGACGAAACCATCCACCCCGATCTCGTCCCAGCGCTCGCGCGTCCCGTCCGGCCATACCACGCCGACGGCCAGCGTCGTGCCGTCCGCACCCAGCCCGAAGTGCACGCGCGGGTCGTTCGCACTGAGATAACTGCCGTCGGTGTGCGCGCGGCGCCAGAGCGCCGGCTTGCCCGCGCGCAACACGGCAACCCGCGCACCGAGGCCGGCGCGGTTGGCGCGCGTACCTTCGAGCTGCACGCTCAGCCAGTGATTGCCTGCAGCCGCCGTGTTTCGCAGCAACCGGGTCGGACCGTTGTTATTGGCCACCACGATGTCGATATCACCGTCGTTGTCGATATCGCCGAAGGCGGCGCCGCGGCTGACCTCGACCAATGCCAACGCCGGACCGGCCGCAGCGGTGACGTCGTCGAACCCGCCCTTGCCGTCGTTGCGGATGAGCTGGTTGCGTTCCGCGTAGGGGAACGGCTGACCGCGCTGCGCTTCCTCGAGCTTGACCGCGCCGTTGGCGACGAACAGGTCGAGGTCGCCGTCGTTGTCGTAGTCGAACCACTCGGAACCGAAGCCGGTATAGGGCAGACTGATGCGGCCCAGACGGTGGGCATCGGTGACATCGAGAAAGTTGCCCGTGCCGTCGTTCACGTACAGCGTGTTGGTCTCGCGGTCGAGGTGGGTCATGAACAGGTCCTCGTCGCCGTCGCCGTCGAAATCGCCCGCGGTCACGCCCATGCTCGCCTCCGGCTTGCCGTAGGCGTTGATCGCCACCCCTGCCATCAGCGCGGTATTCTCGAAGCTGCCGTCGTGGCGGTTGATCCACAGCTGGTTCTCGTCGCCGTCGTTGGCGACGTAGATATCGGTCCAGCCATCGCCGTCGAAGTCCGCACAGGTCACGCCGAGCCCGGGTCCGAACGCCGCGCCCAGCCCGGCCGCGTCGCTGACATCGGTGAAGCGGCCGTCGCCGTCGTTGCGGAACAGCCGGTCGCGCGCCTTGGCGTAGGACTGCGGCCCGCAGTAATCGAGCTTGCCATCCGCGCCGGCACAGGCCTTGTTGCCTGCCACGGTGAAAGCCACGTAGTTGGCGACGAACAGGTCGAGGTCACCATCGCGGTCGTAGTCGAGAAACGCCGCACTCGTGCTCCAGCGCGGATCATCGACGCCGGCCGCGGCGGTGACGTCGCTGAAGCGGCCGTCGCCGTCGTTGTGATAGAGCACGTTGGCGCCGAAACCGGTGACGTAGAGATCGCTGTAGCCGTCGTTGTCGTAATCGCCACTCGCCACGCCCTGCGCGTAGCCGGCATGGGCGATGCCGGCGTCCGCCGTCACGTCAGCGAAACGCAGCTCGCCCTCCGGTATCAGGGCGTTGCGGAACAGGCGGTCGCCGGGCGGCTGGCCCGGCGGCAGCGGGAACAGCGCCGCCGCGGCCGACTGTCCCGGGTCGGGCATGGCGGCCTGCGGCAGGTAGACATCGAGATCGCCGTCGTTGTCGTAATCGAACACGGCCACGCCCGGACCGAACACCTCGGGTTGGTAATAGGCGCCACTCGCGCCGTTGAAGTGGCGGAACACCAGGCCGGTCGCGGCCGCCACCTCCTCGAACGCTGCGCCGGCCGCCGCCGGCAGCGCCGGCGACTGCGATGCCGGGGGCTCGCCGTCACAGCCGGCCAGCGCCACCGCGGCCAGCAGCGCACCACTACAGCTAGCAACGACAAGCCTCATTCCGTCTCCCCCCAGCGTGCCAGTGTCTGCTCGATCTCGCCGCGCAGGCGGTGCAGGCCCTGCTGCCCGGCCAGCTCCCGCGCCTGCTCGAGCACTGTCCTGGCACGGTCGCGCCGTCCCGCCTCGTCCCAGATCTGCGCAATGCGCTGCAGGTAGTAGGGACGTTCGCGTGGCGCGACCGCAGCGGCCTGCGCAAACAGTTCAGCCGCCGCGTCCTGCTGTCCAGCGAGCAACAGTAGCCGGCCGAGCAACACCGCCGCACGCTGATTGCCGGGATCGCTCGCCAGCGCCTGGCGGTAGTGCTGTTCGGCCTGTTCCGGCTGGTGCAGTTCGTCCTGCGCCTGTCCCAGCAGCGTATGTGCCTGACTGTGTTCCGGATCGGCCTGCAGCACGCGCTCGAAGGCGGCGGCCGCCGCCGCGAACCGGCCCTGCTCGGCGAGCAGCGAGCCGTACTCCAGGTTTGCCATGATCGCGTTCGGCACCCGTGCGGTCGCCGCGCGGTAATGCTGTTCCGCGCGTTCCGTGTCGTTGAGTCGACGGTACAGCCAGACCAGGTAGCTGTGCGCCTCTTCCGAATCGGGCTCGGCGGCTACCGCCTGCTGCAGCTCCGCCTCCGCTTCCGGCATCCGCCCTGCGCGCTCCAGCTGTTTGGCGCGGCGCACGTGCGCCTGCGCGCTGGTGTCGAGATCCTCCAGCGCCTGCAGCAGGGGGTCGACGTGCGGCGGCGTCTGTTCCGGGTGCTCGCGGTAACGCGCCATGTGTTCCTGCGCCTGCGCGGTGTCGCCGCGATCGCGCAGTGCCAGCGCCAGGGCATAGTGCGCCGGGCCGAAGTCGGGATACAGCTCGACCGCGCGGCGGTTGTGCTCGATTGCACCGGCGGGATCGGCGAGCGCGGCCAGCACCTGCGCCAGCCGGTGATGGCCCCAGGCCGATGCCGGCTCCTGCACCAGCAGGGCCTCGAGCAGGGACCGTGCCGCCGCGAGCTCGCCGGTCTTGTACAGCAGCTCGCCCAGGCGCAGCTTGGCCTGGGCATAGTCCGGTTTCAGTGCCAGCGCGGCACGCAGGTTGCCGATGGCCCCGGCATCATCACCGGCCTGTGCCTGGGCGATGCCAAGCAGGTAGGCCGCGTCGAAAGCGTCCGGCTGCAGCACCCGGACCCGGCGATAACAGCGCATGGCCGGTGGCAGCAGCTGGTAGGCATGCAGGATCTTGCCCAGCGCCAGGTTGCGCCCGACGTCCTGCGGCGCCGCGAGCAGCTGCGCGCGGGCGGCCAGGATCTGGTCCCGCACCGGGCGCGAGAAGTCATCGACCATCACTTCGGGTATGGCGGGGAGATCGGGCTGGCGCGATTGCAGGTAGCCCGCCAGCGCCAGGGCGACGATGACCAGGATACCCAACAGGACCGGAACCGGATTGCCTTTCATGAGTTGCATCGCGATCGTGCGGGTGGTGCGAGCCGGCATCAGGGACAACAGCAGCTGCAGCGCTCAGGCAGGTCTGCCGCGTGCCGTTGCATTATAGCCAGCGGTCCGGCACTTGCACACCGCCCCGACGGGCGGCAATGTCTCCCGGCCTGACCCGGGGACACGGGCATGGCACAATCGGCAGCGGGAACGGAACCAGGGGACGGGACATGCCGGTACGCGCCAACAGGCTTGCAGGGTCGGGTATCGCGAGCCTGATGCTCTTGCTGCTGGCGTCGCTGTCGCCCGCCCCGGCGGTCCACGCCAAGGAATCAGATCTGCTCGCGCGCGGCCGCTACCTGTTCGGCGTGGCCGGCTGCGCCTCCTGCCATACCCGGGACGTGCCGCTGGCCGGCGGCCGACCGCTGGAGACCCCGTTCGGCACCTTCTACCCGCCCAATATCACGCCGGACCGCGACCACGGCATCGGCGCATGGTCCGAGGATGATTTCCGCCGTGCCCTCGGCATGGGGATCAGCCCGGCCGGTGCGGACTACTTCCCGGCCTTCCCCTACACGTCATATACCCGCATCCGACCGGACGACGTGCAGGCGCTGTACACCTGGCTGATGCAACAGCCGCCCAGCGCGCGCGCCAACCGGCCGCACGCGCTGCCGTGGTACCTGTTCTCGCGCCGTCTGGTGCGTGACTGGAAGCGCGGCCGCTTCGACCCGGGGCCCTGGGAGGACGATCCGGCGCGCTCGGCCGCCTGGAACCGGGGCGCCTACCTCGCCAACGCGCTGGGGCATTGCGCCGAGTGCCATACGCCCCGTGGCCTGCTGGGCGGCCTGCAGCGCGATCGCCACCTGTCCGGTACCGCCACCGGCCCCGAGCAAAGACCCGTCCCCAACATCACCATGGATCCGGTCACCGGCATCGGCGCATGGACGCCGCGTGAGCATGACAGCTTCCTCGCCACCGGCCAACGCCCCGACGGCAGCTATACCGGGGCGCTGATGTCGGAGGTGCTGGCTGCCAGCAGCATGGGGCTCACCCCGGCGGACCGCCAGGCCCTGGCGACCTACCTGCGCACCTTGCCGCCACTGCATCATGACATCCATTATCGCTTCGACCCGTTCGCGGACCGCGAATTTCACCAGTAGTCCGCCGGCGCAGACACTGGCCTGAGCAGCGGGGTGCCGCGTTCCGGCGTCCGGGGCCGCACCTTGCCAGGTGAATAAATCGCCGTTGCCGCGGCCGCGGGTAATGCTGCGAGCGGCGCTACAGCCCGAACGTCTCGCCGTCCCGCGCACTGTCGTGGTCCGCGCCGCTGCGCGCCGCTTCGATGGCGTTGGCGAGCACGGCATGTTCGTGCTCCTCCTGCCCGAAGCGCAGGTAGTTCTTGGCGGCCTCGAATACGGCCTCCAACAGCCGGACGCGGTGTTCCAGGTACAGCAGGGAATGGGCAAGATGATGCGGGTCGCCGCCCTGCGCGCGCATGCGTTCGGCCTCGGCCAGGGCTGCCTGTATCTCGGCATCACTAGGTTTCAGCATCGTCTCTCCTTGCGGGATGCATGACCACGCGCTTGATTCGGTTGCGATTTGAAATAACAATGCGGTTCGGGGCCGCGGATGCTTCCAGTGGCCGGTAATTGACTGACCTCAATGTCAGGCATATCAGTCAAGTGTTTGAATAGTACCTATAAACGATCACCCTTGCAGCGCAGGACGAGCCATGACCGATGCCACCAAACACGCTCCGAAAGTCGGCGCACCGGACCCGGAACTGAAGAACTCACCCATCTTCGACGAAACGGACGCGGACGAACCGTCATTTGACCTCGAACTGGAGGCGGGCGTCTGCTACTTCAATTCCCGCTCCTATGCCATCGGCGACTATGTCTGCAGCGGCGACGACCTGCTGCGCTGCGAGGGGCGCGGCGTCTGGATCCGGGAAGGCAGCTGCCACCAGGACAAACTATGACGGCAGTGCGGCGGCTGGCACGAGCGGACGGGCGGCGGCATGATCCCGATCCACGAACTGCTCAACCGCATACGCTGGGACCCGGCATGCGGTGCCGCCGAATTCGAGATCGGCTGTTACGACCGCGTCGAGGATCGCATCATCCGCGTCGCCATGCGCGAAATCTGCTTCGAACCCGGCGTTCACTTCGCCTTCGACCGCTACGACCCGGATGGCGGATTGCACAGCATCCCGCTGCACCGGGTCAGGCAGGTTTTCCGCAACGGCGAACTGATCTGGGAGCGCGCACACTGAATGGCGGGCGCTGAGTACCCGCAACTGCAGGAGGAACTCTATGCAAATCCCGTTACAGATCACCTTCCGCAACATGGAACCGTCCGAGGCAGTGGAGGCGCGGATACGCGAGAAGGCCGTCAAGCTCGAACAGTTCTATGACCGGATCATGAGCTGTCGCGTGATGGTGGAAGCACCGCACGCCCATCATCATCAGGGCCGGTTGTTCCAGATCCGCATCGACCTGACCGTGCCCGACGGCGAGCTGGTGGTGAACCAGCCCCACCATCACAAGGATCATTCGCACGAGGACGTCTATGTCGCGATCCGCGATGCCTTCAACGCCATGCAGCGCCAGCTGCAGAGTCACGTCGACATGCGGCGCGGACACGTCAAACAGCACGAACCGGTGCCGGGCGGTCACGTGATCAGCCTGCACCCGGACGAGGATTACGGCAAGATCGGCACGCCGGACGGCCGGGTGATCTACTTCCACCGCAACAGCGTGCTGAACGGCGGCTTCGATGCGCTGGAAATCGGCAACGAAGTCCGCTTTGCCGAAGAGACCGGTGAGCTAGGCCCCCAGGCGAGCAGCGTGACGCCGGTAGGCAAGCATCACGTGGTCATTTGAAGCAACCACGGCGCCGGGCCTGTACTCAGCCGAGCCGCTGCTGCGCGCTCGCCGACGCCCGCTTGCGCGGCGCGGCCGGCTTGCGTTTGCCACGCTGCTTTGCGGTCGGCGCCTTTTCCGCGGCTGCGGGCTTGCGCGCTGTGCGGGTGCCGGTGGTGTTACAGCTGCGCTTGCCGCGTGGCTTGGCGCGCACGCGCACGGGATAGGCGAGGTGATATTCGTTGAGCATGCGCTCGACGCAGTCCCGCTCGACGAGACCGCTGTCGACCAGCACCTCACCCAGGCGTGGCGGGTAGCTCTCCTGCAGATCCAGCAGGGCATCGACCTGCTTCTGGGTCAGGTAGCCGAGCCGCACCGCAACCTCGCCGAAATAAAGATGGGTGCCGGCCTGCTCGTGCAGGATCTCCATCGCCTCCCCCACCGTCACCAGGCGCTCGCTGATCGCAAGCTGTCCGATCAAGGGCTTGCGGGCACGCTGCTCGCCCAGCGCCTTGAGCAGCTGGTGATCGGTGATGACCCCCTTGTTGACCAGAAACTGACCGAAACGGTGATAGGACATGAAGACCTCCGTGTCTTGGACTATGACTGTATGCAAGGTGTCGGCAACCTGGCATGATTACAAATAGTACAGATGTACTAGCACTTACGTGCGGTTAACAAGGAGAGCATGTGCCTGTTTTACCAGCGCACCACTGGGAACGCGCGCGGCTTTCTGCTCTACTTGGGGGGCGAGTCGACCGGCTCCATGGCCGGCATACAACACAATAACGCTGAATGAGAATTATTCCATGATCGAAACATTGTCGAACCGGCTGCTGGCCGGTACCTGCCCGAGCGAGGCCTGTCGCCTGTGGCCATGCCTGCTCGCCGGTCTGCTGCTGCTGTCTCCGGCACTGGTACGGGCGGAACATTTCACTCCCCCGAGCCTGGAGGGATACACCGAGCACACCCAGCGCGATGCCGACGGCGACGGCGACGGGGTGAACGAGACGCACATCGTGACCTATATGAACCCGGCCATGGACAGCCTGTTCAGCATGACCACGAAAGGGATCACCTGGGCGTGGAGTCTGGATACGCATGACTCCGACAGCGGCTCCAGCAATTACGTCATCCGCGACAGCGATTGCGACGGGGTCTTCGACGAGGTGTACGGGCTGGACGAGGAATTCCACGTCCCCGATTGCCTGCGCTAGCCGTACCCCCGTCGCGGGAGCGGGGCACACCCGTTCCACGGCCGCCCGCGTACCGGGGACGGCGATTGACCACCCTGCGGATGGCGGCAGCCGGGGACGTGTTCCCTCCTGCGCCCGCTGTCGCATCTGACCGCTCGTGTCATAATCATGACTGCCATGCGCGCCAGCGGACCCGCCCTTGCCACTGCGACGGGCGCCCGGCCGCCATGGCGTCTGGATCGGCACGGCGCCGATCGGCAGCGAGGGACGGCAATGGGCGACGACACCGAATGGCATAGCGACAGCGATACCGAGGCACAGCCTAGCGGAATCCGGGTCGACTGCCATGCAGGATACCGCGCGGAGGAAGCGCCGCAGCGCTTCTACATCGGCAGGCGCACGGTCGAGGTGACCGAGATCATCGACCGCTGGCTGGATCCGCACCACAGCCACTTCAAGGTTCGTGGCGGTGACGGCGGTATCTATATCCTGCGTTTCGATCACGACGCCGGGACCTGGGACCTGGTGCTGTACAACAGCGGGACCCTGCCGGAAATTCGGCTGTCCTCGACCTGAGTGTGCCGGTGAGCCACCGGCAGCCGCGTCTGCCAGCAGCGCGGCAGCAGTGCCGTGCAGGTCATCCGAACAGCAGGTCGAACCGGACTCAGCCTTCCGCGCGGCCGCGGAACGCACCCGCAACGGGCAGCAATCCCGGCGCCCGCACCAACGCAGGGCGCAACGGCCGTCTGCAGCGCGGATCCACGTGAAAATCCCCGCGATTGACAAGCACCTACGGAAGCGCGTGGCTGGCACGCATCCTGCTTGGTGTGTTTCGTGACGGTTTGTTATCGCCACGACACCACGGAGACAGGCCATGGCCACCGTATTGCGGAACAGGCAGACCGTAGACTACGACAGGCTTGGCGCGCAGCTCGACGCGCCGCTGCGCCTGATCGCACGGCGCTCGGTCCGGGTCTGGTTCAATCAGGACCGGCTCGACCAGGTGCTGCGCGATAATGTCGGCATCTGCCCGCACTGCGAACTGATCTATGCCATCGACAGCGATGGCCGCCAGGTGAGTTCCAATATCCGCGCCAGCCATATCGACGCGGCGGCCTTCGGCCAGGATTTGTCCCGCCGCCCCTATGCCGTCAGCCTCGCGGTCCTGAGCAACGCGGCGTACCAGGGCGCGTTCGCCTGCGACACCTACCTCAGCCAGGTGACGCACAGGCCGTGCGTCACCGTGCTCTACGGTGTCACTTCGGGTCAGACCGTGCTCGGCTTCATCGCTGCGGATTTCGATCCGGCGCGCCTCGGCCTGCCGCCGCCAGCCGCACTGACTGCCGGCTCTACCCTGCCGCCATCCAGGGCAACGTCTAGAATGTGAGCAGCGCGCCCAGGGTAGCGACGCCGACCCCCTGGGCGGGATCCCAGTTGCGGTTCCCGGCGAGAAACGAGCGGGGATCGAGCTCGAGCAGGCCAATCAGGGTTTCCGCGACGATCCGCGCCCCGACCGGCCCCAGCCCCTCACCCTTGTCGAAATGGCCCGGGGTCGTCTCGCGACCGATCTTCTCGGCCTCGACCAGCAGGTAGAACCACAGCGGCGTTCCGGCCGAGAGGTCGGCTGCCGTCCCGGCGATGCCCGCCGCGGCCTGACTGACCTTGTCGATCTCGGCCTGCGCGCGGCCCAGCGCCAGGGCGACGTTTTCGCCGGACGGCAGCAGGAAGGTCTGGCCGCGCAGCAGGTTCCGCGCCGCCAGCGACTGCACGTCGCCGGCAGGGATGAAAGGCAGCGCCAGCAGGTCGGTCGCGAGCTTGCTGTCGAGCTTTTCCGCCTTCTGTACATTGTGACCGGGCGCGGCCGTGACGAGTTCGTTCCAGTCCACGACGGCGCGGGCATCCGACAGGGGCGCGAAACCCTCGCCGAGCACCGGCCCGAACACCTCGAGTGCGGGCTTGCCTTTCTGGATCTGGATCTTCTGCGGGATCATGGAATGACCGAAGCGGTAGGCCGCCGCGGCAAACTCGATCGGGATGAAGGGGTCGCCCTGCGCGGCGCAGTAATAGCGGCGCCCATTGCCGAGAATATCGGAGACCACCGCCGCGCCGCACATCGCAACCAGGAAATCCTGCAGCACGACCCACTGGTAGTGCCAGGTTACCGTACGGCGCACGGCCTCGAACAGGTCCCCGCCTGCCAGCGTGTTGCCGGGCAAGGCATGCAGCGTATCGGCGACCTTGTTGTGAAACCGGATCATGGCAAGCTGCAGCTGCGAGACGATGCGGTTCTCGTCGTTGCGCGGGTCGCCGATGATGGCCGTGCCGTGCGCCGAACGCGCGAGGTCATCCTGCGCCAGGGCCGGGTCCTGGGCAACGGCCGTTCCGTCCGCCCCGGTGAGCAGCTTGACGCCGGCGAAGGCACCACTGGCGTGATAGAGAAAGGGATGCGCCTCGGGACCGGCACCGTAGATGCAATCCAGGTCGAGCGTGGGGGTGCGGGCATTGGGAATGGTCGTCGCGTCGGCCACCGCGGACAGGCTGGAAGTCGTGTCGAGGGTGATGTCGTGATCGATGAACTGGCCGAAGAACACGTGGCCGACCGTCACGCTCTGGGTACGCTGCGCCGTCGTACCGCCGTCCATGGGACCACCCTGCGCACCGAGCGCCTGCAGCGCCGCCACCGGCAGATACAACGGCGGCAGATCGAACATCCGGCCAAAGCGATCGCCCGGCTGGGCGCGGTGGCCGAAGTGGCAGAAGGAATGCATACCGCCGAGATGACTCATGCCGTGGTGATGTGACATTGCGCTGACTCCTGAGTGATTGAGGTTGCGGTACCGGCGGTGGCGCCGTGCGCGCGATCTTACGCCGACGCGCACCGACGATCCCTACGACGTTCGTACTAGCACTTGGAAAGGCGCGATCGATTCCAGTGACGTGCCCGAGTGTCGTCACTTTGAACCGAAAGGCGTTACGGGACAGGAATCAGTTCACGCTTTGCAAATCCGGCGTCACCCGGCAACCGGAGACGGCAGTCACGAACCGATGCGTGCCAGGATGTCCTCGCGCGCCCGCGCCAGCAGCGAGTCGCGATCGAGGCTGTCGACGATGGCACGGATCACCCGTTTCGGACCGCCCTCGCCCCAGGAACAGCCGGCTGCCAGGTAGGCCTCCGCCGCGCGCCCGACCACGTAGGTCGAGTAATACGCCACGGCACCCTGCGTGCCGGCGGTGAGCAGGGTCGAGAGGCCGCCACTGCCGGCCTTGAGCAGCGACGAGACCAGGTGGATGAACCAGGTCGCCCCCAGCAGCAGCAAGAGCTGCCGGCTGATGGTCTTGATCAACCGGCCGGACTGCGTCCGCGTCATGGGCATGCCGTAGACGTCGGCGAGGTGCACCACCATGGACAGATCCACGGTCAGCGCCGCCGCCAGGTCCGCGACCGGCACCGGGTTGATGGCCACCGCAACACCCTTCAGCAGGCTGTAGTTGCGGATCACCCGCTCGCCCAGGCGCCGCCGCAACGCCAGGACGCGGGCACCGACCCGGTCGCTGAGATCGCCGGCAAACAGACTCGCATTGAGCGCGGCCAGGGTCTTGCCCTCCGCCTCGAGGATCTCCCAGATCCGGTCCTTCAGCGCACTGATATCCGGCGGCGCAACCCGTTCGCTCTCGGTCTCGCTGCCGTCGGCAGCGGTGGTGATGTAGATGCGCGGGGCCGGATCGGCGCTGACCTCGATGTAGTTCTCTGGCGGAACGATGTGCGCCAGCCGCGCCAGCAGGCTCGCGCGCAGCTGCGCGCGCTGTGCGGCCGTATAGCGGTCACATTTGTTCAGTACCAGCAGCAGCGGCCGGTGTTCGCGCACCAGGCCCTGCAGGGCACGGTACTCGCTCTCGGTCATGTCGCCGTCGATGACGAACAGCACCAGATCGGAACGGCTCGAAACCTCGTGCGCCATGCGTTCGCGCGCTTCGCCGTCGACTTCGTTGATGCCCGGCGTGTCGATCAGATACACCGATCCGCTGGCCTGTTCGTCCCAGGCGGACATGGCATGCTGCTTGGTTTCCCCGTGCAGGGCGCTGGTGGAAAAGCGCCGCTCCCCGAGCAGGGCATTCAGCAGCGAGGACTTGCCGACGCTGACGCGGCCGAACACCGCGATGTGGATGTGGCCGTGCGCCAGCTTGTCCAGCATGGCCTCGACCTGACGGAAGTCATTGGCCAGCTCCACCCGTGCAGCCGGCGGCAGACGCTGGTCCTGGAGCAGCTGCTCCAGGCTGTCTCGTGCCTGTTCGAGGTGTTCGTCGGAGCTCATACCGTCGCTACCCTGCCTGGGTAAAGCATAGTCTCGCGCAAGACCGCAAAAACGCCAGGAATGCCCGTAAATAACTGCCACGGCAGCTGCGGGGCACAGCGACAGTGGCAATGCTGTTTCCCGTCATCATCCATAGCTGGACCGCATCACGCCCGGGCTCTCCTGCAGGTAAGGAAGCAATCCACTTCAGAAAAGTTTCTGTCCGATCCTTTACCACTGTATCAGGCGATACGGTCACACCATAGCGAAACCTTGCAGCAATGCTTGTGGCAACTCCCAGATAGACGCGCTGAATCTCCGTGTGCGGCGCGCCCTCTGTGGCAATGGTGTTGCTTGCTTGGCGCCGGCGCGGCCTTGCGCGAGTCATTTTCCTGTCCCGGTTACTGCTTGTCCCGATCTGACGCATCCTGCTCCTTGCGCACGTCGAGCGCGAGCCGCAGCAGCTTGCGCGCGCGCGTCTCCACGTCGGTGACCAGGTTGTCGCGGAAGGTCAGGCTGGTCGGTGCGGGACGCAGTTCGCCGCGCGTCTCCAGGGTCCGGATCACGGCATGGCCGAGCGCGTCGAAGATCAGCCCGTAGGCAACGGCATGCATCAGGCCGCCGGCCAGCGTGCCCACGCCCGGGAAGGCCTTCGCGGCATTGCCGGCCACGGCCAGCAGCAGCGGCAATGCCGTGCGCACCTGTTGCTGCGACAGGTTCAGCAGCCGGTTCAGCTCGATCTCGCGCGCCGGCACCTCGTAGAGCTCGCACAGCGCCTTGACCATCCGCGTGCCGAGGTAACCCTGGATGAGGATGTCGGTGCCGGGGCTGATCGCCGCCAGCCCGCCCGCCACGGCCCGCCGCGTATATATCCTGACCAGGGCCGCGGATTCCCGCACCCGGTGCTCTGCCTTCGCCTGGTCCAGCTTGCGCGCGGCCAGCTCGAACACCGCGGTATCGCGCAGCCGTTCCAGCAGTGCCATGTTGCGGTCGAGCACGGACTGCACGGCGGCACGCAGTTCGTCGATCTGCGGCGGCAGCACCTGCACCTCTTCCCGCTCGCTGCCGTCCGCGCCGACCCGGATGACCTTGCGCGTGGGATGCGTGGCGATGCCGACGATCATGACATCCGGATGGCCGGCAAAGCGCTCGCTCAGGCGCTGACGGATCAGCTTGCGGTCGGCGCTCGAATACCGGTCCAGCTTGTTGAAGGCGACGATCAGCGGTTTGTGCAGCGCCAGCAGCGGCTGCAGCGCCTGGTGCTCACCGCGGGTCAGGTCGCCGTCGCAGACGAAGATCACGGCATGCGCGCGCTGCGCCTCGTCCATCACCAGCGGGTCGTAGTCGCCGTCCATCTGGTTCAGACCCGGCACATCGATCAACAACACCGCGTCGCCGGACTCGCGCTGCCAGCGGTAGTGCTGCACGGCCTTCGTGGTGCCGCCGATCACGTCGGTGTCCACCTGCGCACCCGGCAGCAGGGCGTTGATCAGCGAGCTCTTGCCGCTGCTGATCTCGCCCTGTTCGGCGAGATGCACGGTTTCCAGCTCACGGCGGCGCGCCAGTTCCTCCAGCTCGCGCCGCGCGGTTTCCACATCGATGCCGGCGGCCCGGGCCGCCTCCAGATGGGCCTGCAGCTCGGCCTCGGTATAGGCCCGGGCCGGCTTCCCGGTCCGCACGCGGACCGGCCGCAGGATGCGCCAGGCGAGCCAGAGCCCGACCCCCAGCAGTACCAGCGCCAGACCGGCCACCAGTACCATCGCCCAGGCCGGTGCCGCCTGCAGCTCGCGCCACAGCGCCAGGATAAACTGTGCCGCGCCGAGCACGATCGCCAGCAGCACCAGCATGCCGATAAAGACCGCAGCCGCGAGCAGGATTCTGACAGTGGTTTTCCGGGACATGGTGACGGGCCTGGCTGGTTCAGGACCTGAATATACATGAGTCGGACGTCACGGACCGCGTCCGGGACAGGCAATTCGAATCCGCGCCCGCGCATTGTGGCAGAATAGGGTCACGGGCAGACACGAGCGCATCGATGACACCCTTCAGCATTGCGGCATTCCTCAAGTTCCTGATCGGCATCTTCCTGCTGCAGGGCGCGACCGCGCTGCTGCTGATGACCGCCCGCGACGCCGATCTTGCCAGGAATGGCTGGCTGCTGGGCGCCCTTGGCCTGGTGATCGGCGTGATCGCGGCATTCTGGTTCACCTCGATCGCCGGCCATGCCAGCCAGCACTCTGTCCTCAAGGCCAGCGAGAAATACCAGCGCCAGCGCGACCGTCTCATCCGCCGCGCCGAAAAGGAGAAGACCCAGGAGATCCGCAACAGCCATCAGCAGCTGCTGCGCGAAACCCGGCGCCTGCAGAACCGCTCGACGCTCAAGCTGGGCGCGGCGCTGACAGGTGTCGCCGGCCTCGGCGTGCTGTTGTTGTTCACCCAGTTCATGACACTCGGCCTGCTGGCCGTCTCGGCCACCGGCGGCGCCCTGCTCGGCTACGGCATCCGGGCCCGCCAGTATCCGGCCCTCGGCAAGACCGCCGACCAGGCCAGACTGCCGGAGAAACCGGTCGGCAAGGGCCAGGTGCTGCCCGGCGACAAGATCGCCAGGGACAGTGGCGACGGCTGGGTGTAGCGCTCATCCCGCCGTTCCACGCGGCGGCAACCGACCCGACCTTCCAGTAAACCGGCCGGCGTGCCGTTATATCCGGGAATAACGCGATCTGCCCCGCCACTGCAATGCGGCAACCGGCCCGCCGCGGGCCCGCGCAGGATGCGCCAGGGACACAAGGAACAGGGGTGAGTGATGGGATTGTTCTCCAGGAATAGGCACGCTGCCGCCGACCCGCCGCCGGTACCGGATACGGCACCGGCTGCCACGACAGCGGCTGCGACCGACCAGGCGCTGGACACGCTCGCCGCCGTCGTGCGCGCCTACGGCAATCACGGCTTCGATATCGAGGCCATGGCAGCCGCCGAGCTGGCGCGCCGCTGCGAGGCCTGGACCCGGCACATCCTGACCGGCACGCCCGCCCCGCTCAACGACGACGCCCAGGAAGCCGACGCGGAACAGGCCGCTCCCCTGGAGCAGCGGCGCTGGGCCGACCTGCAACAGTTTCTGCGCCGCCACCGCCGCGACGAACAGGCTGCCGTTCAAAGCAGCGCGGAGGGCATGCGCGGGCTGATCGGCGAATTGACCAACGGCCTGCGCAGCGCGATCACCGATGACAGCTCGAAGGACGAGCTGGTCGCCCGCGAACTGGCGGCACTGGGCTCGGCCGTGGAAGGCAATTCACTGGCCCAGATACGCACGCAGCTCGCGCAAACCGTCGATATCGTATCCCGCGTGATTCGCGAGCGCCACGCCCGCTACGAAGCGCAGCTGCAGACCATGAGCGAGCGCGTCCACAGTCTGCGGAACGACCTGCTGAGCATACGCGAAAAGGCCAGCCTCGATGCGCTGACCCGCGTGCACAACCGCGGCGCCTTCGACGAGGTACTGGCCCGGCAGATCGACTACTCGTTCCTGGCCGGTCAGACCACGGTACTGCTGATGCTCGACCTGGATCACTTCAAGCAGATCAACGACAGCTACGGGCATCCTGCCGGCGACGAAGTGCTGCGGGCCACGGCCAATGCAATCGTGCGCGCATTCCCCCGGCGCTCGGATTTCATCGCCCGCTATGGCGGCGAGGAATTCGCATTGATCCTGGTGGACGTGGAACCCGGCGACACCGCGGCGCTGGGGGAACGCCTGTTGCACGCCGTACGTGAAATGGTGGTACACCACCAGGATGTCGAGATCACGCTGACCTGCTCGATCGGGATTGCGGTCTGCACCCGCCAGGACACGGCGGAGAGCCTGCTGTGCCGGGCCGATCGGGCACTCTACCGCGCGAAACAGAACGGCCGCGACCGGGTGGAGCTCGGCACGGCAGAGCCCGACTGCCAGCTCCCGTCCTGAACACGCACGCATGGCACGGCGGAACCCGCCGACCGCCGCGTACGCAGCAATCGGCGGGATGCTTTCCGTGATTCAGGGATAGTCCGTCCGCTGACAGAATCGTAGCGTGCCCGCTGCAGGCGGCATGCCCGCAGCGGCCGGCGCGCCGTGCCTGCGCGGGCGGGCAGGTGGACTAGTCCTCCTGTTCGCGCTTCATGAGGCTCTCCAGCATCGCCTCGATCTTGGCCATGCGGGCCTCGATCATGTCCAGGCGCTGGACGACTTCCGCGTGCCGCTGCGACATGAACTTGCCGCGCTTGTCACAACCCGGTTTATCACCACCCATCATGCCCATGCCGCCGGGGCCCATGCCCTTGCCCATCCCGTGCATCGGGCACGGCGGTTTGCCCGGCATGGCGGCCGCGGCTGCAGCGGTCTCCGGTGCATCCGCGACAGCCTCTGGCACAGCGGCAGCGGCGGCAGGCGCTGCGGCAGCCTCGCCGCCGGCCGCCGTCGCCTCGGTGGGCAGTTCCACCATCGGTGCGGCCGTCTCCGCGGCAGCGGGCGTGGACTCCGCCGCGGCGGCAGGTGCAAGCTGTTCCTGCACCGCTGCGGCTGCCGCCGCGGCGGCAGCAGGCATAGCCTCACCTGTGGCCGTCTCTGCCGCAGCGGGAACGGCCTCGAGAACCAGCGGTTTTACCTGTTCCAGGGGAACTTCGGCCAGGACCGCCGTCGGACCGGCCAGGGACAGGAGAATCGAAAATGCGAGTGCTGTACGCTTCATAAGGTCACCTTCGTGTTGTCGTTGACGGCGCCGGCCAAAACCGGGACCGCGATTTTAATGTAGTACAGAAAGCATAACGCCTGTGATTTGACGGTAGCAACCGGCTCCATGACAGTACTGTCAGCGCACTGTGTCCAGGAGCGCGGCTTGCGGATCGCGCCGTGCAAGCTTCGGCAATCAGATCGCACGATTGTGACACCACAAAAAATGAGAAATTCCACGACACTGCCAGAGCATGCTGAGACAGCCTCTCGAAAGATAGTACCAATGCACTACTGACAAGACCCCATCGAGCGCCTATAGAAAACCGGGTGTCGTGGGCGTATGCAACGACAGCCCGCGACACCTCCCGCTGCAATAACGCTGTCATAACAACAATAAATAATTCCGCGGATCTCCGGATCCACACCGAAAACGCACACAGGGGAACCCACCGATGAACGACCGACTTCGGTATCTGGCAGTATCGATTTTCGTTAGCGCCGCCTGGCTGTCGCAACCGCGGGCTTACGCGGCCGATTGCGTCTGGCTCGGCGGCATCGGCAACTGGACAGACAGCAACTGGGGCACCTGCCTCGGCGGCTTTCCCGCCAGCGGCGACACCGCTGCCATCGGCGCGGGCGTGGTCACGCTGGACCAGGCCGTGCTCATCCAGCAACTGAGCTTCTCCGCCGGCACCATCACCGGCAACAACGATCTTGGCATCTCCGGCCTGACCGCCATCACGGGCGGCAACAGCGTCATGAGCGGCACCGGCATCACCCGCGCCGACGGCGGGCTCACCATCGACGGCAACTTCCTCGACATCCAGAGCACCCGCAACCTGGTCAACGGCGCCGGCCAGAGCGCCGACTGGTCGGCCGGCGGCCTGCGACTGCTCAACCCCGGCT